>CAZYRJ010000010.1:22691-25424 GCA_964649625.1 uncultured Candidatus Saccharibacteria bacterium
AACACATAGCCATGGAAATAAAAAATGTTAAGACCATCTTAATGATGGGCAAAACGGGAAGCGGCAAAGGCATGCAGGCCGGGTTGTTATCGAAGGAGACCGGGTACAAGATATTTTCTTCCGGCGACAAGTTTAGGGAACTGCGCCAGAGAGAAGACTGGCTCGGCGAACGGGTTCGGGAGGAGTACGACCAGGGCCTTCTTATGCCGCACTGGTTCGCTTCTTATATTTTCGAGGAGGCGCTTTTCGGGGTTAAGCCGGAAGACGGTCTGATTTTCGAAGGCACCGGCCGCAAGAAGTCTGAGGCGGAACTTTTCAATGAGGTCGTAACTTGGCTCCATCGAGAATATCTAGTTTTCGATATCCAGGTGAGCGATGAAGAGGTTCTAAAGCGCCTTCAGCTCAGGGGCCGCTCCGACGGGCTCGATGCCAACGTCGAAAAGATCAAATTCCGCCTCGATGAATATCGGAAGCACACGGGTCCAGCCATCGCGTTGTTTAAAAGTTACGGTCGTGTGGTAGAGATAAACGGCGAACAAACTCCGGAAGCCGTTCACACGGACATCGTTAAGGCCCTCGGACTATAATGGCGACAGATACGACGGTAATATCGCTCGGTGGTTCGCTCATGGTTCCCGATGAGATCGACACGGCCTTTTTGAAGAATTTCACCAACTTTATCAAAGCAAAAGCGGCCAAAGGGAGCCGTTTCGTTCTAATAACCGGGGGAGGCAAGATCTGCCGCCGATATCAGGCTGCCGCTAAGGAACTCGGCATTCGGGACGCCGAGGAGAACGATTGGGTCGGCATCCATGTGACCCGCCTAAATGGCCAGCTCATGCGCATTATTCTGGGCGACCTGGCTCACCCGGAAGTCATCACCGACCCCGAGGGTTTGAAGGGCGCGGTCAAGCCCGTGGTCGTTGCCGCCGGCTGGAAGCCCGGTTGGAGCACGGATTACGATGCCGTCGAGATGGCGAGGGTGGTGGGCGCATCTCGATTGATCAACCTTTCGAATATAGATTATGTGTACGACAAAGACCCCAGGAGCTTTCCGGACGCGAAAAAGCTGGAACAGGTGAGCTGGGAGGTGTTCAGGAAAATAATCCCGGATAAATGGGAGCCCGGCCTCAATTCTCCTTTCGATCCGGTGGCGGCCAGGAACGCCGAAGCCTTGAAGATCGAGGTCGTATTCATGAACGGCCGGGATATCGACAATATCAAGCATTACCTTGACGGTAAGCCGTTCATTGGTACTCTTATTAAATAATGCTCAGGCTTAAGACAAAAGAAGAAATTAGGCTGCTTCGGGAGGGCGGTCGGCGTTTGGCTGAACTTCTCGTTCTATTGGCCGAAAAGACGGTTGTTGGGGCCACTTCACTTCAGTTGGATAAGTTGGCTTTAGAATACATTGAAAAGAACGGGGACAAGCCGGCTTTTTTGGGTCACAAGGGCAAATACGATAAGGAGGGTTACCCGGCCTCCATTTGTGTTTCGGTAAATGACGAAGTAGTTCATGGCGAACCGACGAGGAACCCGCGGACGTTCAAAGAAGGGGATGTTGTCAGTCTCGACGCGGGCATCATTCACAAGGGGCTTTATACCGATTCGGCTGTAACTGTTCCGGTCGGCAAGATCACCAAAGCGGCGGAGAAACTGCTCAAGGTTACCAGGGCATCTCTCCAGAAAGGGATTGATGCCGCGCGTCCCGGCAATGCGGTAGGCGATATCGGTTTTGCCATCGAAAAATACGTAAAGCCTTTCGGTTACGGTATCATCAGGGAACTGGCAGGCCACGGTGTTGGCCATGCCGTCCACGAAGAGCCGTTCGTCCCCAATTACGGCAGAGCCGGCGTGGGTATGCGGCTTGAACCGGGTTTGGTCATTGCCATCGAGCCGATGCTGAACGCCGGTAACGAAAAGATCTACCTGTCAGCGGATGGTTTTACCTATAAAACGGTGGATGGCGGTTTAAGCGCCCATTTTGAACATACCGTGGCCATAACCGAAGAAGGCCCTAGGGTTTTGACCGCCTTTTAGCGTTTTTTTTCTTCCAAAATCCTGCCAAGTTTTCTATTGTTCGTGCTCAAAAACTGGCCGAGGTGTACAATACGGGAGGCTGAGACATATTTTTTAATAATCTATATATCCACAACTGCATAACATTGAAAAGAAATCCCTTGAGGTGCCTGCCCAAGACACTCCGGAGGGAAAAATGGAAGTTTTCGATAAAAGGATAAGGCGCTACAGTGCGGACGAGACGGGGCCAAAAAGCGAACTAACCAAGCTTCGTCAGGAGCTGAACCAGGAAGCCGACGAGCCGGCTAGCCAAGAATTATCGGTTGATTTTGAAGACAGCGAAGAATTGCCGGTTGAGATAACTCATAACGTGGGGGATAGGCCGGAAGCGGCAGTTCCTGATAATCGGATCAAGCCGAAGCGCAGTTGGTGGGACAGATTCAAGATTGCTATTGCTGTTGCCTCGACCGCGACCGCTCTCGAACAGGCCACCTCTCTTCATGCCGAAGACGCAAAAAATGGAAATCCGCCGGTTTTCAGGCAAAATGCCGTTGAGAATCAGGGCGTGCCGAAAATCTCCGCGGTCGAGAAGTATAAAGAACGGGCAAAAGAACTCGCGTTGAAAAGCGGGGTTAAACCGAACGAGGGTGCTAAGCTGACCTTTAAGGTGCGGGGCGGCGTTCCGACCGACCTCAAGTTGGACGGTCAGCCGGT
>CAZYRJ010000011.1:0-11044 GCA_964649625.1 uncultured Candidatus Saccharibacteria bacterium
TCACCTCTTTCGATTTCATTTTTATCAATACCCTTTTGGTCTATCCCCTCCAATGAATCCAGTGAATTTTCTTCAGGAATCCTTTCCATGCCAAAAGTATAGCAAGTCAGAACCAAACAATCCCCTTAGCTAAAGGGTTCAATGGGTAAAATCTCTTTGACGCGGCTGACGGGACTCGAACCCGCAACCTTTCCCGTGACAGGGGAACGATCTAGCCAGTTGATCTACAGCCGCAATAACAAGGAATTTAACAGATTTTGGCGGCTCTGGCAATCAAAAAAGCGGCCCTCAACGGGACCGCCATTTCTTGTTCGGCTTCGGAGTTATCGTGAATTTGAAACCTACCACCCACTCATCTTTTCCGATATTGCCCGCATGGGCAGGATACGTATTGTCCACGAACCAATCTAAGTGACTCCGTGGACCGAGTTCCTTCATTCTTAGGGTAAAACTGTCCCTTCCCCTGTCGCGTCCGCCGCGAAAGATCCCGGTAACCATCTCTCCGCGGTCAATGGCATCTTCGACAAAGTTCAGCTCGCTGGCGTTCTCTTTTTTTATGAGAAGATCCGGCGGCACTTCCGCGAATGGCGGGACTCCGTCAAGCCTAAGAGGCGGCCTCTTATTGTCAGCGGAAAGCCTGAGGCCGGTCTCCGCAAATGTCGACATTTCGTTGGTCGGCTTAGTTAACGTGCCGATGACATCAGTTCGAGGCACAAGATAAGCCTTGGCGAACTTGATAAACTGGGAGTTAGTGCTTTGGCCTTGGGCGGGCCGAATAGCCGCGCTGGCGATGAGAAGAACAACTGCATACCTAACGATCTTCATAAGTTTGGGAACGGTTTTGCTGGATTAGGTATATCACAAGGCGGCCACCATACAAGAGCCGCATGTTCAATTTTCACTTGACATTTGGCTTTTGTGTCGAGCGCGAGAATTACTCTCTGTAACAAAGTGTCTACTTTATGGGGTACAGATCAATGATGCCGGGGGTGGGACTCGAACCCACACTCTATCGCTTATGAAACGATTGCTTGAACCACTTAAGCTACCCCGGCAAATTATTTTTCAAAGCACTTATCAGACCTAAAATCTTCTGCTTAAGCTCTCCACTTTTCCTAACTTTCAACCTAAACACACCGTAATAATTCTCGTAATTGTCATAAACCTTGTTTGGTTTAACTTTTACAAAATAGGGCTTTGTGAACTGTTGGGGCGGCAATTGTAGCAATTTAGACCAAAAAATCAACACCGCATCTATACGAGTTCTGTGGATTTCGTTTATTTGTACCGTACACAAAAACCGGTCTGCAGGCAAATCAAATACTTTTTCCAAAAATCTTTTCATGAATAGCGCCATCGTCGGATCAGAATTAACGAACACGAAACCAGACGTTCTCTCACTCTTAGATCCCTCACCCCAATAAAGCGCTGTTCCTGCAATTAATAAATCCCTTCGCGTGATTTTTCCAATAGCTTTGCGCGCTTCGACAAAATTTTTCGCAATCATATCCAACTTTTTCCGATGGTTCGTTGCCGAACCCAAAATTCGTCCTTTATGTCCAGCTATGACTGCCTTGGCGCGTAAGGCTTCCTTCTGTGCGAGAGTAAGCTTAACTTCTCTGCACCAGGAACTGGCGGTACTTTTCGAGATACCGAGTTCCCTCATTACATCACCGACACTTTTACCGTTCTTTCTGAGTGTAAGAGCCTTTAGCTTCAAATCTGCTTTAGACATATAGTAGAGTATATCAGCAGTTCGATAAAGAAAGAATGCAACTTGTACACAAACTGCTTTTTATTGTACCTCATTCAGTTTCGCCCTCGTCTTAGGGCCGACTACCCCGTATCCGGCATCTCCTTTTTTAGCCAAACCATATTTAAGCTGAAATCGTTGCACGGCCTTTTCCGAGGCGAGGCCGAAATAACCGGTTACCAAACCTTCGGGATAGATGTCGGCGAAATTTTTGAGGTAGGCCTGCAATGCTTTAACGTCTTCACCCCTCGCTCCTTTTTCCATATAACGGACGAACTTATAGGCATTGACTGCTTTTTGATACGTGGAAATAACTTGTCGCGGCGCAACTTGTCCGGCCGGATTGGTCGGCAAAACCGACGACAGCAATGAAGGCAGGACCTTTGCGGACCTTGCTTCGACGAAAACCGACACTGTCTTGGACAACTGGGCATCGTAACTGCCATCGCCCATTTGGGGTAAGACCTCAAGTGGCACAGTTCGCGGTACATCCATCCCGTTTATTATTTTTACGGAGGTCGACCCAATAGTGCCGAGAGCCTGACCGAAAAGCAATTGCCCGCAGGATGATTCCCGACGCACGTCGTCTTGATAAACGACAAACGTCACGTCGCTGAGACACGTGCTCTTGAGGTTAACACCCGCGGCGTTCTTAATCAGCCACGAAACGGTAGTGCTACCCGTACTGAGTATCCTCGTCGGATCAGCCGAAAGCTCGGTTACTGACGCGACATCTGGCCGGTAGGGTTTTATCGTGAGCTCGACAGCTTTCCCATGAGCTCCGTCATAAACACCCGATTCCATCGCTGGCCAGAAGTATAATTTGATCTTAGCACTGTCTTGCCTTGAATTATAAAAAGTCAGCGTCAGACTTCCCGATTTAGCCAAATCGTTGGTAAAGGCTTTTTGATCGCATGGGAGAGAGGAAACATTCGGCGAGGTTGAACTGGCGACAACCGAGCTGTTGCAAACCAACATAACGTTCATACCGGTCGTCCCCCGACTCGTCCAGGTAAAAGCTACAGGTGCGAAACTTTCAACGCTGTCCCCGCTCAGATTCAATGCCAAACTCGTTATGGGTTCGGGGTCAAAACCGACAGTAACATAAACCGTCTGGGCTAATGATGCATAACTAGTGCCACTCGCGTCTTTGGGCGTCAAAGTGGCCGATATGGTTTTGGCCGTCCCGCTTACATTGGTCGCGATAAGATCCAAACCGCCCGAGCCGTATTCGCCGAGACTTTGATCAACATTACATGAATTACTATCGCCAGACATGGCCTGGAGCTTTACTCCGCTCGGACAATTGATGTTCAATATGGCCGCACCGCCATTTTGCACGACCCATGAAAAACCTATCGGAGCGTTACTGTTGACGTAGCTTTGGGTGGCTCGAAACGTTGTTACCGCGGGCGTAGCGGCATAAGTTAGCAGAGCGAATCCTAAACCTAACCCCGTGGCAAGAAAAAGCGTGATTTTTTTCATGAGATTTGGAGTATTGATAATTCTCCGTAATTATAGCTCAATAAAGCAAAAGCCTCACCTTTTCGTGAAATCAATACGTAGGCGAGTCATAAATTACGCCGGGCAGAATTATATCTTGATTTTTCCGCCACACTTCGGCATATCGGCGGCGGTAATCCACGAGCTTATTGGCTAATAATTCATCGGCTTTACGGGCGAAATCCCCTTGCTCAAGAAATTCTTTTAGCGATAGCCCCGTATCAGCCTTAATGTCCCGATCGATGTAATCCAGTGTTGTGGCATTCAAGATATTATCGCTAGTGCTGGTACCCTGCCCGCCTTGATCGAAAAAAGTGATAAGAGCCGCTACTTCGCCTTTTTGGTTAATGAAAGCGCCTCCTGAAGAGCCGTGCTGTCCGGCAATCGAGCCCTTGAAGGAAATAACATCACCCGTCGTTCCGCCGACAAGGCTTTTTACCTCATTGATAAAGACAGGCGATGAAAGCATGTAAAGATACCTGAGCAAACTCTCTTCGCTTAAATAACTGGCGGGGTAACCTATTAAATAACCGAAGGATGCTTTCGGTGCGGCTGATTCGATATAAGGGGGCAGGTAGGTAAACTCCGCAGGTAACTTGGCCGTAGGATCCGTGCGCTCCGTTATATAAAGCAGAGCATAATCTTTCCTTCCATAGATATAATTGGCATCGCTCGTGCTATACCAACCATTAATATCCTCCTCGATATACCGATCCGGAATATATAAAATCTTGGCACGATATCGAGCTTGAGCCGGTGAACCGATCCTGATAGAGCAATCGTATAAAGCCGGATCCGGCCAGTTATGGAACAAAAAACTTTGCGCGACGTGGGCATTTGTCAATACAACCCCGCGTTTGTCGATGATCACGCCGCTTCCGCTTGAATAGCCGAAACCGGAACAAAGCGGATTGACGATAGCATCGCGCCAAGTTTTGTCGAAATTGAATGACGCGGTCGGTACGGGTTTTGCCGTTGGTACGGAAATAATTTGTGTTATTTTGGACGAGGTGGCCACAACCTCGCTAGTAGCAGGCTTTACTTCTTTAATAATCGCAACATCTTTCTTGTGAGTGGCGTTTTCCGCTTTAGGCAAAGAGGCTACGGCGGTAGTTGCTGAGGCGATTTTATCATTTTGGACAGTGTCTATCTCTAAAGTAGAAGCGGTCGGAGAAGACAACTCCCCCTCTATTTTAGACACAACGCCGATGGGGCCTGATTGAGGCGAAACTTTCTTCGCACCGAAAAAAGTAACATTTTTTGTCGCCAGCCAAAATATCCCTCCAATGGCCGCCAAACCAACAATCAAAATCCCAATCCTCAACTTCATAAATTGGATTATAGAACAAGCGGAGAAAAAGAAAAAATCAAAAAAACCAGCTCTTTGCTGGCCTAGTTTGAGTGTTATTCCCTATCGGCGAGCTTGACTAAACACGGCGATTCTCCCAGCAAACCCCATCCGATTTTAACTATTTCTAATCCAGGGCAACGTTCCTCAACCCAAAGCAGTTGCCTTCTAACACAGTCCTTCCTTTGCATAATCCTTGCTGGAAGCTTATGAGAAACAGCTATTAGGTTGCCGACATTGTCCCAGGTTTTGTAAAAAATAGCCTTTGGGCTGCGGTTCCACATAACAACCAACTGATCCTCTTCCGATTTAAATGTCAGTTCGTCTATCAAACTAAGCACCTCCGGCACCTGGCACCAGACTGGCAATTCGGCTGTGGTATCTTCTTTTAAGTCGTGTCCCAAAAGAACTTTCGCCCCTAGAATCCTCTCATCCTCAGCGAGATTGGGCTCCTGCATGATTAGGGTGGCCAGAAATACTGGGTGAACACCGTAAGGTGTACCCGGCGGCTCTTTTCTGAAAGCTTTATCCGGCCTCTTGGGATACAACTGATGAAGGCGGCAAACATCCAAACACATTTGTCCAAATTCAATTCCGGAAATCATTTATCCTCCATTGTTGTTTGTTCTAGTATTCACATTACTCCTCGCTCGCCACCTGTCAATCTTAAGAAGAAAATCACTTCGTCCACACGCGATAAATCGCGTGACAAAAAATACGCGATTGCAGCGGTCCAACAGACCCGAGCATAACGATTCGTTTTTACAGTATAGGTGGCATACACAACACTGTTGCTATAGCAACAGTGTTGTGTATGTGATTTTATCCACACAAAAATGGAATCTGAAGAAAGAAACTGGAAAAGGGAGTCTTTAAAGGACTCCCTTTTTCACCCATTGCGGGACCTCGCTGAAAGCGGAAGCATCGCAAATTTTTGTATTCTCAAAAATTTCTGGATTGCGGGGGCGCGAATTGCACGCGCATCTCAAGGTTATGAGCCTTGCGAATTACTATTACTCTACCCCGCGTGAGCTACTAGGCACCAGGCCTTAGGCACTAGGCTCTAGGAAAATCAAAGATACCATAAAACAAACCGGTTCACCAGCCTTACCAGACTCAAACCGCACCCTTTACCGCTCAACACTATCTCTAATCCATCTTCAAAAGACGCCCCATGGCCTTGACCTTATTGAATACGAACTTTAGCCCTATTATCATGACGATGAGATATAAAAGATTCATGACAGTTGCTAAGATGAGCAACCTTATGGGCAACTGCCCCGTCTCGATGACGTTTCGCATACCTTCGAAAACATAGGTCGAGGGCAGTAAATACGAGATCCACTGTACCGCCGCAGGTAGCGCCGAAACCGGATAGAACACCGCGCTGAAAGGCTGAATCATGAAAAGCAAACTGAACGCGATTATCTGCGCATCGGTTCCCCACCGAAAAATTATCGCGATAGTGAACAATCCGAGCGTCCAACCAAAAACCAAAAGCTCGAGAACGAACGGTATGAGCGCAAACCCGAAGGTGAACAAATTGAATTGATACAGGATAAATGCGGTCAACGCACTGACCAGCCCGACTATTACGATCTGGATAATGCCGATAATGGCGCGGGAAACAATGAACTCGCCGAGGCTCAATGGGGAAACGAAAAGGTTCAGAAAATTCTTTTCCCAGACATCTTCCAGGAAAGAAACGGAAACGGCGCGCTGAGCCTGGTTCAACATGCCCCAAAATATCACGGCCCCGAGCAACACGGTTACGATATTAGCGCCCGGCAAATTCAAAGACCGAAGATACATACTGAGGAACCCCCACAACAAGAGCTCGAGGAACGGCCAAAACAAAATATCCATGAGCCGCGGCAGACTCCGCTTGTAGAGATAAAGATGCCGTATGATCAAAGCGTTAATTCTGTGCCAGGCCATAAATGCAAATTTCTAATTTCTAATTCACCTAATTTCTAAATTAACCCCAAATCCCAATGTCTGATTCACAATTTCTTTACTTTTCGTTATTTCTTCCATTAGAACTTGGTGCTTTCTTAGGTCAATTAGGGTAATTAGAAATTAGGTCAATTATTTATTTAGTAAGCTAAGTCAATAATCATCTGAACAATCTATACCGGCTCTCTCGCTATGGTTAAAAAAACATCGTTCAGATCCTCATGCCCGTACTTTTTGATAAGTTCCTCCGGTGTCCCCTCGTCCTTCAGCTTGCCGTGCTGTATGAAAATAACCTTGTCACAAAGCTCTTCGACCTCATCCATGTTATGGGAGGTATAAAGGATGGAAACCCCCTGCTCCTTCTGCAGCTTTTTGAATATCATTCGGGTGCGGTCGGCGATGTCCGGGTCAAGAGACGCCGTCGGCTCATCGAGAAGAAGGAGTTTCGGTTTATTGAGCATCGCCTTGGCCATATTAAGCCTTGTGAGCTGGCCCGAGGAAAGTTGGGATGTCATTTTCGGCAAAAGTTCGTCCAAGTCGAATTGCTTTGACAATTCATCTATCTTTCCGGGGATGTCGGCGACGCCGTAGAGCCGGCCGAAGGTGTAGAGGTTTTCCCTCACCTTTAGGGTATTCGGCAGATGGACGTAGGGTGAAGAAAAATTCATCTTACTCAAAATCTCTTCTCTGTTATGAAGCATCGGCTTACCGAAAATTTTTATTTCGCCCGAGGTCGGTGAAATAATGTCGAGGATCATTTGAATGGTCGTGGTTTTTCCGGCCCCGTTCGGCCCAAGTAGGCCGGTGATGGTCCTCTCCTCCATTTTGAAAGAGATGCCGTCGACAGCGACGAATTTCCCGAATTTTTTGACCAAATTGTTGACCTCGATTATTGCAGACACGACGGTGAAGGATAAGGCAAACTTAATGTGTTAACTATGAAGCTACACGAAACAAATTCAAAATTAAAAAATCAAAAAATGGTTCCTGCCAAAAAGCTTAACTTCTTGTTCATGCTCCGGCGTATTCCTTGTGGAAATTTTTCCGGCATTTTGTTTATCCTTAAATCTTGTAATTCGTTCGTGGCCACCACTGATTTTAGCCAAATTGTGTGTTGTAAAATTTATGGCTTTCAAGCTACTACGCACCTGAACTTCTACACCTTAATATTCATCTGCTTTGCAACTTTTAACATCCAGTTGTCTTTTCCGAACGGCTTACCCCGACGCATAGATTCTCGAATCTCATCCAACGTTTCTTGGGTCATCAGCTCATTAACTTCTGCCAAGTAATCCATTGGCTCCTCGATTGGCCAAATCGAGAGCATCTTTTTTTTATTAGGATTTACGTTCAACCTGAGCCAAAGACTAGACCAGCGCCAATCTTCTGCCCTTTTTACCAATTTCGCTCGTAATGGATTGCTCTCTACATATCGCAATACACTGTAACAATGATTATCGGTCTGCACAGGAAATGCTTTAAATGAACTTTGATAGAGGTGGCCCGTTCCAACTGCATCGTGACTCGCCTGCCAACGTTTGACGTGGGTGTTAGTAAGCCAACTCATAAAAAGAGACAGAGACTGGTCATCCGCGGGGTAAAGAACCAAATGCCAATGGTTGGGCATTATAACGTAAGCAAGAATCCGCATATTGCTTTGCTCCCAAGATTCGTAAAGAGTTTTTTCAAATTGTAAAAAATCGGTTTCCGATTCAAAAATGGGAACTCGGGCGTTCGCTCGATTTATCACATGATAAATAATGTTTCCCGGAAACTGCCTGCCAATTATGTTTGGGGACATGGTGTATGCAAAGATCCTAGAAACATAGAGGAATTATTATAACATAACTTTAGCCTGAAAAGGGTGGTGGCCACAGTTACTACGTATATTGGTCAAGCTTAGATAAAATGGAATTCTTTGAAAACCTTCTCGTAGAGGCTGACCACACGGCGGGCCTCCCTGTTCGTTATCCTGAAATTGCCGCCTTCATGGGCGATTAAATTGCGAATCCGATGCCCCTCCCAAGCGTCATTTATAGTATTGAAATCGCTCTGCTCGATGCCCTTCAATTTGTCGGCGATAGTGTCCCCGGGATAGCCCATTTTATCGAGCATCTCCTCAAGTATCAGATCGGCCTCGAGAATGGCGAGGCGCCAATCGCTTTCGTTCTCCGAATCCAAGTGTTTTACTATCCGAACCCAGCGTTTATTAGGCTGATCGACAACTCCAACCGCAGGCCCTCCCGCTTCGTGCTCTTCTATCATTCCGTGCTCTATATCCCGGATGCGGATGAAACAGTAGGTGATGCCGACCATAAACATGAGCGATAAAACGACGGCATACGGAAAGAAGGCGATCGAAACAGTCTGGATTATCTCGACTAGGCCGCCCAACCCGAAAAATTGCCCCGACACCAATTGATAGATCTGGTAGAAAACGTACTCGATATTTATGAATGGAACTGGATATTCCAGCATATTTCAATTTTCTGTTTAATTACTCCGAAGGAACCGTTCGGCCTACTTTTCGCCGAGGAAATCTTTGCCGGCTTTGAATAGCAAAGCGTCTTCGCCATAGTTGGCCATCAATTGAAAACCGATCGGCAACTGCTTGCCGTCGACTTCCGCGAAGCCGGAGGGAAGCGAAACCCCCGGGATGCCGGCCATGTTGGCGATGACCGTAAAAACATCGGCCAGATACATCTCGACGGGATCGGCCGTTTTGGCGCCGAATTTAAATGCGGGAGTAGACGTCGTCGGGGTCGCGACGATATCGACTTCTTCGAAAATCGTATGGAACGTCTTTTTAATGAGATTTTGGATCGCTACTGCCCTGCCGTAATAGGCATCATAGTAACCGGAAGAAAGGACATACGTGCCGAGCAATATCCTTCGCCTTGGCTCTTTGCCGAATCCGCTGCCTCGGGACGATTTATAATCGGAGAGCAAATTGCCTCTCCCGTCGGCGTAGTATCCGAAACGAACGCCGTCAAACCTCGAAAGGTTGGCCGACGCCTCGGCCGGCATGATGACATAGTAGATCGGCAAGGAGTACGTTAGAGGGGTCAGATCGGTCTTAAGTTTTTTTATCTCATAGCCCAGACCGGCTAGTTTATTGAGGGAAGCGGAATAGTTCTGGAGAACCGACAGGTCCATCCCTCCTTTGCCGATTTTTTCGATAAAGTCGGTTAGATCGGCGACCTTCGGCTTGGCAGGCACTTTTTTGGCTAGATCGACCTCGACGGTCGTACTGTCCATCCGGTCTTCCCCTTTAATGACCGAATAAAGGATCTCCGCGTCTTCCATCGTCTTCGTGATGGGACCGATGACATCGAGGGACGAGCCCATGGCCATGAGACCATGGCGCGAAACGCTCCCGTAAGAAGGTTTATAGCCGACGACGCCGCAGAAAGCTGCGGGCTGACGGATCGAACCGCCCGTATCGGAGCCAAGAGCTGCCGAGACAAAATGCGCCGCAACCGCTGCCGCCGAACCGCCTGAGGAACCGCCCGGCACGCGCGTAGTATCGACGGGATTTTTGGTCGGACCATAAGCGGAATTTTCCGTTGAGGAACCCATCGCGAATTCGTCCATGTTTGTGCGACCGATCAAAACAGCGCCGGCTTTCTTCAGTTTATCCGCGACCGTCGAATCGTATGGAGCGATATATCCCTCAAGGATCTTCGACGCCGACCCGGCGCGCCTGCCTTCTATCAAAATGTTATCTTTAACGGCTAGTGGGATACCGAGAAGAGGAGCCTTCTCGCCTTTCTTTATCTTCAGATCGGCTGCCTTCGCCTGTTCCATCACGTCCTTGAACACTTCGAGAAACGCGTGGATCTCGCCGTCTTTCTTCTTTATTTCCTCAAGACAGGCCGAGGCCAGTTCGACGGCGGTCAAAACACCGTCATCCATTGCCTGGCGCGCCTTTTTTATCGTCATTGTCTTTAGATCAATAGACATGGAACTTAGAGGATCTTTTTTACTTTGACATAGCCGTTCTGATTTTGCGGCGCGGCCTTGATAAGTCTGTCGGTATACTCTCCAGGCTTATTATCGACGACATCCGAACGAAAAACGTTGGATAAAGCGGCATCGCTTTCGGTAGTCTCAACTTTTACATTTTTTATCGCCCCGACATACCCCAAAATGCCTTCGATATCCTTATGAAGGTCATTTTTCTCATCTTCTGTCACGGAAAGACGCGCCAAATCAGCCAATTTTTGGATCTCATCCAAAGTTATCATTTGGCCATGATAGCACAAAGACACACTTTTTATAATTTGACACGGAAGCGGAAATTCTTAGAATTAAGAAAAGCTGCTCTTACTTGTGTAGAGAAAGCATAGAGTCATCCAAACCTCCATAAGTATATATGGGAGTCAAACACATACCGCCACAGGACCGAGAATTCGGTAAACCCCGCCAAACGCTCAGCCGACGTCTTCGACGCCGTCTTGCCCGAAGGCAGCAACCCAACGGGG
>CAZYRJ010000011.1:11054-22126 GCA_964649625.1 uncultured Candidatus Saccharibacteria bacterium
CCGTTCTCCCCAACGCCTCATTTGGCGCTTTGGCCGCGGCCTTAGAACGGCCGAATTTCGACTCCACCTGGCTCCCCGCCACATGAACTAAACCCTACACAAACACAGTAATCCGACGAGAAAACATGGAAAAACCCAGGCGTTGCCTGGGCTTTTAATATGCTAAATTATATCAATGAGAAAACTTTATCCTTCAGTTCTCGAACGATATTGCCCCAATCATATTTAGCCGCCACCATCTTCGAGGCGTTCTCGATAACGTTACTCCTGATCTCCACATCTCTCATCAAAATGTTTATCTTTCGGGCCAGGTCTTCCGGGTCTTCCGGCTCGCAGATCAAACCGGTCTTTTTGTCTTCCAAAAAATCGGGAATACCGCCTACGGCCGTCGCCACCACAGGCACCCGAGCCGCCATAGCTTCCAGGAACGAAATTCCCTGCCCCTCAGAGCGGGAAGGCCGCGCGAAAACACTCGCGACCGAAAGATACGGCAACAGTTTGTCCTGGGGCACAAATCCTTCGAAGTGAACCCTGTCTTTGAGCTCGTTTTCCAAAACCAATTCCCTGAGCGCGGCTTCCTCAGGTCCGTTTCCGAGAATCGAAAGTTTTGTCTCAGGCGGCAAATATTTCATCGCTTTTATGAGGAGATCCACACCGTTCTTCCTAACCAACCGAGAAGTTGTGATGATCACCTTCTCATTTTCCCCTATCCCGAATTTCTTCCTAATTTCATTCTTGAATCTTGAATCTATATTCTTAAATCTGTCCCCGGAGACTCCGTTTGGCACAACGACGATATTTTTGCCTCCCATGGCTTTAGCCCAATCGGCCAAGTAGGTCGAGATAGGCTGGATGACGTTCGCGTCCCTGAAAGCCTTTTTTATCAGCGGCACAAAAAGCCTTATCCTCTTCCGTTCCAAAATATATTGAAAATTATCCCCTTCCTGGAGCGTTAAGACGAATTTAAGCGGCCGGGCGAACATCCGTATCAAAACCGCCGTCATCCCCATGTAAGACATCATGGCCCAAATTCCGTCGTATTTGACCCTGCGATCAAGTTGTCGGAATTTAATAACGGCCATTATCGGAAACAGGACTTTATTCAGATAGAGCGGAAAACCCATCAATTCCTTGGGAGTAGGGTCCGGCCTTGAAAAACCAATCCGATGAACCGTGATGTTGCCCACTTTTTCCGTCCGGGGAAGCGTCGAATCGAATCGCAGAGTGAGCATTTCGAAAGCGAGCTGACCGCCAAGCCGGTCCGTTATTTCTTTTATGGCAACCTCCGCCCCGGCGACCAAGTTCGGATAGTAGCCGGTTGAAAGGATCAGAATTCTTTTAGGTTCGTTCATCATTTAATATCGTCCTGTAATTTTTAACGGGGCAGGTCTTCGTCTTTGATCTCGATAATCTTGAAATCTTCGGCTCGGAGAGAAGAGCCGGAGGAATCGGTCTTTTTTTCGCCGCTTTTGCCGTACCGCATCGTAAAAAAGCCGACAATGGCTAGACCGACGAACCCGATCAAGGCCAAATACCACTCCGACAGGCCGCCCGAATTGTCTGCTGCAGCCGTATAGAGAATAGTGGAAGAGGCACCGGATTGCAAAGTTTTACCGGTCGGGACTGGTTTTTTTGATTTAGGTTCGGCCGATGACACGGCGGTTTGCCGAACCGGTTCGGTTTTGTCGGTTATCTGTGGCTTATCGGTGGCAAGCCTAGCCGACGGCGTTTCCGGCGCTTCGTATCTATACGCAACCGTGCCGCTCGGATAAAGCAGTAGAACCTCGCCCGCAAGATCGAGATTTATTGTCTCGCCGGATATCGGTAAAACTGTGCGTCCTAAAATTATCGTCTGCCTTGGCAAATAGAAGACGCCGCCGCTTGTCGCGATGGCCCAACCGGAGATATCTATATCGGAGGCATTTTCATTGGCAATCTTAACGTATCCGCCCGCGCCAGATTTGACGTCGACAATTTTGAGGCTTGATGGAATGGCTTGAACCTTGAGTCTCGCGTCCGCGCTCCATAGAGTAGACGAGCTTTCGACGATCAACGCGTAAGCCCCGGGTTCTTTCCATGAATGCGAAACGGCCTGTCCTTGCCCGGATGAGCCGTCGCCAAAACTCCAAATGTACCTCGCGTTATCGATAGGTTTTTTATCCAGGCCGATAGTTTTTGCTTTGTATGTATACGCCACGCCTGCAACAATCGTTGCCGGCCCGTCAATTAAAGCAAAAATCTGCGGCTCGAGCGGATAACCGCTTCCGGAGCTATTGGCAGTGCCGTTTTGACCAGTGGTTGTGTCAGGTGCGACCGAAATAGCGTTTTGAGCACCGGGCGTCGGAGCGGCCGCAATCCATTTTCCGCCGGAAAATTGCAGACTATCGCCGTCGTTTTTCGCTCCCCACTCCGACGTGTATGTAATCGGACCCAACGCCATGCCATCCTTGGCGCTTTTTAGCGCCAGGGTTTCGCCGTCATTCAACGAGAACGAAGCCTTAAAGATCAAGCCTGCGTAATTCGGGAAATAGCTCTTGAAATATCCTAAATCGCTGGAAATCACAGCATAGCCGCCAACCGGTACTTGGTTATTGATATCCGAGACTATCCCATGATTAGTGTCACTTTCGTAAAAATACCACTCGGTTAAATTTATTGGCGAGGGCCCCGTATTGTATACTTCTATCCACTCACCTCCACCGGAAAAATCGGCGTCCTTCGGGTCGTACATTATCTCATTGATCAAAACATCTGCGTTAGAAAAGCACGGCACGAACGCAAAAACCGCGGCAATAAATATGACTATATTCCGATGTGGCTTCGGCATTGGATTTAAGTCCGGGGGGCGTCTTCACTAAGAAGCTGACGCAAGACATCGGACGACACCTCGGTACCCCCCTTCGTTGCCTCTGAATTCGGCTCGGCATTTTGCGGCCTTGGTTTCTCATCCGCCGGTTTCGGAGCCGACCTCAGAGGTTCCTTAACGGGGCTTCTCGGTGCGTTGCTCGGTTGAGCGCTTCCCTTTTTGAGAACCCCGGAAAGAGCTTCCCTAAGGGCGGACATGTTCTGTTGACGAACTTTTGGATCTTCTCGCTTCGGACCGTTAGCCGAATTTAAAGCGGTCAAAGAAACCTGTTGGTGACTTTTTTCGGCGACGGGGCTTGGCGCGTTAAAAGTTGGCCGATTCGCCGCGATAGAATTGGCGGAAGAATTTACCGAGGGCTGTGGCTCCAGCGACTTGTGCAGATTCTCGAAAGGTTTATGCGTCGCGACGACTCGTTCTGGCCGCCTTTCCTGGCGAGACGGCGGCTCGGCCTCGATCATTTGACGTGGAGTCGTAAATTCTTCCCTTTTTCTCCGTTCTGGCATCTCCGAAACGACGGGCTCGTGCCATTTTTTGATCTCCTGCTCCACCGCATTACGCGTCCGCGCAAACTGATTTCGGGACGCGGCAATAACATCTTCGTGATACGACATCACGCCGCGCTCCAAAATAGGCATCGTAACGGCAGAAAACGGAGACGAGGAAACCCCGTCGATCATAAGCTTTAGGTAAATTTGATAGCTTCCCAAATTGACGAGGTCTTCGGCCGTGAATTGCGGAGCAAATTCTTTCTCCAGAACCTCTGCGTCGTAAGCGCCGACTCTGAAAGTGATCATGGTGCCAACGTTGCCGAACACGGCCGCCCGAACCTCTTCTTCCATTTGCTCGATATATTGATGCGCGATGGTGAGGTTGAGTTTATACTTCCTGGCTTCCGAGAGGATATCGGCAAAAGACTTGTTGGCGAAGGACTGGAATTCATCGACGTAAAGATAGAAGTTGGGCAGACCCCGTAGCGTCGTCTCCGACACGTCCGCGCGCGACATGGCCGCCAGATAGATCTTAGTAATGAACATGCTGCCTAAGAGATTGGCATTGCCCTCGCCGACCCGCCCCTTGGCCAAGTTAACGATTAGGATCTTCCGTTCGTCCATCATTTTTCGTAGATCGAAAGTTGACTGCGGCTGGCCAACGATGTTGCGGATAAGTGCGTTCGAGGTAAACTGACCGACCTTGTTTTGAATGGCTGGCGTGGCTTCGGCCGCGAATCGGTCGGTATATTTGGCAAACTCGTCGACCCAAAAAGAGCGCACTGACGGATCCTTGATGTTGGCGACAATGAGCTTTCGGTACTCTTTATCGGAGAGCATACGATTGATGCCAAGAAGGGTCGAACCGGGAAATTCAAGCAAAGCCAAAAGAGTATTGGAGAGAATGTAAGCCATTCTCGCGCTCCAGGCATCTACCCAGATCTTCTCGAACGTGCTCATGAGGCCGTTGACGACCAAGTGGCGGCGATCGGGGCCAACATCCTCCATGATGTTGAAGGCGACGGGATATTCCATGTCGAACGGCGCGAAATAAAGCACATCGTTGATGCGATTTTCAGGCGCGTAATCCAAAAGCAGGTCGGCGCTTATGCCGTGGAGGTACACAAAAGCCAGACCGTTGCCGTTCCTGATATCCTGAATAGCCATGTTCTCCAGCATGGTCGACTTACCCATACCGGTCTTACCTATGCAATAGACATGGCGGGTGCGATCGGCGGCTTTTATGCCAAAAGGCGTCCGGCGGTTTCGATAGTCGGTTTCTGCAAAATATGTAATAGAGTTATTGTCCATTGATGTCTGAAGCCGGGCTGTAGCTCCGACTCACATACATTAAAACTTTAGGACGGTAGGAGTGTCACAGTACCGAACACATCCCGAAAAAGAGCTTCGCGGGACATATTCAAGGAAATTATAGCACAAGGGAGGAACAACCGACCCCCGCTCGAGAGAGCGGGGGCGGGGTTTTTGTCAGAAACGGATTCCGTCTTGTCAGACACGAATTCCGTTCAACCTGGCCTGATAACGACTTCGCTCAACTCGAGCGACCATCTCGCGAAGCTGTGCAGCCTCACTCGTTGGGTCCAAGCTGACCTCCCGTCCTTGTGGATCCAATTCTGGCTCCAATACCGCGGCTCTTGCCCGCAGCGCCACTACCCTTGGGTCATTGAGGCCAAGAATGTTGGCCACCGTTGAACTCGTATTTTGTCCTGACATATGACTCCGACTTGTATTTGAACTTCCTTGGAATTGCGGACCGTCATAGGCGGTACAGCTCCAAGTTATCGAAATCATCTTATCAAAAGAACGGCTTCAATGTCAAACAGGACACAAAACTTAGAGAAGTCAATGTGATGGCTCCGTGAATCCAAAAACTCCAAACATGGCCACAACATTGACTAAAATGCAAAAAGAGCGTGGTAAAATGAATGCATATCAACTCATTCATAAAACACCATGCTCTTTTTGCAAGCTCATAATATCGTTGATTTGTATTGTTGGGTAGATGAGATACTTCCAAAGTCATTTAGATCAAAAATTGAATCGGTGTTCGACTATCTGAAAAATCACTTGCATTTGGTGTCATCGTTTCCGAGATCAATGTCGGGCTACCTCATCCATTACTTGCGAGTCCTGGTCTCGTATCAGATTATGGCTCTGTCACAAGGGGAATGAGTTTTTGGATTCACGGGATGGCTGACTCGGCTCTCCACAGCTAATCTCGCGCGTAATTGAGCGCCCCGGCCGTGTATTTGTTCGAAGGAGACCACAGCATCCAGCTGTTCAAGCCGGAATCGTAAACGGCCTTCATCTGAGCCTTAACCATCTCGGGGGTGTAAGTCGCTCCAAGGTTGAAATCCTGGAGCCATGGCCGCAATTTGCGCGGCGTCGACGAAGCACGCTCGTAAGCCTTATCCATTGAATACTTCACCACTTCGTAGGGCTTCATTGCTGGATCGGCATAACCGTTCCACTGCGGCGGATAATGCGACGGGTAGACCATGGGCGAAACATAGTCGAAATATGGCAAAGCGAATTCCAAGTACTGACCGATATTCATATCGCTGGTCGCGTAAGTCGTCATGCCAAAAAGATCGGCGGACAATGCGGCGCCGGTTCCCCTGAATTGTTTCGTGAGGTAGCCGAAAAATAACCGGAGGGCCTCCTTCTTTTCCATATCTTTTGTCCAAGGAAAAGCGATGTCGGTCATATCGCCGTCGGACGGGAAGCGAATATAATCGAAATTCAGCTCGTCGAAACCTATGTCCCTCCCCTCCTTGCCTATTTTGACGATGTATTCCCAGTAAGGACGGGCGCTGACGTCGATAAATGCCAATCCTTTTCGGTCACGCCAAATCGATCCGTCGGATTTCTTTTGAACAGCCATCTCCGGATGCTTAGCCGCGTAATAAGGGTCCTGGAAAACGCTGATACGGCCTATAACATAATATTTTTTGTCGTGGAGCTCCTTTATGAAGGCTGCCGCATCTTCATAGTGACATCCCCTTGAGGCGTCGGTCTTGAGGGATGCGTCAACCGTCGGAATAGATATGGTTCCGGAGTAATCCTTGATATCGATTATGATCGTATTTATCTTGGTCTCCTCCAGACTTTTTACCAATTTCCCCCGCAATTCGTGGTGAGATGCTATACAAGAGGTCATATAAACACCGCGGACGGCCTCGGGCGTCTCGACATAATTCAATCTGGGGTTTTCGGTCTTAACGCTTTCGTAGACCAGCTCCGATGACCGGGGCGGAAAAAAATAAGCAACCAAAAAAATCGCGGCTATGAAAACCGCTACCATAAAAAAAATGAAAGATGTTTTGACTTTGCCGCTATTCGCTCTTTGCTTCCGCATACGCTTCAGAGGATCCTTCGGTCATGACATTTTTAAAACTGCTTTCCTCGCTTTCGATCGTTTTATTTTCGGCAGCCTGGAACGACGAATTGTTCCGGAAAGCCAAAAAAACGAGTACGATTCCGACAAAAACGCCGTAGATAGTTTTCCATTCGCGTGGCAGACCCCCGAGTTCGGAGAGAATGAGCAGTATACCGAGGAGCGTCAGTGTTTTTCTTGGCATACCCCAGATTATACACGGTAAAAAAATGTTTGGCCATGCGTAGAAAAGGGACTAAAAAAGTGCTAGAATGCCCGCGATAGCACATGAAAAAACCTAGACGCCAGTTCGTCGTTCTGACAGGTGAACTGCTCTTTAAATTTTTAGGTGGAATCGTGGTCGTCAAAAACCCAAGCTGCTGCCTTAGAGGCACTGCCGACGAGATGAGTTTCGTCTCGACCAACAAGGGGATAACGACGATCGGATTCGTTTTCAAAGTCATCGAGGACATTCCTCCTCCGGCTAAACCTTTTACCGATCCTGGTGTCAATGCGAGACCGGATTACATAATGGATTTTGAGGTGCGGTCCAAAGCAGTGCTTTACGAAGGAGACATCCTAAGCATTTTCTCTTCCGTAAGCGGAGAGTACCTGATCCTCAAAGAAGCCGACCCCCTTTAGAGGGGGTTTTATTTGGGAAGCGGCCCAAGAAAGTCTATTTGGCGGAAACGATTATTACGAACTCCCCTCTTATCTTATCGGGAGCCCTTTCGAAACGGTCCAAGATTTCTTTAGGTGTGCCTCGGACCAGCTCTTCATATACTTTGGTCAATTCCCTGGCAACGGCTACCTGTCTTTCGGGGCAATGCTCAAAGAGCGATTGAAAGGTTTTCATTATCCGATGTGGCGATTCGTAAAATACCGCGGCTTTGTCGTCCTCCGCTATCAAACGGAATAAGGTTTCCCTGCCCTTCTTGTGAGGCAAGAATCCGTAAAAAGTGAAAACGTTGACGGGCATGCCCGCTATCGAAAGCGCGGCCGTTAATGCCGAGGGACCGGGAACGGCGGCGATCTCGACTTCGGGTAAACGCTCCCTGAGGTCGCGAACGAGTATCGAACCCGGGTCCGAGATGGCCGGAGTGCCGGCATCCGATATTAGGGCCACGTTCTTCCCTTCCGACAGCAAGGAGATGATCTTGTCGGTCTTGTAGTCCTTACTCTTTGAATGGTAACTATCGAGAGGCTTGCTGATGTTGAACCGGCAGAGCAATTTTCTCCCCTCCCTGGTATCCTCGCAGAAAATGAAATCGACCTCGCCTAAGATCCTCACCGCTCGTAAGGTTATGTCTTCCAGATTCCCTATAGGTGTGGCAACCACGTAGAATTTTCCTGTCATGCTATTTAACCAAGTTCTCGGCTATCTTATTGGCCTCCCCCGCGCCGAGTGTAATGAGGACATCATCTTTCTTCAAAGTGTCAGCGAGATACCGCTCGATATCGGCGAATGTGTCCATATTACCGACTTTTATCTTTAAGTTGTTCGCGGCTATTTCTTTTCCGAGTATTGCGGACGATATCTCAGGATCGGGTTCTTCTCTGGCGGCGTAAATGGGAGCTAAGACAATTTCATCCGCCAACCCGAAAGCGGTCGCGAATTCGGACAGCAGTAATTTGGTTCGGGAATAAAGATGGGGCTGAAAAACTACGACAAGCCTATTGTCCGGATAAATTTCTCGCGCGCCTGAGAGTGTCGCTCTTATTTCTGTCGGATGATGACCGTAGTCGTCATATACGTGAGCGCCGGATCTCGTCTTGCCCTTGAATTCGAATCGCCGCCAAGTGCCCCTGAATCCGTTCAGCGACCGCACCGCCTCATCCCGTTTGATTCCGAGCAATTCGGCGACCGCAAGTGCAGCTTTGGCATTTTGAACATTGTGCTTTCCGGGCACCCGCAGATTCAACCCGAGATCGGACTCTGCCACATAATCTTTGTTTTCAGCCAAAACTCCTTTAAGGGCAGATCTAACATGCTCATTTTTTAAATCCGCCACAACACAACCGTCCTTCGGCACGAGCGAGGCGAACTCGCCAAAGGCCTTGGCGATATCGGCCATATCCTTGTAGTAATCCAGATGGTCATTGTCGATGTTGGTTATTACCGCAATGGTCGGGTTAATGTTCAAAAAGGAGCGGCGATATTCGCAAGCTTCGACCACAAAGTACCCGCTTTTGCCAGCAACAAAATTCGATTTGGAATCCTTGAGTAATGAACCGACAATGACTGTTGGGTCAAGGCCAGCGTCTATCATAATTTTAGCGATCATCGCCGTAGTGGTTGTTTTGCCGTGGGTGCCCGAAACAGCAATAGTGTACTTATCTTTTGATATCAAATTGAGCGTTTGGGGGTACGATAAAAGTTTTATATTTCTTTTCTTGAGGTCAGCGATCAATTTGGGCTCAGAAACCTCAATGGCCGCCGTATATATTATGAGATCGCAATCTTTGGGGACCAGATCGGCCGATTGGCCTATAGTTATGACCGCACCGGCTTTGCGCAGTTCGGAGATAATTTCGGAATCGCTGAGATCCGACCCGCTAACCTTTTTGCCATCGCCAAGGAACATCCTGGCAACAGCCGAAATACCGATACCGCCGATGCCGATAAAAAACGGCCTGTTCACCTGTTTCAGATCGGTTTTATGCGTCACAAAAAGAATCCTACAGGAAAAGATCCTGATTGACAAAGGAAACTAAACAGCTAATCTTCTAACAGCCGTTATTTATGAAAAAGCCAAAATCAACGAAAAAATCCCAACGTACAACACTAGCGAGAGTTCTCAAAGAACTGAACGAAGTAAAAGAAGCGCACCTCGACCAAACAGAGGAGCCTGGCTTCATTGGCGTTCAGTCCTGTGATACACCGCCGCAAAAATGGCCGTCGGCCCGAAAAGGAAAACTGCGTTATCGCTCACCTGTGCCGCCAAAAGATTTCAACAACCCGGCACAACTCGAAAAGTATAAGAGGGAGCTTCAAACGCTTTTCGGGGAACAATAGCTATCTGAACCGGATATGGCTTGGCTAACATCCGGCTTTTTTCTTACCTGAAAGCTAACAGCTATAAGCTATTAGCTATCTTCATAAACTGCTCTCCCCTGTCATACTCATTCTTGAACAGACCGAACGAAGCGAACGCGGGGCTGAACAAAACGATATCCCCGCCCTCGGCCTCATCCATAGCCTTGTTGACGGCCTCCTTCAGAGTTTTGGCCTCCGTAACATTTTTCATGCGCGGCTTGGGAAGTCTATCGGTGCCGGTGCCAGGTAAAAGCACAAGGGCCCTGCAGTATTTCGGTATTTCTTCCGCTAAAGTTGTCATGTCCAAATTTTTATCCGCGCCGCCCATGATAAGCATGATATTTTTCGATCCATCATTCAACGCTTTGAGCGCTGCCATCGTCGCCTGAGGGGTAGTCGCATTGTTATCGTTGTAAATTTTTACTGCATCCACCTCTCTGACAAACTGAAGCCGGCCCTCTACGCCGCCGAAATTTTCAACCGCTCGCTTGATAGTTGGCACATCGATCTTGAGAGCACGAGCCGCCTTGATGGCGCAGGCAATGTTCAAAAGATTATGCTCGCCCGGAAGCTTTATCTGCCAAAGTTTCGGCACATCGGCGGCTCGGGCTACCAGCGCACGTTTTGCATCGTCTGGAGAATAATTTTGAATAAACGGTAGAACTTGCTCACCAGATATAAGTATGTTTTCTTCGGATTTATTCTTGAATCGTGAATCGTGAATCTTGAATCTAAATATATTAGCTTTGTCGGCAAAATAGCGGTCCATGTCGCCCCGATAGTAATTCATATGATCGGGATAAAAGGTCGTGAAAACCGCAACCTGAGGCGAGAACATCGCATCACCGAAGCCCTGAAGTTGCCACGAATCCAACTCCAATACTACGTAATCCCCTTCTTTGACAATGGAAAGCAGAGGTAGAGTTGCTTTATCTTTGATGTTGCCGGCCAGATGAACGGTCTTGCCCGCTGCTTTCAATATTTCGTATATCAAGACCGTCGTCGTGGATTTGCCTCGCGTACCGGTTACACCGACGAGGGTTACCCCCTCAGGGGCCAACCTGGCAAAAAGCGAGGCGTCCATTTCAACGAGTATATGGTTTCGGCGGGCAAACTCGATGAACGGCGAATGGAATGGCACACCGGCCCCCTTCAAAATCATGTCTCTGCCTTTGAAATCTTCGAGGCGGTGTTCGCCGAGAACGTAGGTTATATTCTTAAATTTCTTGAGATAGCCGAGCGAGAGGGCTAACTGCGCTCACGGTCTCATCGCAGTTACTCGGA
>CAZYRJ010000011.1:22136-25267 GCA_964649625.1 uncultured Candidatus Saccharibacteria bacterium
TTGAGTTTGGCGATCGAGGGACCTAATTCCGATTTTGTTTTCCGGTCAGTAACTATGAGTTCAGCGCCGCATTCAGCCATGAAAGCCGCATCCGAAACGCCCCTGCCTAAAAGACCGAGTCCCATTTGAGTGATTTTTTTGCCTTTGAAATAGTCCCGATAATTCATTTACTCACATTAACAGAGATTTCGATTATGAAAAAGCCCCGCTTTGCTTCGCAAAGCGGGGCTCGCAAAAATACTTCTTTTAGACTCAACAAAGAGCCGGCTGCCGACTCTCGGTGCGAACATTGCGTTTGGGCGCTATGATCGCTGCCAAAACTTTGACCTGTTCCCTGGTCGCCGCGGGGTTGCCATCCCGAAGCCCGAGAGCCTTGCGAACGGACTCGTCCATACACGTTTTCCAACCGTCGCCGGCTTTTTCATCAATTCGGTAGTTGTACGAAAAATCCATGACAACGCTCTGCGCACTGGCGCAAAGGGGAACCAAAGTTCGGAGATCCCCTTCCGCCAGGATCTTCTCCGCCCTGCCGCTCATCAATCGTCCTTTCCAGAACGAGATTTGCCTAACTCTGTAGATCGGTCGGGCGGCTATCCTAGCCTTAGACGCGTCGTACTCGGAAAGAAAGTTCCAGGACGCCACATCGACAACGCGCCGGAGAATTCGGCGGTCGCCCGATTGGCTCATGGTCCGTTCGAAGGACACCTCGACCTCGGCCACAATCTCCGCGCCCGGCGAAGGCAGAAGGGATTCCTTGGGCTGCTCCGCACCGAACAAGGGGGTGTTGAGGCCGTCAACGATGACCCTCTGCCTGTTCAGATAAAACTTGGCGTCGATCTCACCTTGCAGCCTGAGGTAACCGGTATCCCCGAGAAACCAAAGCACCGACCCGAATCGAATTGCCTTCATTTTAAACCTTTCAGTACCTGAAGCTCCAGAAAGCCGTTTTGGCCGCCTAAAGGCACTTTTGGCTCAGTTTAAGCCAAAAGCTTCCGTTGCTTTTCTTTTCATAGTCTACATGGTAATCATGTATTTGTCAATACCATCACTTGACTTGTATGATGATTCATGATAACGTCCTAAACAGTTCCGTAGTGCAAAGAAACGGAAAAAGATCGTTAAATATGAATATTATTGACCTCCCCACCGGTGCCAAGGCGAAATTCATGCGGTCGGCCAAGCGCGGCAAACTTCCCTGTTTGATCATCGTCCACGGCTGGAAAAGCTGGGAACCGCTCAAAGACGGCGGCACGCACGACAAGATTGCCTCTGTTCTCTCTGACAGGTGTCATGCGGTAACCATCGCCCTGCGCGGACATAGACCCGCAAGAGGCGACCAGACCAAGGTGTCGATTAACGACCATCTGGCTGACCTAGCGGCTTTGTGGTATTTCTTGACAAAGCAGCCGCACATTGACATTCACCACATGTTCGCGGTCGGCAATAGCTACGCGGCCCATCTAGTGGCCGAAATGTCTACATGTTTAAAAGGTTTGGTTTTAAACGTTCCAGCTCTCTACCCCGACGGAAATTGGGATGCGCCAATAAGTTCCTACTCCGCTGATGAACTGAGGAGCTGGCGCCAAGTAAAACACACACCAGAGGACAGCAGTGTACTGCTCGCTTTGAGTCAGTTCAAAGGCGACTTGCTCATTATGTCCAATGGCGCGGATGAGCAAATTCCAGCCGAAGTGCCGCGCAGCTACCATGGAGCCGCACGTTCGGCCAAAAGTGTTATTCATCACATCACAGCCGGCGCCCCGCACGTTCCTATCGAACCGAAGCATCGAGAGGAATACATGACAGTCCTCAGCGACTGGCTCCGCCATCACTACCCGACCCCCACTCATTGAGCGGGGGTTTTACATTGCAAAATTATTGTTCAATCAAATCACCATAAATGCTATATTTATCGGGAACATCACAAATGCAAAAAGCCTACAATCACAAAGAGGTTGAGCCGAAAATAATTGAATTCTGGGATAAGGGCGACTATTTCACTCCCAAGATCGACCCGGGTAAAAAGCCTTTTTCTATTTTTTTGACCCCACCAAATGCCAGCGGCCCCATGCACGTCGGCAATGCGCTCATGATCGGCATCCAGGATATTTTGGCACGCTACCATAGAGCAAAAGGCGAGCCGACCTTATGGATACCTTCCACGGATCACGGCGGCTACGAAACGCAGGTTACTTTCGAAAGAGAACTGGAACGAGCGGGCAAAGACAAATCACAATACCTGACCAAGGAACTTTTCGCATCAATAAAGGCTTTCGTTGAAAACAATAATCAACTGATAAAAAATCAGATAAAATCCCTGGGCGCCAGTGTCGACTGGACCCGTTTCCGTTTCACCATGGACGATCTCGCGCTCAAATCAGTTGATCAAACTTTTCGAAAAATGGTTGCTGACGATCTTATTTACCGCGCGCCGTACATGGTTCATTACTGTCCAGAATGCGCGACAATTCTGTCCGACATTGAACTTAAGGAAAGACAAGAAAAGACGCTTCTATATTTCATTAAATTCGCGTTCGCGAACAGGGGCGACTATTTGTCTCTGGCAACGACTCGTCCGGAATTTCTTTTTGCCGCCACCCATGTTCTTGTTCATCCTTCGGACAGCCGATATTCCGGTCTTATAGGCGAAACTCTTCAGAACCCGATCACGAATGAACCGGTGCAAATAGTAGCCAGCAAAAGAAAATTCGACCCGAAGCAGCCGGACCCGTTCTTGACTCCTCTCTGCCCTTCTTACGACAAATATGATTATGAATACGCCATACGTTACGACATACCTTCAAAAAACCTTCTCGACTGGCAAGGAAAGATGATCGAGCGTCACCCCGGACTGAAACCGCTCGAAGCAAGGAAAAAAGAGGTCGCGTTCCTAAAAGAACATAACGCTATAGAAAAAACCGACGACACAGGCGCTGATTCTGCTTATTTATGCAAAAGCGGTCACATAACGGAAAACCTGATAACGCTGACTTGGTTTTTGAAACTGGACAGCGAAAAAGTTCCCCTTCGAAAACCGGCTCTGGATGCCGTCCGCCGTGAAGGCCTGATTGTCATTCCGAGATGGAAAGAAAAAGGTCTCCTCGAGTGGCTCGGAAAAATGCCCGACTGGC
>CAZYRJ010000012.1:0-5395 GCA_964649625.1 uncultured Candidatus Saccharibacteria bacterium
CTCTAACAGCGGTTTGGTGGTTGAGGGCGGAGCGACGGCAAGCAGTCTATATGTATCAACAAGCGGCAACGTCGGCATCGGGACAGCATCACCAGACTATAAACTCGAAGTAAATGGTCAGCTCGGAGTAAACAGCGACTTAGTTTTAATGGCAAGTGAAGTGGCGCAGGGTTATGTTTTCGGCTCAGGAAGCAATCTATTTTTACGCGCTCTAAATAATCAAGATATTATCTTTCAAGATTCAGGGGCGACAAATGTCACATTCAAAGGCGACGGCAATGTCGGCATCGGGACGGTGTCGCCAAGTACAAAGTTGGAAGTTTTTGGACCGTTAAGAGTAACAGGGACGACCGCGGCAGGTTATCAATTTACAAAATCTGCCGATGATACTTCTCTGCAATTATCTTATTACACCGATGCCACGACAAAATACAAGGACTTGGTAAATTTCAATTACGACGGCAAAGTCGGCATCGGGACGACGAGTCCGAGTTCGATGTTAACCATCACAGGGGCAACCCCAGCTATTACCGCGCATCAAACATTAACACTCTACTCAAGCGACGCTATGGCCGCTGATAAGGGCGGGACGATTGGTTTTGGAGGAAATTACACCGCAGGGGGAGATCTTGCGGGTTGGGCGAGTATCGCCGGTCTGAAAGAGAATGGCACTACTGGAAACTTAGCCGGCTACTTGCAGTTTGGGACTAGATCTGATGCCGGTAGTAATTCGGAGGTTATGAGAATAACAAGTGCTGGCAACGTCGGCGTCGGCACCACTTCTCCATATTCCATGCTCTCCATTGGGAACTCCCGCACAACCGCCGCCAATACTCCACTCTTCACTCTCGCTTCAACCACTGACGGCACCGCCACCACGACCGCCTTTACGGTCTTGGCGAATGGGAATGTTGGGATTGGGACGGCGGCGCCGGGGTATAAGCTGGATTTGACGGAGATGGGCGCTAACGTGGCGATAGGGTTTACTTCTGGAAGCGGAGCCATATTCACGATGTACAAAAACAACGCTTCGGATTATTTCGCCATCCGCCATGCCGGCGCGGCGGATCGTTTTGTCATAAACAACACGGGCATTGTGGGCATCGGACAAAGCACGCCCAACCAAGGACAGATGGAAGTCAAAGGCGGCTCGGTCTGCGTGGATACCAATTCAGATAATAATGCCAGTTCCTGTATCGCCAGCGAATCGGACGCTCGGTTGAAGCAAAACATTGTTACTCTTAGCGGCCCGGAATCGCTCAATACCATAATGAAGCTGAACCCCGTTTCCTTTGATTGGAGAGTAAATGATCCCGAAGTTTTGTCGCATTATCCTTTGATAAGCCGTTTCGCTTCGTCAACTCGCTCGCTTGGTTTGATCGCGCAGGAAGTGGGATCGCTTGTGCCGGAAGCGATAATGTTGGAGACAGTAGGCGACGCGGCGGTGCAATACTTACAGCTTGACTACGACAAATTTGTCCCGATTCTCGTGAGCGCGATACAGGAGCTCGACGCGCGAGATTCCCTGCTCTCCGATGAAGTGTCGGCGGCCGCGGCCGCGATTGCCGGGTTTGAGCGCGGCATTTCAATCGTTGCCACTCCGACGACAACGCCTTCGATTTATATCGGCGCGGATGGGAATGTGGGGATTGGGACGAGTCCGGCCGCCAAGCTTTCGGTGGAGCAGGGGAGCGCCACGACGGTCGGAATGTATCTGGCGGGATACGCCAACGCCACGGCTGATATGTTCAGGATTTCTACCTCCACTCTGACGGCCACGAGCACCGCCTTTATCATAGACTCAAACGGCAAGATGGGGATCGGCACGACATCGCCGAGTCAGCAACTTTCAGTCTCCGGTAACGGTCTCTTCTCAGGCACGCTGTCCATTGGCTCACTCGCCGACGCAACCTCCTGCGTTCAAGTGGGCACCGACGGGATGTTGACCAGAACAGGTTCAGCCTGCGGTGCGGGAGGAGGAATACCTGACTCAAAATGGGCCACGTCAACAAATCCGCTCTCAATTTACCCGGCCGGAGCACAAAATGTAGGTATCGGCACCACTTCACCTTGGGCAATGTTGTCGGTAAGCGGAACATCCACCCAGTCGTCTATCGTTCCTCTGTTTGCAGTTGCCACGTCGACCAGTGCCGCTTCTTCCACCGCTTTCCTTATCAAGAGTTCGGGTTCTATCGGCCTCGGCACAACCACACCGGTTTCCATGCTTACTATCGACGGCATGGGCAGATTGGCCTCAACGTCCACGCAAACTGTCGGAATCGATCAGGTCTACCATATGAATCTAAGCGGGGCAGGCACTCAATTTGGCAACAGTATGTACGTTTATAACAACCCTCAGGTCAACGCCAACACGATGGTGGCCTCTATTATGAGAGTACAGGACAACACGGCTTTGGCGAACACCGTTCGCGGTCTTGAGGTCCAGACTCATCGCGGTACAAATACGGCGGGTGAGAACACGGCTATCAATGCATTCGGCATGACCTTTGGTGTCAAAGGTATAACCCAGGGAACAGCAGGAGCCGTTTACACACCCGCCGGTCTCTATGGCGAAACCAGAGGTACGACTCAGGGTAATGCTTTACGCGTATATTCGACATCCATTACAACCGCAGATCTCGCTTACTTTTTCCATGATGCCGACTCGACCGCCTTCGACGGCTCGGCATTGCGCATGGATATGAGTGCCGGAGACGTGACCGGAGCAGGCTTTACGGGCAACTTCCTCGATTTGCGAAGCGGTGGTGCGGTCAAATTCTTGATTGAATCTAGTGGTACTACGACCATTGGTGACGGTTTCAAGGCGGCCGGTTTGCAGATCGGATACGGCGGACTCTGTGTCGATAACGACGGCAGCTGTACGGCGTCCACGACAGGTCGCATCACGTCAATGGAAAGCCAGACCGCTCACGCGGACTTGGCCGAAGTTTACTTCACTGACGAGGCCCTGGTTCCGGGTGATATAGTTTACGCCAAAGGTGGCTACAACGTGTCCAAGGCCGGGAAAGTGAATGAAGGCTCGATTCTCGGCGTAGTCTCTACCAAGCCTGGTCTTCTTATCGGCTTCGACGATAGGGCAACAGCCTCCACGTCTGTGCCTATCGCCCTCGCTGGCCGTGTACCGGTTATCGTTTCGACCGAAAATGGCGCTATCAAGCCGGGCGATAAGATCAAGCTGTCGTCTATTTCCGGAGTGGGTATGAAGCAAGATTCGGACGGTAATATTATCGGTATCGCGCTCGAATCGTTCGACGGCACGCAGGCAGTTTCTGAAGGCACCGTAGATGCCGAGAGGATCAAGCGCGACCGGCCTCAACTGGCGCAGGACACGATTGTTCGGGAAGACCCCTGCGAGATGGGCGGCGGTGCGGAAATCGGGGTGTTCAGCTGCACGAAGCGCGGAAGAAAAGTTACTAAAGTTACGAAAACCCAAACTGACAATGTTGATCATATCGGCACCGTTACAGAATCATCAATCGGCGCGCCCGCCAAAGATGCCACGACACCTGGCGGGAAGACAGTTAAAGTCGGCAAAATCCAAGTCTTTGTTAACCTCGGCTATGCTAAGGTCGATCCGGCACTAACCAATATTTCATCCGAGGCGGCGTCTACCACCGCGCTTTGGAATATCGATCGCGCCACAGGAAAGGTTACGTTGGACGGGAGTGCAACATCGGTGGATTTAAGCGATCGAGCCTTGACCAATGTGAAGAGGATAGAAAGCGCCCTCGGCACGTGGAGCATTTCCGATGACGGAGTGCTTATCATCAAAGATATCATCGCCCAAACAGGAAGATTCCAGAACGCCCTCCAGGTCGGCACACCCGAAAAGCGAACCGGTATCACCCTCTTCGACGAAGTCTCTGGCGAGCCGTACTGTCTCTCGATCGCCGCAGGAGTTGCCAAGTCGACCGCCGGAGCTTGCGGTGCGGCTACGACCATTATCGATACGTCATCGAACACCTCCACGACAACTTCCAACACGTCGACTACGACCGATCCAGATTTGATTTTGCCTCCGGCCGATACGGAAACCCCGATGTTGGACTTAAATGGCGAGAACCCGGCTACGATAAACAAGGGCACATCATACAGCGACCTCGGTGCGCGGATAGTCAACGAGCAGGATAATAATTTGGGCATCAAAGCGATAGTCGATGGGCTGGACGTGGGCGATCAGTCGCAGATAACACTGGATACGGCCGCGGCCGGTAGCCACACCATTGAGTATTACGCGGTGGACCAAGGCGGTAACCGAGGCTCGATTTTGAGGACGGTCAACGTCGTTGATCCTTTCGCGAATACCGCGTCGTCAACTCCTGTGTTCGGCGGCGAGGGCGCAGCGACGGATAGCGCGGTCTCAAGCAGTGCTTCATCAACGGGGCCTATAATCAGTACGCCGGTAAGCACGAGCACAGCCAGTTCGACGCCGTAGCCGTAATATTAGCTCTACAGTGGCGCCCATTGCAGGATCGCAGGGTTGCAGGGTTGCAGGATGGGCGCAATTCGCATCATTGTAAGCATTGTTTTTATCGCTCGTTATGAAAGATATTTCAATTTTAAAACACTATCGCCGCGATAAAACAACCATTTCCGCTCTGTTGACTCCTGGAGTCAACAGAGCGGAAATGTTATTTTTTAAATATTATTGTTATGCCAATCCGGTCTGAAAAATGGTCTGTCGGTTGCGCGGTTCATCTCATTCGCCGTGGCGTCCGCAATTGTGTTATTACAAAAAACGATAGCGATAAGTGGCGTCATCTTGAAGTTATGTATTATCTTAACGATATTAATAGCGGATTAAACTCGATCCGAGATGTTAAACTGGCTGTAAATAACGGAGAGTTAAAGATCTTTCAGTGGCCAGGCGTATGGGGTCCTCGCGAACCTTTATTTACGCTTGCCGCTTTCACTCTGCTTGACACTCACATTCATCAAATCGGTTTTGAGATAAGAGAAAGCGGAATTTCGAAATACATGCATAAGTCCGGTATAAGCATGGCGAAGTTTTCAAACATTAAATATGGAGAAAAGGGATCGTTGTATCAAACGCCCTACGGCGCGCGGCATATAAATACTGACCGATATATGAGAATTGTTGCGCCGTATGTTATGTGCAAAAATGTTTTTGAAATGCATCCCAAGGGATACAAATGGTGTACTTTGCATTTCGAAGAAGCTTGGGAGTGGGCTGTCAGGTACCCGTTTTCTAGTCTGGGAGATTATGCCGAAAAAAGGAATTCACCCATCGTAGACACTCGGGAGTTAAAGAAAATATTAGGCGGTCCGGGGGAATTTAAGCAGTTATGCAAAGATATGATTTATGGCAGGGAAGAGATAACTGACGAGGAAGCGGGCTTTTTGGAGTATGGCG
>CAZYRJ010000012.1:5495-13258 GCA_964649625.1 uncultured Candidatus Saccharibacteria bacterium
GTGCGGTGCCGTGTCGCTCATCCTGGAAATCATAGGCACGCGAGTGCTCGCGTTTTTTTTGCTCGACAATATTTGTTTGGTCGCGGTTGCGGCGCCGGTCCGCCTTCAATATCCGGAAGCGATGGAACCATAACCTTCGGTACGACCTTTGTTGAGACGACCACCCGAAGTTATATTTTAAGAGCCAGCGTAGGCAGTATCGGAAATACAAGCGAATTGCAACCGTATCTCAATGCTGAGGACATCATTGGTGCGGGAGTTACCCCCAGTTCAATAATTCTAGAACCCGATCTCCTTGAGTGCCGACCTTAGGTTAGAGCCATCTTTTCAAAGCAAAGCCTCGCCGCCCTCCGCGATTGTTAATAGTCCGACTGTTTGTATCTGGAAGCGGGGAAAGTCATGATTTTTTCCGAAGGTCGCCTCGGGATGATATAATTGCTGTGTCTCTGTCATTTTTATGTACTTCCGAGGAATAAAAATAATACTATTGATGATTGGGTTGGCACTCGGGCTGAACGTCGCGGCGGATATGTTTAGCAGTACGAACTACAAGGTCAATCACCCTGTTATGTTCGTCGGCGACTATAGCAGTTCGACAAGTTTCGCATTGCAGGCGGTCATGGGCCAACCTGGCATAGGAACTTCGACCTCGTCATCCTTTGGCGCGCAATTCGGATTTTTATATTTTCCATTTGCGTCCTCGCCCGTTATAACGGGAACGGCGGGACCGGGTAAAGTCGATTTGTCCTGGACGTCATCAGTGGGAGTGCTGGGGTGGAATATTGCGGCCTACGAAACTGGTTACTCGGCAGTATCGTCGGCGGGTCCATACATATTTGAAAACGTCGGCAACGTGACAAGCGCTACTGTTGATGAATTGTCGAACGGAACAGCATATTATTTCCTTGTTCGGGCTCTTGACGCGTTCGGAATTTCCGTAGCTAGCTCTACCGTTATTTCGGCAACACCAGCGGCGGCCCCGCCGGGTGGGGGAGGCGGTGGAGGCGGGGGAGGTGGTGGAGGCGGTGGAGGCGGCGGCGGTACAACTCAGATAATAATCAAAGGCGTGGCTTACCCTGACGCGGAGATTTACGTGCTTAAGGACGGTTCCTTGAGCGGTCAGATATTTGCCGATGCCGGCGGAAATTGGATAAAAACGATTTCAGTAAATGCAGGTATATACACATTCACGGTTTACGCGGTCGATAAGGACGAGGTCCGATCTATATCGACGAGCTTTACCACTTCAATTGCGCTTGGTCAGACTGTAACGATCTCGGATATAGTCATTCCGCCAACTATTGTGTCGGATAAGTCTGAAGTCAGACAGGGTAATCCAATAAAGTTCTATGGATCTTCTTATCCAAACTCGGTCGTAAATGTTATAATAAACTCAAACCAAACCATATCAGATAAGGCCGCCGTAGATAAACTCGGGCTCTGGGTCTATGATCTGAATTCCGGCCTGTTAGAAAAAGGTGAGCATGCGTCGAAGGGTCAGACTTTAACGCAGTCGAACGTTGCATCCATATTTTCGAATACCATCGGGTTCATTGTTGGGGATAAGGATTCTCCCTTCAATAAGCCATCATTGCCCGGGGCATGCAATAAGAACGGCGATATCAATAACGATGGCAGGGTAAATTTGGTTGATTTTTCAATTTTAATGTATTTCTGGAATCAGAGGCAACCAAAGAACAAGTGTGCCGATGTCAATCAGGACGGCATAGTCAACATCTATGACTTTTCGATAATGCTTTATTGGTGGACGGGCTAGCCCTGTGAAATTCTGCAAATATGAAGTTCTTTTATACATATGTGTTGCGAAGTATGAGGGATGGTGATTTATATACTGGTTTTAGCACGGATTTGCAGAAACGATTTGAGGATCATGAGAATGGCCGGGTGTTATCAACGAGAGGTCGCAGGCTATTTCAACTAATACGAGGCCTGTTTAATGGAGTCGGATGCAAGGAGAAGGGAGAAGTCTTTAAAAACATTTAGATGCAAGGTAACATTAAGAAGACGTCTCAAATCGTTTTTCACAGGGTAAAATGGGTTATTTCACAAAAATAGCGACACTCTTGGTCCTCGTGCTACTGGCACCGCCGGTTTTTGGACAAACCGCCAAATTTCGCGTGCTCGAAAGCGACATACGGCTTGAAGACAGTTTTGTTGTGCAAGTTTTGATTGACACGGGCGGTAAGAAAATAAACGCGGTAGAAGGAGCCGTTCAGACTTCTTCCGGCTTAACGATACAAGACGTTCGGTACGGCGATTCGATGCTCACTTTGTGGCCGAAAGCGCCACTCATAGACTCCGCAGGGCGCCTGAGTTTTCAGGGCGGTGTTCCAGGCGGCTATAGCGGAAGCGGCGGGCTTCTGTTCACATTCAGCGTCAGAGCAAATCAAATAGGCGGACATAGGATATATTTCGGCGATTTCAAGGCATTTCTACACGACGGCCAAGGCACGGAGCTTAATCCCATAGAAAAACGAACCGTTAACATTCTCGTTAAGGAAGGGTCTTCGAATAGAGGACCGAAGATAGTGGATCTTCAAAGCGGTGATACTGAAGCGCCGGAATTCTTCGTCCCGCTCGTCGCTCGAGAGGCGAGCGTTCTCGACAACAGATATTTCGTCTCCTTCAGCGCGGTGGACAAGCATTCCGGCATTCAAAGCTACCGGGTAGTGGAGTCGCCCTTCATTCTTCGTCTGTTCGGGCTTAAGACGGTTCATGATAACGCCGTTACACCCGTCGCACTTAAATATCAATACTGGCCTAGCCGCGTAACGGTTTCGGCGACAGATAAGGCGGGATACTCGGCCGAGGTAACTGTTTCGAAATCTCAGGATAAGTACGTCTTGGGCATATTCGGCGCGGCATTGATCTCGATTTGCGCCGGGTTGTTCATTCGTGCCAGGCGGAAAAAATCAAATGCGTAATCATTTATACAGAACAATACTTTCTCTGATTTTGGCGGCATCGCCCATCGTTGCGGGAGCGCAAGCGAGCCTTTTTATAAGTCCGGCGAGCGGCGATTATCGGGTCGGTACGAATTTTTCCGTGCTCGTTAACGTCAATTCGGGAGGAATGCCGATAAATGCTTCGACGGCTCAGATCAACTTTGATCGTTCTAAACTGAGTGTCGTCAGTGTCGGTTATTCGCAGTCTGTGTTCAAACTGTGGCCTGCCGAACCTGAATTCGACAACAATGCCGGTACGATCATATTTTCGGGTGGTCTGCCGAGCCCAGGCTTTACGGGTTCCGATGGAGCTCTACTGCGCATTACATTTAGGCCAAAGGCGGCCGGATCAGCCTCGGTAGTTTTCGTAAATGGATCGGTCTTGGCTAACGACGGTATCGGAACCAATATTGCTGACAGCCTTCGGGGCGCTGTCTATCGAATTCAGGAAGCTGTTAAGCCGACTCCGGCGCCTACACCGACACCTGCACCCGCGCCGACTCCTATTCCGACGCCGGAAGCCGTGCCTCTGCCACGGCTTGAAACGCCGTTATTTACCTTTTGGCCAAAGGAATTGGACAGCGGCAAGATGCTTTTAGTGGAAGGAGCGGCTGCTTCATCGAGCAAAATAACATTGTCTATTTCTAAGGATGGGCAGGTGCCGGTAACCGATGTTACTTACTCATGGCCAACAGGTAAGTTCCAATACACAATGAAGACTGCGCCCGACGCGGGTATATATCAGATCACGGCGATTGCGGAGTCTCTAGACGGGCGAAAAAGTGATCCATCCGAACCGATCAGTGTAACGGTCAATGCGGCGACGTCGGTTTGTTTTGGCAAAGCTTGCGTTGACCGAGCTAGCATTATTCGAATCACTCTATATCTTCTGATATTCTTAGTTCTCGTTTTCATGCTCCTTCTCGTAATCTATCTATGGCTCAAAACCAGGGAGCTTGAGAATCGGCAGAAGGAAGAACTTAAGAAACTTGGCGGCGTAGAGACCGAGATAGGCGGAATGATCGACGATTTCAAGAGGCTCGAGACGAGCGATCAGTCATACAAGGCCGAGGTTACGGCAGATATAGATAAATTGGCTGTGCTAAAGGAGGAAGTTATGGGTGAAATAAAGGAATTGAGGCGCAGTATCGAGGCCGGTACTGCGGCGAAAGGTAGAGAGAAGGAAGAAAAGATCGCCGCGCAGGAAAATGAATCGCCTGAGTCGTCTGAGGCCGTTCCTTTCAAACCTGATAGACCAATCGAGTTGAAGCAAGTTCAGCCTGATATGCCGACGACGATGGGAGAGGCAATTTTCGCTCAAGCCGCGCCGATCAATCGCATTCCGAGCGCGCCAGCGCCCAATCCGGCTGAAACAGAAAAGCCGATACCTATTTATGATCTATTCGAAACGATGGATTTGCCTATGCGTAGGAAGATCAGCGATATAGTGGGAGGGCGAGCGGCAGGGCGGCTGGACGCGGGCCTTGATATGATAAACAGCAGTTCCCCTCCAGTTTCAGAATATCGAACTTCTGCCACTCGGCTAGCGGAGCCGCCTAGCGTTGCCAGATCAGTGCCGACTCCGAGGCCAGTTGAAGCTACTTACCAAGCCGCGCAGGCACAATCCGCAACTCTGCCGCCGGATCAGATTAAAACCGCGTCGTCTCCTCAACCGATTCAAGCAGATAGTAATGCAACATCGGCATATGCCCGTTCTGAGTTTAGAGGTCAGGGCGCCGGCCCTCAATTGGAGCCAAGCATCAAAGGAACGCCATTTTCGTCATCTGAGCTTGGAATCCAACGTTTGAAACAGATTAATTTCGAAAGACCACAGGGTGAGACAAGCCAGCAGAACACGGTCCCGAATTACGGAAATCAAATGCCGCCGGCTATCCCCAAGGCGCCGCCTATTGTTACCTATGATGGAGAGGTTCAGCCGGCGGCACCTATTGAACAGCCGCCACAGGCGCGCCAGCCCTCAAGTGAAATGCCAGGCCGTCCGCTTTACACCACGCCAGGATTTATGACGCCTTATGCGGAAGCACCTCAATATGCCGAGGCCCGGCCGGTAGCCAATCCCGCGGCGCCCTTCGAGCCGCCGCGATGGCCCTATACTCCGCCTCCGCAAAAATGGCCGCCGCGAGACGATCCTTCCTATAATGCAGGAAATTCAGCATACCGATAACCGGCGTTTTGGCTTTCCTATCAACACTGAAAATTTGACAGTCTTTTGCTTAGCTTGATACTATTGCCAAATGAAAACATTTAGAGGCGTCCCAACTGTCAAGGTAGTTAGCCCGCGATCATTCGAGGGTTCATGTTTGGCGCTTATAAATGACTCTAGATTGTAAGTAAGCGAAAAAAATGAGCCCTCGAATGAGGGCTCATTTTTGTTCCGCCGCGCGGAACTGTTCGTTCACAACCAACAATAAATGGTCATATGAGTGAAAATATCCCCGTATTGGTTACCGTTAATGATCACATTTTTTCCTCAAAAATTAAGGCATTGGCCGGTAGCGAGCCCGTCCAGGCGCCTTTTCACGGGCAGGTAGGCTGGCTTAGGCGTTACGACGGAAGCTTAATATCAGTCATATATTACGGCAAGGGAGACGTCAATATGTGGCTTTCGCAGAGGGACTTCGAGGCACTCAAGGGTTTTCGGGCGGCCCAGTGGCTTTTAACAAAGGGGCGCAGGCGACGCAAGCATGAGTGGCACTATTTGGAGATGCACGGCGGATGTTACTCATAGCACTGACCGCGGTTCCTATACTCAAAGCGTACCAGTCTATGGTGCGCTTTTTAAAAAAAGAGCGAGACCGAAGTCTCGCCGCGCCTCTCGTTAAATTCCCCTGTATTCATTGCGGGTCCACTTGACCTGTTCGGCGGCGTAGGCGGCCAACTCGCGGGTCATTTTGCGGATCCTCTTCCGCAGGTCCTTATGAGCCTGTGTCCCGTTGTCGCCCAACTTTGCTTTATAAATTATTCTGCGGACCCGCATGAGGTGATCTTCGGCTGTACCTCGATCCGGAAGCGGGGGTTTTTCGATGCGATTTAGCGGCGTCTGCTTTGGGTTTGTGCGCATTGACCTAGAACTCATCTCAAAATCTACCACAACACTATTAATCGAAGCCATTTTGCGTCCGCACACACAGCCGCTGTAAGGAGGATAGGTTTTGAGATGAGTTCTAAACATACTAATATTTCTGTCTATGACATTACCACAGGCTAATTCAGCTGTAAAAATATCTGCCATTTGCCAGAGTGTTCAATCGGCTAAGGTCGCAATTGTTTGAAACTATTCCGTGAATGTCATATGATTAACCGCGCGTCAATATCATGGCGCGCGAGAAGTGCTTAACTCGAACTCATCTCAATAATAACCGCTCAAATGATGCGTAACAATCACGCAAAAACATCGCTGGTTGCCGAAAAGCCCAAATTTCGGCTGCAAACAGCTCATCTTTCGTCAGCAGAGGTTTCTATGCTTTCTCAAGCTTCGCAGTTTTCGCACGAAATTTGAGCCTTTCAGCTAAACATTATTATTGAGATGAGTTCTAGCTTTTAGTATGAAGAATGACGTTTTTAAATTAAACAGCGATTATCAACCTGCGGGCGACCAGCCGAAGGCGATAGAATCGCTTATAGAGGGAGTGAAAGCTGGCGACCGTTACGAGACCCTTCTTGGCGTAACAGGAAGCGGCAAGACATTCACGATGGCGAATGTCATCAAAGCGATCGGCAAGCCGGCTCTTGTTATCGCGCACAACAAAACGCTGGCGGCGCAATTGGCCCAAGAGTACAGGGATTTCTTTCCGAATAACGCCGTTCACTATTTCGTATCGTATTACGACTACTACCAGCCTGAGGCATATATTCCGCACTCCGACACCTACATAGAAAAGGAAGCGCAGATAAATGCGGAAATCGAGCGTCTTCGCCACGCATCCACTCAGGCACTGCTCTCGCGCCGCGATGTGATAATTGTCGCCTCCGTCTCCTGCATCTACGGCTTGGGCAGTCCTGAAGAGTACGAAAAGGTCAATTTAAAGATCTGGAAAGGCATGAGGATGAATCGCGGCGAACTAATACGCTCGCTAGTCCACATATATTTCAAGAGGACGACGGCCGATCTGACGCCGGGCGTTTTTCGGGCCATCGGCAATGTGGTGGAAGTGATGCCGGTGCATGAGAAGGTTGTCTACCGCATCGGCTTGGAGGACGACAAGATCAATCATATCGATTTTATTGATCCGATTTCGCGAGCGATCCGAAGCGCCGATGTCGAGGCTTTATTTATATTTCCGGCAAAGCATTTCGTTACGCCTTTGGATGACCGTTTGCGGGCGATCGAAGCAATAAAGGAAGAGCTCGCGGCGCAATTACCGAAGCTTCAAAAAGAAGGCAAAGCGCTTGAGGCCGAACGACTTAAGCGGCGGACAAATTACGACCTTGCCCTTATCAGGGAAATAGGCTACTGCAACGGCATCGAAAATTATTCGCGGCATTTTTCTGGAAAGTCGGCTGGAGAGCCGCCTGACACTCTGCTTTCGTATTTCCCGAGAAAAGCGGATGGCACCGCTGATTTTTTGACGATCATCGACGAATCGCACGTAACCGTCCCACAGCTCAAGGGAATGCTGGCTGGCGACAAGTCCCGTAAACAAACGCTGGTGGATCACGGGTTCAGACTGCCGTCGGCCAAGGATAACCGGCCGCTCTCGTTCGAGGAATTCGGTAAGCGCGTGGGACAAGTCATCTTTACTTCGGCGACACCGTCGCATTACGAGATAGAAGTCA
>CAZYRJ010000012.1:13268-25018 GCA_964649625.1 uncultured Candidatus Saccharibacteria bacterium
GGTGGGCGCGCCGATCACCCGCCCGACGGCCCGTATCGATCCGGAGCTTATCGTCCGGCCTGTTGTTGGCAAGGGTAAATACAAAGGCCAAGTAGCCGATTTTATATCGGAAGCGGAAGCGGTCATAAAGAAGGGGCAGAGGGTAATGGCTACGACACTCACCAAGAAGATGGCCGAAGACTTGTCCGAATACCTCAAGGACAAGGGCATAAAAACCGAATATCTCCACAGCGATGTCGAGACTCTCGATCGCATTACGAGGTTAACCGACTTTAGGAAGGGTAAGTATGAATGTTTAGTCGGCGTCAACCTGTTGCGCGAGGGCCTTGATCTGCCCGAAGTAACCCTGATCGGAATATTCGATGCCGACAAGGAAGGTTTTTTGCGGTCTGAAACGTCCCTAATTCAGACCATAGGACGAGCCGCGAGAAATGCTGAGGGCCGAGTTATCCTTTATGCCGATAAAGTTACAGGTTCGCTTGAAAAAGCCATAAACGAAACTAACCGTCGGCGGGATAGGCAGATCGCTCATAATAAGGAGCACGGCATTACACCGAAGACGATAATGAAAAGGATAGCCGACATCACAGAAACTCTTGAAAGTGAGCGTGAGAAAACGGTTAGGTCCTTGCTTGCCCTGGATGGCGAAACCAACCCAAGGAACAAAAAGAAACTGATAACTGATAAGCTTAAGCAAATGAACGAGGCCGTTAAAGAGTTGGATTTCGAGACCGCGGCTATTCTTAGAGATGAAATACGATATTTGACGGGTAAGATTATTCGGTGAGCGGCCGATGTGTTGGGAGCCGCGACATTGACATGCATTCGAACGGATGTACTCTAGAGTAAGACAATATGAAAGTTACTTGCCCGAACGGCCACGAAATCGAAACCGACGAGAATCCGGCAACCTGTCCGAGATGCCGCAGGCGGTTCTGGATAACGCCAGATAGAGAGGAACCGGCTCCCCATTTCGATCCTCGCCGCCAGAACGACCGAAGGCAGTTTGAGCCGCCCGTTTACGACACCAAGCCCGAATAGTCGGGCTTTTTCTTTTATTCGGGCTTCATTTTTGGTAACATAAGACAATGAAAAATAATCCACAAATACTGCTGTCGGGCATAAAACCAACGGGCCGGCCCCATATCGGTAATTATTTCGGAGCGATGCGGCAATTTGTCGGACTGCAGGATAAGTACACCCCGTATGTTTTTATCGCCGATTACCACGCTCTAACAACGCTTCAGAATTCGAAAGAACTTTCTTCGAATATTTACGAACTGGTTCTGGACTATTTGGCGATAGGGCTTGACCCGCGAAAGGTAACGCTATTCAAGCAGTCAGACGTTACCGAAGTAACCGAGCTCGCCTGGATCTTCAATTGCATTACGACTATGCCTTACCTCGAGCGCGCCCACGCATATAAGGACGCGGTGGCGAAAGGCAGGGAAGTGAGCGTCGGCACTTTTGGTTACCCGCTTCTCATGGCCGCGGATATTTTGATTCAGGATGCCGATGTCGTTCCCGTTGGGCAAGACCAAAAACAGCATGTCGAATATGCAAGGGACACGGCCGAGAAGTTCAACAGACTGTTCGGCACGGCCTTTAAAATGCCAGAGCCCTTGATATTGGAAAGCGTCAAAACAGTGCCGGGTGTGGATGGTCAAAAGATGAGCAAGAGCTATAACAATGTGATTCCGCTATTCGCGGACGATTCAGAAATCAAAAGGCTAGTGATGAGTATTGTAACCGATTCTGGTTCAGATGTGCCTAAAAATGTCTACGCTTTACATGAGTTGATCAAAGACAAGCAAAGCCTGGAGGCGCTGTACTCCGAAAAGAAGGGTAAGTATAAGGACCTCAAGGACGCCCTTATCGCTGATCTCATAGACTTCATTGGTCCAATGAGGGCAAAAAGGGCCGAGTTGGCAGGCGATAGAACTGCGATATTGGCGATTCTAAAAGAAGGCGGAACAATAGCGAAACAGAGAGCGGCCGCGAAAATGGTCGCAGTTCGAAAGCTTGTTGGAGTCGACTTTTGATTACTGAAATCACGAACGACCGATTGGCTCGCACTGCAAAGGTGAAAAAAATCCCTAGCCGGACGGCAGGGATTTAGTATTGGAGCGCGACAGCAACGAGACCTATCAGTAATATGAGGAGGATGGTAGCCAGGCTCCGTCTCGGAGTGCCTAGAAACGTTCTATAGAGCCAGCGCTCTATGGCATTTTGGCTGTTTTCGACTGGGGTGCTCATTATCGATAATTTACTCCAAATGGATGCCGTACGCAATTTGTCCCTCCGGCGTAACACCTTTGAAAAAAGCCGTAAAAACAGCTATGATTTGGTCCATGGGGGGAAATAGCTTTAAAGTAAAACTCAATGACTTTGAAGGTCCACTGGACCTTCTCCTTAGCTTGATCGAGCAGAGGAAGCTTTCCGTAAACCAAATTTCATTGTCGCAGGTCGCTGACGATTTTATTTTATATATCAAAGATCTGAATGATTTTCCGGTTGCCGAGAGTGCCGATTTTTTGCTGATAGCCTCTACCCTGGTTTTAATAAAGTCTAAATCTCTCCTGCCGGCCCTCGAGTTATCCGAGGAGGAGTCGGGAAGCATTGAAGACCTGGAGCAAAGGCTCAAGCTTCTCCAAAAAATGAAGGAGACGGCAAAGGTCATACAGGGCATCTACGGGAAGAAGGTCATGTTCTTCGCAAGAGAGCGCCGCGTCCTCCCGGTCTTTTCTCCGCACCCGGGAATATCACAGCGGACTATTTTGGAATCGGCCTTCTGTTTGATCGCCAGCTTGCCGACATTCGAAAAGCTGCCTTTGACCGTTGTGAAGAAAGTCGTTAGCCTTGAAGAGATGATCCGGAGCCTTTCGGAGCGGATCAGTAAGGGGCTTCGAATGAGCTTCAGGGAATTCGCGAGTTTTGGAAAACAAGAGAAGGTTCATGTTATCGTCAGTTTTTTAGCAATGCTTGAGTTAGTAAAACAGGGCGCCATCAAGGTTGCCCAGGACTCCGATTTTCAGGATATTATCATCGAGACAGGGGCTGAATTGGCGACGCCCAAATATGTTTAGTTAAAATATGTCCGAGCTGTCATCAAAAATCAAATCACTGCTGTTTTGGAAAGCCGAACCGATGTCGGTTAAGAGATTGGGCGAAGTGCTATCGGTGACAGAAGACCAAATTTTGTTCGCTGTGGAAGAACTGGAGAAGGCTCTCGAGGGCAGCGGCATTAGTTTGATGAGAAAGGACGAGGAGGTTGCGTTGGCCACATCGCCGGAGAATTCGGCTTTTATCGAAAAGCTGGCAAAGGATGAATTGTCGCGGGATGTCGGTCGTGCAGGACTTGAGACGCTATCGATCGTTTTGTATTACGGATCAATTTCGAGACGAGAGATCGATTATATCCGCGGCGTCAATTCCGCATTTATTGTCCGCCACCTCTTGGTTCGAGGTTTGGTTGAAAAAATCGAAGATAAAAGAGACCAGCGCGTTTTTCTTTATAAGCCGACATTCGAGCTTCTGTCCTACCTCGGCGTCGCTAAGCCGGAGTTATTGCCTGATTACGAAAAGGTCCGCGGCGAATTTATGACCTTCTTGGCGGCGCGCAAAAAGGCCGATACGGAAGAGACCGCGAGCCGTAAGGAGGCGACTTTACCCGAACAGTCCTTACAGCCCGAACAAGATGAACTAGAAGATGAACAACCCGAACAAAAGTTCTAATAGACTGCCGTGGTTCACGGCCGACGATCTTGTCGCGGCTGTTTTCGGGCTGATATTTTGTATGTTCTTTTTCGTACTGCCGGTGTTTCGCGATGAAGAGGCGCTGGCCGCCGCCGCGGTTCAAGCGGCCAAACAAGCGCCTTTCATATCGGCGAATATCGAGGCTGAAGCGGCTTACGTGTACGACATCCGCGGCGGCAGGGTGCTATTCGAGAAGAATGCCGAGGCCGCTCTGCCATTGGCGTCGCTTACGAAAATAATGACGGCTTTCGCCGCCTTAGAGGCTGTGCCTGAGACGAGCATCGTGACGATCGAAAAGGAAGATCTGGAGCTAGAAGGCGATAGCGGTTTATTCGCTAATGAAAAATGGCAGCTTCGCGACCTTTTGGCTCTGACACTCATTGAGTCATCAAATGACGGCGCTTATGCCGTTTCCGGAGCCGTCGGCGAGGCGCTCGGCGGGGCCGATAAAGCCGCCGGCCGCGACGCATTCGTCGATTTCATGAACCGGACCGCCGCAGAGCTTGGCTTGACCCAGACGCATTTTTCTAACGCTACGGGGCTTGACGAAACTCTAGATATCGCCGGCGGGTACGGCTCCGCTAAAGACATGGCGATTCTCATGAGTATAGCCGTTGAGAAATATCCGGATCTGTTCCGGAACACGAAATATAACCGGCTGGACATTGAATCTTTGAGCGAATTGCCGCACACAGCCGTCAACACTAACAAAGGGCTGGACTCATTACCGATAGTCATAGCATCTAAAACCGGCTTCACTGACCTTGCTGGCGGAAATCTTGTCGTCGTGCTGAACGCCGGTATCGGCAGACCTTACGTTGTCGTCGTTATGCACTCGACCGAAAATGGCCGGTTCGAGGATGTTAATCAGCTTGCTTGGGCGACCCTAGACTATATTTCGAAATAAATCATGCCAAGCGACATCGTTAAAATATTCCTCCCGACAGCTGTCTCGTTCATTATTGGGATATTGCTGGCGTTTCCTATCTCGGCTTTTCTTTACAAACACGAGATGTGGAAGAAGAAAGCCAAAGAAGTCGCATTCGACGGCTCGACTACGCCGGTATTTAACCAAATGCATGCCGAGAGGGAAGTCCGCGTGCCTCGAATGGGGGGCATGATAATCTGGGGTTCAGTTCTCATTACGACGCTAGCCATTTACATTTTGGACATAATGACGGCTGACGGCACGCCCGGCATCTGGAGCAAGCTGGACTATCTATCGAGAGGCCAGACGTGGATACCGCTTCTTTCACTCATCATCGGGGCTCTGGTTGGATTGGTCGATGATTACATGGAAGTGCGCGGAGTTTCTTCCGCGTATAAGGCCGGCGGTTTGTCGCTTCGGAAGCGCTTGCTCGTCGTTGGCGCGGTAAGTATGCTCGCGGCGTTGTGGTTCTATTTCAAATTAGAGGTTTCAGCGATCGGAATACCATTCTTCGGGGTGTTGCCGCTCGGAGCGCTCTTTATTCCGTTCTTTGTGTTGATCGCACTCGCGGTATATTCCGGCGGAATAATCGATGGATTGGATGGGTTAGCGGGCGGAATATTTGCCGCCATATTCGCTGCCTACGCGGGCGTAGCCTTTTATCAGAATCAGATTAATCTCGCCGCTTTCTGCGCTGTTCTCGTCGGCGGCATCCTGGCCTTTCTTTGGTTCAATATTCCTCCGGCCAGATTTTATATGTCGGAAACGGGATCAATGGCCTTAACCCTAACCTTAACCATGGTCGCGTTTCTGACCGATAATATAGCCGAAGGTTACGGAATTTCCGTGCTGTTTATCATCGCTTTTCCTCTATTGGCGACTTCCGTGTCCGTCATTCTTCAATTGCTTTCTAAACGATACAGGTATAAAAAACTTTTTATCGTATCGCCGCTCCATCACCATTTTGAGGCTGTGGGCTGGCCTGCCTATAAAGTTACGATGAGATATTGGGTAATTTCAGTCGTGTTGGCGATCATCGGCATGATCGTCGCATTCATTGCATAAGTTAGCATTTATGACCCTATCAATACGGCAATATTTGACAGACTGCGTTCGGCCGGTAAACCGGTTCTTTCTGGTAATATTCTCGGTCATTTTACTTTTCGGATCTCTGACGTTTTTCTCGGCTTCGTTCGGCCTTTTGGGACGGGATGGGCCGTCGTTTTCTTCGGTCGTTTGGGGCCAAATCCTTTTCGGTCTTCTTCCGGGAGCCTTGCTGGCGTATTTTATTTCACGCATACAATACACGCTGTGGCGCCGGATAGCTATCGTGTTTTTTATCGCCACGATCTGCCTCAATCTGTTGCTATTGGCGCCCTCGCTATCGTACGAACACGGGGGGGCCGTCCGGTGGCTAAAGTTCGGTTCGTTCACACTTCAGCCGTCCGAGTTTCTCAAGATAGCATTCATACTTTACCTGGCATCATGGCTGTCCGGGACAAAAGAAAGATTACGCGACGCCAAATACGGGCTCATTCCTTTCGGCATTATTCTTGGCATCACAACGGCTCTTCTCATTTTCCAGCGCGATACTGATACGGCTGTAGTTATGGTATTCACCGCTCTCGCGATGTATTTTGTCGCTGGGGCGAAGCTCAAGGATATACTGATCATCGGTGTCGTCGGGATAATGGGTCTTATTGCTCTGTTTTATACGCGGCCTTATCTAATGGAGCGTTTCAAAGTCTTTTTAGATCCCTCTCGGGATCCGGTCAAATCAGGTTATCAGGTCAGTCAGTCGCTCACGGCTATAGGCTCTGGCCAAGTAATTGGCCGCGGCTTCGGCAGGAGTCTTCAGAAATTCTCGCGTCTGCCCGAGCCGATCGGCGATTCCATCTTCGCAGTCATCGGCGAGGAATTTGGTTTTGCCGGCTCGACCTCTGTCATCGTTCTCTTCTTTATGTTCGTGGTCCAGGGTATTCGTATAGCGATTCGGGCACCGGATTCCTTCGGTAGACTGATAACTTTGGGAATTGTTATAATGATTTCGATACAATCTTTCATAAACATCGCTTCAATGCTCGGATTGGTGCCGATATCAGGACTGCCGCTTATATTCATAAGTCATGGCGGTACGGCGCTTCTCTCGTCGCTTGCGGCCATCGGCATAGTTTTAAACGTTTCAAGACATATAAGAACTAACTGAGATGAAAATACTTTTTACCGGCGGCGGTTCGGGCGGTCATTTTTACCCGATCATTGCTGTTGCCGAGCAAATTGAAAAGATCGCGTCCACTGACAAGCTTTTGCCGCCATCTTTCTATTTCATGGCGCCGGAGGCTTCGGATGAGCGGATGCTCTACGACCACAACATCGAATTTTTAGAGGTGCCGGCCGGCAAACTGAGGCTCTATTTTTCGCCGATGAACATTTTGGACATATTCAAAATGATCGCGGGCTGCATCAGGGCTTTCTTTAAAATGTTTTCCATTTATCCCGACGTGGTTTTCGGAAAGGGCGGATTCGGCAGTTTTCCCGCATTATTATCCGCGCGTATTCTTAAAATTCCTATTGTCATTCACGAATCCGATTCCGTGCCGGGTCGGGTCAACAAATGGGCTGGAAAATTTGCCGACCGGATCGCCGTGTCGTATCCCGAGGCCGCGGCATATTTTCCAAAAGAGAGAGTTGCCTGGACGGGGCAGCCGGTCCGCTCCGGAATAAGGCCAAGACAGCGCGAAGAGGCTGACAGATTCCTAAAGCTCGAACCTAACGTTCCCGTCATGCTGGTTATCGGCGGATCGCTCGGAGCGGAAAAATTGAACGATGTTGTCGTCAATTCTATTGGCGAGCTTTTATCCAACTGGCAGATCATCCACCAGACGGGCCGGGCAAATTTGAAAGATGTTACCGACAGAGCCAATGTTACTGTAGAGGACAAAACGTTTCTGAGCCGATATCATCCGTTCGACTTCATGACCGATAGCGCTTTAGCCATGGCCTCAGGCGCCGCCAGCCTGGTCGTTTCCCGAGCGGGGTCATCGATCTTTGAGATCGCGTCTTGGGGCGTGCCGAGCATTATTATTCCTATTTCGGAATCGAATGGTAACCATCAGAGGACTAACGCCTACCGCTACGCTCAAAACGGCGCCGCGATCGTCATCGAGGAGATGAATTTGGCGCCGCATATCTTTATTACCGAAGTCGAACATATCAGGGGAAATGAGAACCTGCGTAAATCTATGTCCGAGGCGGCCAAGGCTTTTCACCGCGCCGACGCGGGCGAAAAGATTGCCAGAGCCTTGGTCAATATCTGCATAAACCACGGCGGGAAATAGCGACCTTGCTATTTTTGGCCTAATATGTAAAATGGATACTTATAAGTATCCCGTAGTTGAATTTCTGTTTGAATGAGTCACAGTTCTAGTTATTATCAGAAAACGGGATTGTTATTAATCACGAAAAGAACATGATTTCAGGATAGTTCGCCGCGGCGGACGACCTGAAGTTTCACTTGGGGATGGATACTTTCGCAGTAATAAAAACGGGTGGCAAGCAGTATAAAGTGCATGCCGGGGACACGGTAAAAATCGAAAAACTTACCGGCAAGACTAAGGGCGAAAAGATCGCCTTTAGTGAGGTGCTACTTATCGATGACGGGGCGGCGACGAAGCTAGGCATGCCGTTTATAGAGGGATCGGCAGTTGAGGGCGAGGTAACAGAGGCGGGTCGGAGCAAGAAAGTAGTAGTAATTCACTACAAGCAAAAGAGCCGATACTACAAGAAGGCCGGCCACAGACAGCAACATCTAAAAGTGAAAATTACTAAAATTGCCTAAACTAACACTCCGAGAGGGTGTTATTTTTGCCGACTGGGTACCTTACTGCGACCAAACGCCGTGCGGTCAGGGGTGCGCGGTGCCTTTTATGGCGGCTTACTCGCGATGCTTAATTGCGTTTTTTATGGTCTCTGGGTCGGCATATTCGAGTTCGGTGCCAGTCGATAGGCCTCTGCCCAAATGAGATATTCTTATGCCACGGTTTTTTACGATCGGTATTAATGCGCCGACGATGTATTCACCGGTATGTTCGCCTTCGGGATTGGCATTTAGGGCTAAAATAATTTCCTTAAGTTCTTGGCCAGCCTTCTTTGTCACTAATTCAAGCAATTCTTCGCCTCGGATTGCTTTTCCCGGGTCGCTTTCGGTGATCGGCACAATACCGCCGAGAACAAAGTAGGTACCGCTGTAAGTACCGCTCTTTTCGAATGCGTCGAGGTCCGTATCGGTACCGACGATGGTTAAAATGCTTCTATCTCGCGCGGGGTCCCTGCAAATATCACAAAGCGTCTTCCTTGCCGCGCCTAAAGCTATAAACCGCATGCATTCGGCGCACTGCGTCATTTGCTTTTTTACGTCCGCGATGAGCTTCGCAAGGGAAATATTGTACGCAGCGTCTCGCGTCAGTAAATAAAAGCCGAAACGCCGCGCCTGGCGCGGCCCGATGCCGGGAAACTTACGGAATGCTTCTATCAGTTTTTGCAATGAGTCCATCCCGTAGTGACCCGCCTGCCAGCGCACCGAAGCGCCGCAAGCAAGTATAATAAATAATAAAATTTGTTCATTCTATAGATTTGGTTAGTTTAACACTCGACTCTGGCTTTGGCTGGCAGGAATTCAGGTCGTTCTTACGAACTGCCCTAAAATCAGTTCACTTTGTTATTAATAAATCCCGTCTTGAATTAGGTAGAGCTTTGGCTCATGCAACCTGAAATTCTACCTCAACAAGCGAAAATCGAGTGAAGACTTCCTGTTTTCACATTGTTCGAGTGCCGTTGAAGCAAGATTTATCTTACTACGAGATTCAATGTTTTAAAAACCGCCCATATCGTCGGGTTGTGTCGCTGTGGCCGCGTCAAAATCGCTCATACTGCCTTTCTCCAGGCTGATGAAGGTTGTGTACTTATCGTCAAAGTACAGCTCGGCCTTGCCGGTCGGTCCATTGCGATGTTTTTCGATCAATATCTCGGCGATATTCGGCTTGTCCGAATTATCGTTGTACTTATCATCGCGATGGATGAACATCACCACATCCGCGTCCTGTTCGATAGAGCCGGAATCTCGAAGATCGGACAGCCTGGGTTTGCCGCCCCGCTGTTCAACGGCGCGCGAAAGCTGTGACAGTGCCAATACCGGCACGTTAAGCTCTCTCGCCATGTTCTTCAGCGAGCGCGATATTTCGGTAACCTGTTGCACGATCGAATCGATAGCGCGCGATTGGGTCGGCACCATAAGCTGTAAATAGTCAACGATGATGAGCCCGAGGTTTTTTTCGCTCTTAAGGCGCCTCGCTACCGAACGCATTTTCATGATGTTATTGCCCGGTTGGTCGTCAACGTAGATCGGTGCCTTCGACAACCTGTCGAGCGACTCGCGGATCCGATCGAAATCGGCATCAACAAGACGTTTGCCGGTCCTGATATTCCAGGAATCCACCCTGGATTCGGCGGACAGCATCCTATCCACCAATTGTTGGGAACTCATTTCGAGCGAAAAGATGCAAACCGGTATGTTATGGATAACGGCCGCTTGTCTCGCGATATCGAGCGCAAGTGATGTCTTACCCATTGAAGGGCGGGCCGCGAGGATTATTAGGTCGGATTTCTGGAAGCCTGCCAGTTTATTATCGAGTTCGCGGTAGCCCGTCGGCACGCCCCGCAGCTCGTCTTTTGACTTATGGAGCTTGTCGAGCCGATCCCAAGCTTCACCCAAGGCGTCTTTGATCTCGATGTACTTTTGTTGTTTCTGGAAATTAGCGACTTCGAATATCTTTTTCTCGGCGCGATCCAAGAGGTCCTCGACCTCGGAAGATTCATCGTAGCCTAGGGCGGAAATGTACTCCGAGGCATCGAGAAGGCCGCGCATAAGGAACTTATTATGGACAATGGTGGCGTACTGGCGAATATTCGCTGAAGACGGAACGTAATTTATCAATTCAGTAAGATAAACACTGCCGCCGATGGCGTCTATGAGGCTCTTCTCCTTCAATTTCGCCGACATAGTCAAAAGGTCGATCGGTTCGTTCCTAGACAGCAGTTCAAGCATTGTCTCGAAAATGATCCGGTGTTTTTCTGAATAAAAAGAACGCGCGGTTACGACGTCAATGATCTCATAGAGGCCGCCAGGGCGCATCATGATTGCGCCGAGAAGCGCTTTTTCTGATTCGATGTTCTGCGGCGGGACTTTAAAAGCGCTCGGTTTTTTAGATGCGGTCATATCTGCATTCTAGCCTGGGGCCATTTTGTTGTACATGCAACAAAAGTGGGTAAAATGTGTTTTAAATGTTGATAATCCAGGCGAGCGGCCGCTCACCGTTTATTCATATGTCATACGTATAAATAATGCCGCTCACGGCGCGCATTAGTCGAAATGGTCAACAAACTATTTGCCGCGAGCTATATTTGAGCATATAATCTCGAAACTTAACTATGCAAGCAGTCATACTAGCGGCCGGTAGAGGAAAGAGGATGAATCATTTGACGAAAGGCACGCCAAAGCCTCTCATAAAGGTGGCCGAAAAAAACTTGATTGAACACAAATTAGAGGCGTTGCCGGAGTTCGTCGATGAAGTTGTACTGGTCGTCGGATATTTGGGGGAGCAGATCAAAAATTATTTCGGGGTCAGCTACGGGAGCAAGGGGATAGCTTACGTCGAACAAGGCGAATTGAAAGGAACCGCTTCCGCGCTCTGGCAATCTAAAGACATATTGGGCGATCGATTTATCGTGATGATGGGAGATGATATTTATGGCGCAGACGATATCAAGCGATGCTTGGAAAACGAGTGGTCAATTTTGGCCGAGCGGGTCAATATGCCGAAGCTTGGCGCGAAGGTAATCGTGAACCAAAATGGCTCGATTGTTGATATCCTCGAAAAGACCGAGGTAAAAGAGGGCGACCTTAATAACGCCGGCATGTACGTACTGCGTAGGGAAATATTTAACTACCCGCTTGTTCCTATAGGCGAAGGCGAATTCGGGCTTCCTCAAACAGTCGTCCTGGCCGCCA
>CAZYRJ010000013.1:0-24646 GCA_964649625.1 uncultured Candidatus Saccharibacteria bacterium
AAAAGAAATGGGTGATAGCCTCGACGCCGGGCTACTTGATGCTTTGTTACGGCTGGATGCATGGGTTCATCCGCATGAAAAAATATCTGAAGCACGCTGTGCCGGAAATCATTTTGGTGATAAGAGGAGGCGGTTTGGCCTCTCAGATAGTCGAAGAAAAAGAGATGTACGCCAACGTTGAACAGCTCTACAAGGATATTGCGGGGACGAAAATTGCCATAACGCGCTGGCAGAACCAGAGAGATGTTTTTTTCGAAAAGTGGGCTAAGCTCGACAGTTCGTGGCTAGCGACTCAGCCGAAAAATGATCTTGGCAATGTCTTGAAACAATTTATCGAAGACCAGATTGAAACTTGGGCGGTGCCTTTGGCCGCCGATATGCTCGGGATATATTCGGAAACCTCTCTTTTAAAACAATTCGAAAATGAGTTGCCTGAAGGCGAGGCGAATGATCTGCACGAACTGTTCGCCTCAATAAGCCAGCCTGAGGAAATATCGTTTGTCTCGCGAGAGAGAATATCCTTGCTCGAGTTGGCCCTGCTCTGTAAGGAAGAATCTAGTTTGTTAGAAAAACGACTTCTCGAACATCAGCAAAAGTTTTATTGGGTCAAAAATACGTATCGGAGAATTGAAGTCTTGAGCGCGGATTACTTCAGGAACTGCGCCATTGCGGAAGCAGTGAGAGACGACAAATCGATAAGAGATGAGATCGAAAATCTCAAGAAGTCGCCGATCAAGGCGGTCGCCGATAAAAAAGATTTTTTGAAGAAATATTCTTTCAGCGCCAATCTTAGAGAAGAACTCCAAATGACTCCGCGCCTGGGGACATGGCTGGATAACAGAAAAGAATTCAACCTGAGAAGTAATCATTTGCTTTATTTACTTTTGCTTACAATTTCAAAAGCTGTGGGCAGATCGATCGAGGAAGTTAATTGCCTATTACCGAACGAAATAAATTTATTGATTCAAACCGGAGAAGTACCGCCCGATCTCAATGGCAGAACGCGCTGGCTTGCTTACGTTACGGAACAGCCCGAGAAGGGCAGCCTCTTTTCGGGCTTTGCTGCCAGGGAACTAATCGATGAGTTTGAGGCCAAAATCGCAGAGCAAGAGATCGTTACCAAAGAGGTAAAAGGAGTTGTGGCTTCTAAAGGTTCATCCGCCAATTATCACGGAATTGTTAGGATTGTGCACGACCCCCAAAAGGACAACTTTAAAGAGGGCGAAATTTTGGTGACCAGTATGACGAGGCCAGAGTTCGTAACTTTGATGAGGAAGGCTTTGGCGATCATAACTGACGAGGGTGGTATTGTCGCTCACGCCGCCATTGTCTCAAGGGAGCTAAAGATACCGTGCGTTATTGGTACAAAGGTAGCGACTAAGATCCTGCAAAATGGGGATGAGGTGGATATCGATATTCCAACCGGAATTGTAAAGATCATCAAGAAATCGACAGCAAGGCGGTCATAGTAATGGTGTAAACATCGACATTAAAAGATCATAACAGGCCTGTGGATGAAACCGTTTGTCAGAAGTGCAGATCCTGTCCGTTGTTAGCATTGAATTCTAAAATAGCTGTAGACTATCTGCTGTTTATAACTGTGCTATAGCATAATTATAAACAGCAGGTATAATTATTCCGCTATGGGAAAGCTTGAAAAAATATCGAGTGCTAGAACGAGAAGAACTAAAATCAACAATGCCATATTGCTCGCTCTAGGAATTTCTATTGTTGGTATGTTGAATTCTCAAGCCCTCGTTCGGGCCGTGCTTAAAGAGCTGAGGAAACCAAAAGATAAGAGGCGCGCTGCAGAGAGTGCGATTTATGCGGCTCGTCGCCGTTTGGCTCATAAGGGACTCATTTTTTACCAGGATGGATTTTGGCGGATTACTGAAGAGGGTAAAAAGTTTCTTTCGGCTTTTGATTATGCGAGTGCTATTCCGAAACCTAAACGTTGGGATAAAAAATGGAGGATACTTATTTTCGATATCAGAGAGGAGCGGAAAAGGCTTCGGGAAAAAATCCGGCGGACGTTGGTAGCCTTGGGCTTCAGGCGTTTACAGGACAGTGTGTGGGTATATCCTTATGATTGCGAAGATCTGATCGCCCTTCTAAAGACGGATTTTAAAGTGGGTAAAGATCTACTGTATATTATTGCCGATCAAATTGAAAACGACGGGTGGCTTTGCCGCGAATTTGGTTTACCTACGGACAGATAATGACTAAGGCGTATCGGATTAGATTTGATGGGAGGCCTGCTATTTATAAAAATGCTATAGCACATTTATAAATAGCAGAAGAGATTCACAGTGATAACCCATTATTAGTTTAGAACTCATCTCAAAATTACGCTCGCACTGTTAAGATGAGTCATTCAGATCGGTTAGGTTTGGCTTATAATAAAGGAGTTGAAAAAGGGGAGTCCTTTAAGTCTCCCGCCATTCATCGCTGCGCTTGTGCACAGGGATGAATGGCGGGGGTAGGATAGAGTACAATGTATGAATGGGACGAACTGATATCGAAGCGAAGGACGGGATTTGGTACTGTTATCACAATATATCGGAGTGCTATTACCACATTCAGCTGACAGTGAAATACCGTAAAGCCCTGTTCGACCCTGCTCTCGAAAAATTAACACTGACGATATTGAGCGGTTTCAAAGAGAGATATGCCATAGACATAAGCGAAGTCGGATTCGATCAAGATCACATTCATCTTCTGCTTAGATTCCTGCCAAAATATTCGGGTGGCCAAGTGATCAAGTTGATTAAAAGCGTAACAGGGAGCCAGATATTCAAATTTATGCCAACTGTGAAAAAAGAATTGCGGGGGAGGGGAATTCTGGACGGACGGGTACCATAAGCGGCAAGAGAAGCAAGGCCGTGATTGAACAGCACATTAGAAACCAAGGTCGAGAGAAAGACATTCCGCAGTTAAAACTTTTCAGCATTTAGAACGCCCTGCGCTCTTGGCGCAAGGTAGTTTACAGGACTCCCCTTTTTGTGACCTTAGCCCCGCGACTAGAGCTTTGGGATGAGTTCAAAACCGCTGCGTAATTGTAAGAAATATGAAAAAAGAATAAGATTGAATTATGAAGACTGAGGACATTCAATTTTTGCTAAAGGATAAATGGTATATCCAGAGCGGCAATTTGACCCCGGTTTACCTCATGGAAGCCTGGTTCTCTGGCTTTGCAATGAAAAATGAACTTGGCGTCGGCTATTCTGCCGGACTTTTTACGTCCAAAAATGAAACGGGCGACTTATACTATCGCGTCGGGGATCTCGAGCGACTTTATGACCTCGCTTTTGATGAGTGGAAAAAAGACAAAAATTATTTCGCGAACATTCGTGAAAAATATCGGCAAGCCCAAAGGCAACATTCCGCTTTTCAAGCTGAAGTCGACCGAACGGATTTAAAGGAAGTCAAAGAATGGGATTTTTACCCGCTCATTCAAAAGGCACTTGAAGGCATTACGGAATCTGTTGGGGTCGGCCATCTGATCGAAGCCATTGCCATTCCAAGCGACGAGCGATTGAAAAAAGAACTTGAGCCCTTTACGAAAGATGCCAAGGAATTAAATGAAGCATTCGTTGCTTTAACCGCACCGGAGAACCGTTCATTTGCGGAGGAAGCCGAGGAAGAATTGAGAAATATCAGCAAGCTCGAAAAAGGGGAACGCAAAGAAGCCATCGGCAGGTACATCATTCGTTGGGGTTGGATGCGTAACTCCTACGCCGGCAGAAAAAAGATGCAGGAGAACGAAATAATGGGAGAAGTCAACGCGATTTCCAAGATGAAAAGAATCGAAGCACCGCCGAGCCAGGCTAAGGAGCATTGGATCACCAAACTCAGTATCCCGACGACTACCATCGAACACTTCAAGGTCTTGTCCTTCATCACTGATTGGCAAGATGAAAGAAAAAAGTTCATTTTGAACGCCATCGATAGACTCGAGACCATATTGGAAGAATATTCGGACCGCACCAATGTACCGCTTAGTGACCTGCGCTATGCACTCCACATGGACTTCACGGATAAATTACCTTCTCGCCGAACCGAGCTGGCCAAAAGACGAGAAGGTATATGTGTCATTGCGGTGCCTGAGGAGGTCGTAATATTGACGGGCAAAGACTACGAATCGGCCTTTGCTACATTGACCAAACACCATTCCCATGAGGGCGACGAGCTTCGCGGTCTCGCTGCGTCACTTGGCACAGTTCGCGGCAAGGTCAAGGTTTGCACTACGCTTGAATCGTTGAATGAAGTCGTAGAGGGCGACATTCTCGTTGCTTCAATGACCAGGCCGGAATATTTGCCTGCCATGAAGAAAGCTGCCGCGTTCGTAACCGATGAGGGCGGCATCACCTGCCACGCGGCCATTGTGGCGCGGGAGATGGGCAAGCCTTGTGTAATTGGCACCAAAGTGGCCACTAAGGTGCTGAAGGATGGTGATATCGTCGAAGTCAAAGGCAATCATGGGGTCGTTATTATTAGAGAGCGGATCAGATGATGTTTGGAGTTTAGTTGATCCCATCCATTCTCTAATTCGCGCGAATAAGCGAATAGATCGGAAATGTACACAGCATGAAATACGAATATATAAATGGTTTGATAATGCGGAAGTTGTCGGATTGGACGGGGAAAGAATGGTACCACCAGCGTTTTGACGGCGCGCCTTATTTCATCCATTTTATTCCTGAAGCACAGATCAGGCGGGACCCTCGGAAGGACGGCGGCGAATTTTCCGTACACTATTGCTTCTTCGAAAACGGCAAGGCCGACTGGTACATGCTTGTGGAAGAGATACGGAAGATCACCGATTCTATTATGTTGCACGCCGATAATGATCTCTCATATACAAAACGGCTGATGTCGAGATGGGAAACGGATGAGAAAAAGTTTTACACTAAATGCGATGAGATAAAGGGAGTGAATCTAGAGCTTCTGCCGAATGACGAGCTTATGGGGCTGCACGACGAATTTGTCGAGATGGTATTGAACCGGAACAGTTCAAGTTCGATCATAGACGGTTTTGCGCTCGGGACTGATGAAATGATCGCAAAGAAGGTGGAAACACATTTTGAGAAATCGTCGCTTCGAAGCAAGATGCGATTGATGGAAGTTTTTTCGGTCGCAACGGCGCCGATTCACCTCTCGTTTATAAATAATGCGGAGATCGAGCTATTAAATATCGCGGCGGAGGTGAAAATCAATCCGGATAGGCAAAATGAACTCCTTAAGGCCCACCAAAGTAAATATTTTTGGACTAGAAATAATTACGTAGACGCCAACATTCTTTCAGTCGAGGATTTTATTGAAGAACTCGGTAAAATCCTGAGCGTCTATCCCGATCCGGCTGCAGAAGCGGAGAGAGTTAAAAATGTTCCTATTGAGAACAAGAACAAGAAAACCGAGCTTTTTAAGGAGCTCGAACCCGATCCGGAACTTAAATTCCTGATCAAGGCCTCGGAGGATATTACGAAATGGCAGGACGAAAGGAAGGAGGCGACATACTGGACGATCCATTACGGGTGCCTCATTCTCAAGGAGATCGCGGGCCGGGTTGGGCTTCCTTTCGAGTTATTAAAATACATGAGCCCTAGGGAGATGAGCGGTATTTTCGACAGGTCTCCGCAAAAAAAAGAGCTTGAGGCCCGACAGTCGAAATCTGTTTTTTACTGGGATATTGAAGGCCACGAAACTCTTGTCGGAGGAGAGGCTGACGATGTAAAGAATAAAATTCTAGTGACTGTCGACCTCTCGAAAGTTGATGATTTTCGGGGTTTGACGGCATGTCTCGGCAAGGCGATAGGCAAAGCCAAACTGGTAAAATCGGTTAAAGAGATCGGTAAAGTTGAAGAAGGCGATATCTTGGTCGCCGTCATGACCCGGCCGGACTACGTACCCGCCATGAAAAAAGCGGCGGCGATCGTGACCGATGAAGGAGGGGTCACGTCACATGCGGCTATCGTGGCCCGCGAGTTGAACAAACCTTGTATCATTGGCACCAAGATCGCCACCAAAGTTCTAAAAGATGGCCAAACGGTGGAGGTGAAGGCCAACCACGGTTGGGTCAAAATACTCAAACATGAACAAGGATGAAATAGCGGAATATCTCAAAGATAAGGAATTCGATTTTGCCCGTGCAAATGCAGCTCTTTTGATCTGTGACCTTGCCTTTGGCGCCTACGTCAACGGTCAAAAAACCATCGGGACTTTTTTCAGCCCCAACTTCGTCTATATTTGGAAAGATAAGCTGAGCGCTTTTCATCAGATCATAGCCAAGGAGATCATCGTTGAGGCAGAGAAACATCTGTATTCAGAATACAAGCGCGATCCGGCGACATTGGACGCGAAAATGGAAGAAAGTTTGGCGTTGGAGAGGCAGATCGACGATCTCTGGTCGACTTATGACCCTGTCGAACCGCTATCTATTTTTGAAAAACTGATTGAACTGTCGAACCGATGGTGGCCTTATGCCGCCATTGAGGAAAACAAGGGAGCTATCATTAACGAAGATGTTATCCCGCGATTCGCCAAGCGGCATGGCCTGGATCTCCGCGAGGCCACAGAAATTTTTGTCAATATGTCCCATCCCGAGACGCCGACCGCTTTGAACGACGAACACAGACTGTTCCTTGAGATCTGTCTCAAGATCGGGAATAAAAAGGACCCAACAAAATTAATTGAGAGATATCTCAGGGAATTTTTCTGGATGAGCTCGAATTTCTACAGACCGGTTCATCTTACCGACGAGCTTTTAAAGAGCCGGGCCGACAGGGAACTCGCCAAAAAAGGGATTTTGGAGATAGAGAAGGAATTGACCGGGCTCAAGAATAGTTTTGAGAATATTCATGTCCAAAAGCTGGACATCATCTCCAGATATTCTTTTACCGAAGAGGATATTGCCGACATTAAATTCGCCGAGAAAGTAATTCTCTGGGTCGACCGCCGGAAGATCGGTATGATGAAAGATTTTTATTATATATTGTCGATACTTGAGGATGTTTCCCTAAAAAATAATATCGATTACGACGATCTATCTTTCTACACGATCGATGAGCTTTCGGCATTATTGCAAGGCGGTGACAAGGTGGACAGTGCCGAGATCGGGAAGCGAGCGGCCGGTGTATTCATAACTTGGGAGAAGGGCAGGCCTTGTCAGATGCTTTACGGCGGCGAGGCTAAAAGTCTCTTTGAATTTGCAACGCGTTATTCCCATCAGGGCGACATCAAGGGATTCGTGGCTTCGACCGGGGGCAAGAAGAGTGTCTCTGGCAGGGCAAGGATAGTTGTTCGGCCCGAGCATGAGCAATTCGAAGACGGGGAGATATTGGTGACATCAATGACAAGGGTGGAATTTCTGCCGTTGATGCGGAAGGCTAAAGCGATCATAACCGATGAGGGCGGCATTGCCTGTCACGCGGCCATTGTCTCCCGGGAGCTCGGCATTCCGGCTATTATAGGGACAAAAGTAGGCACCAAGCTTCTAAAGAGCGGTGATATAGTGGAAATGGATTTGGAAGGCGGCATTGTTAAAATATCAGGATGAATCGCATGGATAGACATATACTAATATTTATGTTATTGTGATGAAAGTGCAGTAAAAGACATGAACACAAACGAACAAGTTCCTACAAATATGAATGGATTAGAGCAATTCAGCGAAGAAGCTGCCGTTAATCGGCTTACCGAACTTGGCGTCCGTAATGTCGAAGCCGCCTTCCAAATAACGGGTGAAAACGACATCGATGGCCGAGCGATTGAAGGCGCAGACATTTTCTGGGTCAAGTACGGCGTGCCAGAGGAGGCCTACGGGACAGAAGGTATGCTGTCGGTTGAGGGCAAGCTCTATTTGCCGAAAGAAAACGCCAACGGTGAGGTCATCGTTTTTAGTCCCGGCTTTCCCGGTGGCAACGCTGGTCGTTTTGAGCAGCGTTACGTCAGCGCCTTTATCGAGGCTGGCTACGCATTTGCCACAACGCGTCATAACGGCGCGTCCCTCACGAACGGAGCCACATCGCTCGAGATTTTGAACTCCGCCAAGAGGATGGAGATTGCCGCAGCTTCGGGAGAACATCACCTGGGGGGCACTCGGGAGCAAGGATACGCACCGTCGGAGATGATAAACGAGCCGATCAATGTTTTGGGCGCGCTTCACCAAAAGTTCGATCGCGTGCATCTCATGGGTCAGTCAATGGGTGTCTCGTCGAGCTATAACTCTCTGACCTGGGCGACCGAGCATCCTGAAATCAGCGATAAGATCGGCAACATCGTCGGTATCTCTGGTTACGTCGGTGATACCTCGGAGACTCCCGACGGCATTTGGAGTGGCATGAAAAAAGACTTCAACAAGTTGGCCGAGTACGAATTCGGTTATATGGAGAAGGTTGATCTGAACGCTCCTCGGGATGCGAAGTGGTATGCCGACGAGATGAAAAAAGTGGCGGCGGCCAATGAGTCAATGAAAGTGCCGCCCAATGTCGGCAACATTCTCATCTATACTCCGGAAGATCCGTTGATCGCTGGTCCTGACAAAAGCAAGGAAGACTACGCGCTCAATTACGGCCCGAAGAGTCAGCGGAAGCTGATCATTGAGGACCACACCAAGCCGGTTTCGGACAAGAAGCCGCATTCCATGCTCTGGATTGAGCCGTCGGTCTTGGTTCGCGCCCTCAAGATGGAGGTATCGGCGCAAGGACCTCACTTCGTCCGCCTGCCCGTTGAGGACAGGACCTTCACTGGCCGCAAGGGCGAGGTGAAGCAGGGCAAGTCCATTGTTCAAAAAGGTTAGAGTTAAACAGGTTCTTCACATTGAAAGAATCTGTTTTTATTTATATATTACACTTATGAAGACCCTCAAAACTTTCATTATAAGCGGCGGGAAGAAAATCTTCGTCCAGATCGAATATCCCAAAGGGATCAAGGAGGACAAGCCGAGGCCAGCAATCATCATCTCGCACGGACTCAGGTCATATTACACGGGCTTTTTGAATATGTGGGGAACTGCGCTGAAGAAAGTTGGGTACATAGTGGTTAAGTTTCACTTTTTGGGCACCGGAAAAAGCGACGGCATTTTTGAGGATAAGACTACCGCCGCGATGCTTCAAAATTATTTGGATGTTGTTCATTTCGTAAATAAACGAAAGGAAGTCAGGGGAATTGGCGTAATGGCGAGAAGCAATGGAGGGAACCTTGCTACAATTGCCGGGCCTATACCGGAGGTCAAAGCCTATGTTTTCTTGGCTCCGGACGCTTACTTTTCAAAAGGAATGGAAGTGTTCACGCAAAATGCGGAGATCAAAGATGGTTACCTGTATCACAAGTCATTTAAGAGAAAACACACCAATGGTCGCGGTCGCTTGCCGATGACTTTCATCAAGGAAATCGAAAAATTCGATGACTTGATTTTAAAGAATGCCTCGAGGATGAAAAATGTAGCGTTTTTCCAAAGCGAAAAAGATGAGGCGGTGCGTGTCATTGATGGCCATTTTGATTATTGGAAAGCCCATCTGCCGGAACCGAGAGAAATTCATTACTATAAGGGGGGCAATCACAGCTTTAAAGGTTTTAAGAAGATCGTCATAGCTGCTGGTGTAAAATGGTTCAAAAAATGGCTGCCGATTAATAAATAATTCCGTACATACATATGGAAAAATTAGAAAGTGTTCCGAGTCCAGAAAATATGGAAAAAGCAAGTCGGATCGTTCTTCATTTTTTGCGGCACGGTAAAAAGGGGAAAGCAGAAAATGACTACGAGGTCCGACTGACGCCCGAAGGCCGCAAGGAAGCAGTCGGGAAAGCAGCAGAAACGAACGTCAGCCAAGCCATGGCTTTCGGCAGCCCGCGCAAGAGGACCCAAGAAAGCGCAGCTCTCATGATGGCCGGTGCCGAAGATGACATTACAGGTGATGAATCGTTCGAAGAATTGGCTCAAAAGCTCAATGAGGGCATCAAAGTCGGTTCTAAAATATTTGCCGATAAAAGATTGGATTTCACGATAGATGAGAGCTCACCCGCTGGCCAGAAAGAAATGGAAGCTTACACCTCAAAGCGATGGATGCCTTTTCTCATAAACGAAAGCGATAATCTTGCCAAGGTCCTGGATGACAAAGGGATCTCGACCTATTCTAGGATGGCGGGTGCAGTAGCCGATATCGTCAGAAAATACATCGAAGTCGAAGGACGTTGGCATGGCTTGGTCAATGACGAAGGAAAAAAGTATGACGAAATGCTCGAGCGTTTCCTTGGCTCTCACCAGGGCGTAACGGAGTCATTTCTGTCTAAAATCATCGAGAAAACTCAAGGGTCCTTAGAACGGGACAAATTTGTAGCGGCGGTCAATAATCAGGGATTTGATTTTCTTGAAGGTTTTGACGTCGAGATAAAGAAAAACTCAGCTGACGGGGCGCCCGCGATCAGGATTAAATTCGAGAAGAAAGACGACGAGGATAAGGTGATCTTTTCTTTTGACCAGGATGTGCCCGCATCAGTAATCGATGAGATAAGCGCTGAAGGCGAAGCTTAATAAAAGGTAAACCGCGTTCTCCGAAGAGAAACGCGGTTTATTGTAAGAAAGAACTGTGCCTGTTTTAGCAGGCGGGGCAAGGGCGGTGTGACCAGGTGAGAAGGCCCTCTTCGCCGTAGGTCGCAATGCGATATGTGTCGCATTCCCCCATGGGTTTGTACAGGAGGTGGCGTCTCGCCTTTTCATTGAGACCGACCAGGTAGTAGGCGATGATGGGCAAAAACCAGGCGTGGCCGACTATGAGTATGTTGAATTGTGAGTCAAACATTCTCCAGTGCTCATGGCTTCGACAGCAGTCGAAGATCGCTGTAAGTGCCAAGGCTGCGAATTCATCCATAGTGCGCGAAACTTCGCCGTGCTCCATGATCTTGGCGAGACCGACATTTCCTATGATCTCATAGGCGGTGTCGATGACGCCAACTTGGTGTGTGTCTGAGCCAGCGATCATCGTGAGTTGCGGCAGAGGCGTGACCGACTGCCGGAGTCCGATCGCGTCCAGCGTGTCCGTTATCCGGACTAAGGGCGAAATCAGCACGGCGTCGAAGTCGAGCACGACATCCGGATTTTCTCTGCATGCGACGCACTGCTTTTTCCCCCTGTCGGAGATGCGGCGTGATGCATCGTTTCCGTCTTCTGCAGCGACTGCGTTCGCATGCCGGAGCATGGTGATAGATGTGTTGGGGCGACTGAGGGCGAAGACCCCGTTGAGAAGTTTGGCAAGTGCCACGATCAGTTTTTGGTTCATTGTCAGAATTTGTCCGGATTTCCAGAATTGTGACCTCAGGTGTCGGGCCCGATTGGCGGGCTTTCAAAGGTCTACTAACGAGCATCATATAACAATTTGGGGCAAAAGTCAACAATGCAACAGGCTCATAAATGCTTTAACTAGGCCATATAATGTTAGCTACATGAAAATTGTCGTAATTAATCTGGGCGAGAAAATTTCGATGGACGCACTCCGACATCTGGGCGAGGAATTTTACAAGGACTTGGTCGTTGGCGCCGTTGACCTACGCCAGGAGATCGTGGCATTTGGCGGCCAGTTCAATAACGATGCGCGAAACTTTTTGGTTGATAAGCACGGCTCACGCATGGAAGATGTTTGGGGTTTCAAAATTGTTTTAGCGGGCGAGGCTCCTTTTGGCCTGGAAGACGTCGCATTGACGGACATTCGTCCGGGAGAAGGCAATCCGGCCGAGCGGCCTCGGAAAAACATGCGTGATATCATTCGCCAGCTCGTCGAATCCCGAATAGAGCAAAATGCCGTTTTGTAATATACTGGCCCCATACAAATAATCGGTTAAATCATGAGAATGGATCCGCAGTTCGTGCCGAACAAGAAAATGCTCATTGGTTCGAGCCTTTTTGCTCTAAGTTTGATTCTCTTTGGGGCGGTGTTGGTTCTCAAGTTCGTCGGTTTTTTCGTACCCACATCTGTTAGCTCCGTAATGGGGAATATCGGTACCTCAACAGCGATAATGATAGGGGCTGGCGACATTGCCTCCTGCGATTCGGCGGGAACTCTGGCAACATCCAAACTCCTCCACGAAAATGCCGATGTCATATTCACTTTGGGCGATAATGTTTATCAAGAGGGCACAAATCGGTATGAAGAATGTTTTGCGCCGACGTGGGGCAAATTTAAAACGAAGATCCGGCCGGCCTTGGGCAATCACGACTATGAGGTTAAAGGAGCCGCTGATTATTATGCCTATTTCGGCGAGGCGGCGGGTCCGAAGGGACTCGGGTATTACAGCTATGATGTTGGAACCTGGCACGTAATCGTTTTGGATAGCGACTGCGCCGAGGTTGGCGGGTGCGGAGCTGATTCTCCGCAAGGAAAATGGCTGAAAGCCGATCTTGAGGAAAACGATGGCGAATGCACTTTGGCTTATTGGCACCACCCGCTTTTCAATTCAGGAGAGCATAGTAGCGAAGCCGACGTAAAACCGTTTTGGGACATGTTATACGCGGAGGGAGCGGAACTTATTTTGAACGGCCATGCTCACAACTATGAACGGTTTGCTCCACAGACGCCCGAGGGCGAATACGATCCCGACAAAGGCATCCGCGAGATAATCGGCGAAACCGGCGGCCGGTCGCTCTATGAGGTGGAAAAACTCATAAAGAATAGCGAGGTTATCAATACGAAAAGTTACGGGGTATTGAGGCTTGAACTGGGAGATGAAGGTTATCGGTGGCGTTTTGTTCCGGAAGAAGGCAAGACTTTTTCGGATTTCGGGAGCGGAGTTTGCCGCTAGGCATTAGAGAATCTTTATTTCAAGTGGCAGACTGAGACGAGCTCGGCCTTATCGTCCAATGTCGGGAGCATATTTGACGATTGATTCAATTCATACATGATGGCCTTCGGGTCTTTTACATGCTCGAGTCCCAAGGCGTGGCCTAGCTCATGGGCCATGACGCGTACCAGTTGCTCGCGGTCGCGGAACTGGTAGATATCGATTTTTTGGCCCAAAGCGGATGACTCGTAAATGCCTTCTTCGAATTCCGTGCCGTTCGATCGGCCGATCTTATTGTAGATCTCCACGCCCGAATTGATATCGCGGGCTTCGGCGTTCAGTTGATCAACCATTGCGTTGATCTCCGCCACTTTTTCTACCAGAGCGCTCTGCTCTTTGGCTGCCTGGTCGATGAGGGATTGGAGCCGCGCTCTCTCGGCCTGTAACTCATTATAGATTTCCCGCGGAGCGCCGCCTTTTTTGTTCCAAGAGGCGACTTCCGATTCGAACTTGGCTTTGGCGGCTTCGGTCGCGCGAAGGAGAGATTGGAGGCTCTGGTTATCGGATTCGTATTCGGCCTTCAATCTCAAATATTGCGATTTCATCGCTTGAAAAGAATCTGTCGATGAGTCTATCTCGAGCCCCAGGCTTTTCAGCTTATCCGTTGCGGCCTGGCGGTTATCATAAATAAAATTTACTTTTAGTTTTCCCTCAGCCGAATATCCGAACAAGTCTTTGCCCGCCGCCGTTTCCCAGATCTTTTCGGCGTCGGCAATTGCGCTTTTGATCTCGGTTTCGGTCATGCCAAATCGCTCATTGATGGGCCCGAGCGAATACGCGATCGGTTTCTGACACGGTGCCATTCCTAAAAGACTGCGGGTGTAATATTCAACATCAGGGTTAGTGAAATAAAAATACGCTAGGGCGACGCCGCTCGCAATAGAAATATAAGTTAGTAGAGCCAGTAAAAAATTAAGCCTTCTCATGTCTTTAAGATTTCGATGTCTTTGATAAAATCCTTCGCGTTTCTGCTTATTCTTATCGTATATTTCTCTTTGCCGATCGCAGGACAAAACGTTTGCAAGTTCGGACGATAGCCCAGGGTTTTAATCCCTTCGTATACATTCATCGCCAATGATGGGATAGCGCTGACAAAATTCACCATCGTATATCCTCGATCAACATAAATGCATCCATCAGTCTCAAATAATCCCCTCAGGCATTTTTTTAGAAAAACAGGATTATGCCTTATCCAGTCGGGGATTGTGACTCGTTGTTGATATTTGGATCCTTTTTTTGGTGTCCAGCCAAGAATTTCGGGTAAGTAATTTGAATGGCAAGTAACGTCGATACAACCTTTTCTTTGGACTTCGCTAATTTTATTATCAGGTAATAATTTGCTTAGCGAATTCTCTATCCGAGTCATCAGTTTAGGATATTTTCTATCGCACGTAATTCGCAACCGTGGCGCTCTTCCGTTATGATTCGAAAGATTTCCATCTCCCAAGGCAAGTCCGACAACATAAGCGGTCAAAGCTCTGTTTTTGCTCAGTTTCTTTATCAAATGCCGGAGGTGGGACTTGACCCCACTGGCTTTTCAGCACACGATTTTGCCTGCCCGACTTGCTTCGCAAGTCCGAAGCCAGCGGGTCGCCTTGACGAGCTTGTGCTGGAGGAGGGACTTGCACCCTCAAGATGTCGCCATCGCGGGATTTTGAGTCCCGTGCGTTTGCTATTTCGCCACTCCAGCATTTATTTCGAGTAATCAGGCGAAGTCAAGGTGGGCGGGAGTTGTGCATGGTAACCAATTTCATCACTCCGGCTCATCCCAATTATATAATAAGTCGGCCTAAATGTTAAGGTTTTGAGTCCTGGAATAGACTTTGACTGGGCTCATGGATTCGAGTGTGCTAAAATAGCTGGATCAACAATGTCCAATTTTGCGGACAATTCCATATTTTGGGTGGAGGTGGATCGCATCAGGCCGAACCCTTTTCAGCCTAGGCGTGAATTCGACGAAGCCCGTCTTCAAGAACTGGCCGACTCCATACGCATGTACGGGATATTACAGCCCCTCGTTGTTACTCGGGTGGAGATTTCGCGCGATGATGGTAGCTTTACTTCCGAATACGAATTGATATCCGGAGAAAGGCGTCTTCGCGCTTCGAAGTTGGCTGGTTTGGCCCAGGTGCCGGTTCTCATCAGAACTTCGGCGGAGGGGGACAGGGAAAAGCTTGAGGTGGCTATTATCGAGAACCTGCAGAGAGAAGATCTTAACGTTGTCGACCGCGCCAAAGCTTTCAAGCGTTTGGCCGATGAGTTCGGATTGAAACATCATGACATCGGCAAGAAAGTCGGCCGCAGCCGCGAGTATGTGTCAAACAGCATCCGCGTTCTGGCTTTGCCGGATGATATGATCCTCGCTTTGACTGAAGGCAAGATCTCGGAAGGTCATACGAGGCCGCTTCTCATGTTAGTGGATCGTCCCGAGGAACAGAAGACGATGTTCTTGGAGATATTGAAGCGCAAGATCACGGTGCGCGAGGCCGAGATGACAGCGCGCCGCATCGCTTTTGACCGCGCCAGAAAGCTAGACGCCAATATCGATCCCGAGCTTATTGCCATTCAAGATAAATTAAAAGAGACGCTTGGCACGCGCGTATTCATTGAAAGAACCCTAAAGGGCGGGAAGATATCTATCGATTTTTTTGAGATAGAAGATCTGCGCTCGATTTTGAACCTTCTTGAGAAAGGAAAGAATATACCTAACCCGAGCCAAGGCCTCAAGGATGTGACCAATGTCGCCGAGGTGGCGGCGGAGGCCGAAAAAGCCATCGACGCGGAACATTTGGATGATCGAACGCCGCAGGAGAAACGGGAGGATGACGATACGGAAATTTATTCCATCCAAAATTTTTCAATATAGTTTTTCGTCGGGAGCTATTTGCGTGTTGCTTTTTTGGGAATCAGCCTCAATAAATGTCGTTAAATTGCGAATACACGCATTTCTCACGATCGTGAGAAATGCGTGTATTCGAACCCGAATCGTTTGCTATGGCCGCATTTCCGGTTTGGCTTCAAGCATATCAACTATGCGGACCATGCCTCGTGCTGAATTATAAAACTAGGCAACCGTTGACCCATTCCATCAGCTGAACCGAAGGAACAAACATTTCGAGGCCATGAAAATAAAAAACTGACGAATTCTCGTCAGTCCTTTTTGCAAAGAATTTCGCCGGCCTCGATCAGTTTGATTTCGAATTTTTCCCCCTCGATCTCAAAGCAGTAGAGGGCGCCGCTGTGGCATTCCTCAGGCTTCATACCGAGTCGCACCAGGACAGGCCGGCCGGAACAGATAACGGTGTTGTGGGGCAGAGACCTGATCACATTTTTGATAACCTCGCCGCCGATGTGGTCGGCTGTTTTGTATTGGTCATACTCTATGATCTGTCCATGTCCCAGCAAAACTTTCTTTGTGCCGTCTTCTTTGATCAAGGTTGAGGCGTCGCCCCAGAGTCCTGAGAAGAACAGTCGATCTTGGGCAAATATCAAACCTAAAGACAGGGCTGTTTGATATTGCCGTTTGCCCGTACCGCAATGAATTTCAGAGGGCAGTGAATGATCTAGTAGCGCCAAAAGTCTGGGCCCTAGATGGCATAATTTTCGGAAAACGTCCGCCGTCATTTCTGGGTCAGGACACCAGCCACCGCTGTCCTGTAGTTGAGTTTCTCCGTGTGTCACAAGCCATATTTTTTTCAAGCAAGAGCCTTTCTTTGAGGTTGGAACTATTAAATAATTTAACACAGACAGGTAAGTCTGTCAAAATTCAATACTTTGGCGAGGGGTGTACACTTTACGAATGACCGCGGAAATATCTCCCAAGCGGAGCTTGGCTCTAATAAAGCAGTACAGGCTTCAACCTTCTTTTGCGAGAGATCTATCGCTCTTGGGCTACAGCACAGTTGTCTCGAGTTATGAGGCGAATATAGCCTCCCTCGTCGGATTTAACTACAAGGCTTTCGGTATTTTAAAAAATCATGACACATGTTGTTCTATGGCCGATTCCGTAGCCTTGGAAGAAAAAGTGGAGAATCTATTGAGAGACGAGCAAAGAACAAAAATCATGCTTGCCAAAGCATTCGAAATATACGAACACAGCCACAAAAAAATAGAGCGTCTTATTTTTGCTAAACCTTCGATTAGGACTTTAGGCGATTTGATAGGGCCTATTGGCATTATTGTGCGAGTCTCGGCGCTTACAATATTGTCTACCGAGCCATTAGTGATGATTCATACTCTAGGCGTGGAATTTCCGATAAGCTCATGGCGGATTTCGCCGATGAGCGTAATCTAGTAGGTGCCGTTTTTCCTAAGATCGAAACTGCTTTGAAGGACATTGTACCTAAGGTTGAGCGCAGATTGAAGTTACCCGAGTGTACTCTCCTGAATTTGACCCATTCCGAGGCGACATCATTTTTCGCGACAAAGCAGCTTAGTGCCGAGGCAGTTGCCTCAGCGAACAAAAGAGCCAAAGGGTGGTTCTTTATGCGCATTTTCGGCGGTAGGGAATATGTATGTTCAGGTTTCTCGAATGTCGAAAAAATCTACAGCGCGGTTTTTAAGCTTGAGTTTAAGCCAACAAGCACTTTAAAAGGCACCTCGGCATTTCCAGGCGAAGTTCGAGGTCGCGTTCGCGTGCTACCGCTTCTTAATCTATCGCCGCTATTCGAATTTAACGAAGGAGATATACTGGTCTCTGTTCATACGAACCCGGATCTGCTTACTTTCATAAAAAGGAGCGCGGCGATAGTCACCGACGAGGGTGGAATACTCGCCCATGCCGCAGTTATTTCCCGAGAGCTGAAAAAACCCTGCGTGACTGGAACGAAAATTTCAACGAAAGCGCTAAAAACTGGCGATTTTGTAGAGGTGGATGCCACAAAAGGGGTAGTCCGGATCTTGAAGCGATCCTAATTCGATTTTGCCAGGGTGCTTCTGATGTGCTTTTTGGCGAGCGTTGTTTTGGCCAAATCGAGCCACTTTTGAGAAGGCTTGGCGTTCTCTTTGACCAGGATTTCGACAATATCGCCATTTCGGAGGGTTGTATCGAGGGAAACCAATTTCCCGTTAACCCGCGCTCCGGCCATGTGGTCGCCGATATCGGAGTGGATCGCGTAGGCAAAATCGACAAGGTTGGCGTCGGAGGGAAGGTCGACGACATCGCCCTTTGGCGTAAAGACAAAAGCTCGGGTATTGAAAAAATCGGCTTTTATTTCTTTCATGAATTCGTCGTGGCTGTTTTCAGCGGATTCGACTTTCGCCAATTCGCGTAGCCAAGCCGGAACGTCGCCTGAAAGAACCGACAAATCGCCCATGCGTTCGATTCGCTCACCATACGATAAGAGGGGAAGAAATTGTTTTATCCAGGTCAAGCCGGTGCCGACCAACTTTTTGGCGTCCAGTCTTTCTTTGTAACTGAAGTGCGAGACGACGCCGTATTCGGCCGACCTGTGCATTTCTTCGGTTCGGATCTGTATTTCCATTATACTGCCGTCGCCCGTGAATATCGTCGTGTGGAGGCTTTGATAGCCGTTCGTTCTTGGGAATGCGATGTAATCTTTTATCCTGCCCGGGAGCGGCCGCCAAATGCTGTGAATAGTTCCGAGAACTCGATAGCAGTCTTCGATCGAGGGGACGATGATGCGCACCGCCAAAATATCGTAGATGGCGTCGATGTTCCAGCCTTTGCGCACCAACTTCTGATACAGGCTGTACAATCCCTTGATGCGGTAATCGGTGTGGAAGTTCGTAATGCCGGCCTTGGTCAGTCCCTTGACGATCGACTTCCGCAGTTTCTTGAGGTGGTCCATGTTCTCACGGCTTTTTGTACGCAGTAGTTCCTGAACCTTTGCGTACTCCTTCGGATAAACGTAAGGAAAAGCCAGGTCTTCCAGCTCGCGGTTCAATCTTCGTATCCCTAGCCGATAAGCGAGCGGGGCATAAATCTCGAGGGTTTCTTCGGCAATGCGGCGCTGTTTCTCCAGCCGGACATGCTGAAGGGTGCGCATATTATGGAGCCGGTCGCAGAGTTTGATGATGAGAACCCTAAGGTCTTGAGACATCGCGACGAAAAGCTTGCGGAGGGATTCAACGTAGCGCTCGACGCCGCGGTAGCGGAGCTTGCCGAGTTTGGTAACACCCTCGACCAAAAAACGAATTTCTTTGCTGAATTCTTTCTCGACGGTTTCCGGCGCGACAGCCGCGTCCTCGATCGAGTCGTGCAAAAGGCCGGCCGCGACAGTCGTCGCTCCTACTCCCAATCCGGCCAGGATCTTGGCTACCTCGGATAAGTGTACGAAATAGGGGTCTCCCGAAAAGCGCTTTTGATCCTTGTGGGCTTCCTCGGCGAATTCATAGGCTTTTTTTACCAGGGCAAGGTCCTTCTCGGTCGGTTCTTTGAGGAGTTTTATTATCTCTTCGAGCGTTGCCATCTGAATAGGGTATAGCGTTTGCGGGTGGGAATCAAGATTTGTGAATATTAAAAAACCGCATGAGTATTGCGGTTTAAGCTAAATGCGCGAATGCGGCGTGCAAAGCCTGAATGTCAGGCTCTGGGAGGGCGATGACTTGGCGATCGCGGACGCCTTCTTCCGGTTCGAAGTGCCGATAGAGGTCCAGTACATGAGGCAGTTCTTCCTTGCGGAAGAGACGCAAGCCGCCGGATCGCGGGTCAAGTCGGACCACTCGGAAAAAAGGCTGTTGGGGCACCACAATTCCGAAAATAGTTAATGATCGGTCTTCGGCTTGGTAGAGTTTTTGGGCCTGGACCGGTGTATTTTCTAGGATGTTATATCCGAGTTCTACGAATGCGTTGCCTTCCTCAGGCGGCGCGGTTATGCGGTAGCCGCCAGGGTAAGGGAGCGGTTTCATCGTCAATGGGTCGAATTCGCCAATCCGGTTTAGAATCGCGACCAATTCGCCGTCTCCGATGTGGGTCATGAGGAGTAGTCCGGAATTTATTATATTCATAGGTGTACTGTCGGTTGTGCTATCTCATTTTTAGCTCCCATCCAAACGAAAGTCAACATATATTAAAAGACCGCTTCCAAGCGGTCTTAACTCCAGTATCCGTCAGTAATGTCATTTGCGGGCGTTTGCCCGTTTTTTTGCAGTTCTTGCCGTTCAGCTTCGGCAAGCTCATCGAGTGGGGGAAGAGCAGGAATTTCTTCGAGCTCAGTGGGCGATCTCCGAGTTGGAGATGCGACGAGTTTGTCTAACGGTGTCATAGATATTGAAGGAGCGGCTGAGTTTTTCACTGACGATATTGTAGCACAACAAGGCACCTAAGCCTTTACCTTGTGTGGATTATGGTTGGGGCAGGCTTTGTTCGAGCATCTTTCTGGGATGGTTTTGGTTCCATGCATCATGAGCGAGCTGCAGAGGTCGCAGACCTTACCCGTCGGTTTGGCCTTTATGGCGAATCTGCACTTGGGGTAATTGGAACAGCTCCAAAATGGTCCGAAGCGGCCGCGCCTCTCGACGATCTCGCCTTCTTTGCACGTCGGGCATTTTACTCCGCTTGAAACCGGTTTGGCGTTTTCGTCGTTACGGACGTATTTGCATTTGGGGTAATTGGAGCAGGCGATGAACTTGCCGAACCGACCCTCACGTTCAACGAGTTTGCCGGTTTTACATTCAGGGCAAAGTTCGCCGGTTTCTTTCGGGCCTTCGAGCTCGCGGCCTTCAATAGTTCGGGCACCCGTACAGTCAGGAAAGCGGGCGCAGGACATGAACTTGCCGCCTCTCCCCAACTTTATGATCATCGGGCCGCCGCAGACAGGGCACTTCCATTCGGGGCCGGCATTGCCCAGATTGGTAACTTTTTCTATTTTGTCCTTGGCCTTAACCTCTTTGGTGAATGGTCCGTAAAAGTCTTTAAGAGTCTTCGCGTACTCTCGTTTGCCATCAGCGATTTCGTCGAGTTCGTTTTCCATCTCGGCGGTGAAGGAATCGCTTATGTAGGACGTGAAATTATTCTCAAGAAAATCGCTGACGACCTCTCCCGTGTCGGTCGGGTGTAGCGTGCGGTTCTCTTTGGTAACGTAACCGCGATCTTCCAGGGTTTTCATGATCGTCGCGTAGGTAGACGGACGCCCGATGCCGCGCTTTTCAAGTTCCTTTATCAATCCGGCCTCGCTGTACCGCGCGGGCGGTTCGGTTTGTTTGCCGGTTGAGATGATTTCGAGGAGCGTCAGCGGTTCATCAGCCGATACTTTTGGAAGTTCGACATCCTCGCCTCGTGATTCCGGATCTGCCGAGAGCCAGCCAGGGAAAATAAGCCGACTGCCGGTAACCGAGAAGGTCGGCATTTTTTCGTCATCTCCGGCTTTGGTCGTTATCTTCGTTTTCAATAAAGCTGCGTCCGCCATTTGCGAAGCAACGGTTCTTTTCCAGATCAACTCGTATAGTTTTTTCTGTTCAGGCGTCGCACCGGCCGACACTTTTGCCACAATTGTTGGCCGGATGGCTTCATGAGCCTCCTGGGCGTTTTTTACTTTGCCCGAAAAGGTTCGAGCCTGATAGAACTTATCTCCATAGCTTGCTTTGACGACAGACGCGATCTGGGTTAATGCGCTGCCTCCCAATGTGGTCGAGTCGGTGCGCATATATGTTATATGGCCGGCTTCGTAGAGCTTTTGGGCGATTTGCATCGTCCGTGAAGGGGAGAAACCCAAGCGGGAGCTCGCCGCTTGCTGAAGTGTCGAGGTGATAAAAGGTGCCCGCGGTGAGCGCTTTCCTTCGCTTTCATCCACGGACAGCACTTTCCATGAAGCAGTCTTGCCCGAGGCGACGATATCGTTGGCTTCTTGCTCGGAATCGGCCTCTTTGTCGGCGCTAACCGTGAATTCTTTGTTGTCTTTGGTTCGAAGCTTGGCATCTATGACCCAGAATTTTCTCGGAATGAATGCGCGGATTTCGCGTTCTCGCTCCATCAATATCCGAAGGGCCGGTGATTGAACGCGTCCGGCAGAAAGTCCGTACCGGACTTTTTTCCAGATTAGGCCCGAGAGGCCGTAACCGAAAAGCCTGTCCAAGACTCGGCGGGCTTCCTGGGCTTTGATTAGTGCCTGGTCAAGCGCCCGCGGGTGGGCGAGAGCTTCTTCCACGGCCTCTTTCGTGATCTCATTGAAAGTGATCCGCTTGGCTTTTTTTAACTTTGCGCTGTCAACTAAGTGCCAGGCGATAGCTTCTCCTTCTCGGTCGGCATCTGTCGCCAGAATTACCTCTTTAGCGGTAAGAGCTGCAGCCTTAATATCTTCGATGACTTTTTCTTTTCCCGGGACGACAACATAATGAGGAGTAAAGCCATGTTCAATGTCAACGGCTTGTTTGTTAGATTTCGGAAGGTCGCGGACGTGTCCGACGCTCGCTTTGACGACAAAATCTTTTCCGAGGTACTTTCCGATAGTTTTTGCTTTTGATGGTGATTCGACGATAACTAGCTTCATCCTCAAGTGAATCTTCAGGTCGCTCCTGATTGAGCTTCCCAAGTATCCAAAAAATTAAACTGCGAAGAATTAATAATACACTAGAACTCATCCGAAAACCTCCGAAACCCGCTCGGCATATTAAACCTGAAAACTATTACGGATTCAGGCGCATAGTATTACATGCAAATTCTCTGCTTGGCAAATTTGTGTACCGCGGATCAGATAGATCAAGGGGTTATATCGAGAATTTCAGGCCGGAGGAACGTTTGATTGAATATATAAGTAGAGCTTTTACATACACGCATCATCCACGATCGTGTATAATGCGTGTATGGGTAAAATGGAGCAAGATTCAGCGAAACGCAGTCGCAAGAAAAAATTACAGTATGCTGTGCTTATGTCCGTGGCGGCATCGGGCTTTTTGGCGATGGCGGTTATGGCTCCCAATGCTTTACAGTGCCTTTCTAGGCTCGGCATTTTGGATCTGGGGCCGCGCAAAAGAGAATTGATCAATCGCGCACGAGACCGACTTATGAAAAGAGGATTGCTGAATAGAGATGAGCGTGGCTATTTAAGCATGACACCAGCAGGCGAAAGGGAGCTGGAAATGTGGCAAATTCAATCTCGAGCTAAGCCTAAAAAATGGGACAAAAAGTGGCGAGTTTTGATCTTTGATATTCCCGAGTCTTATCGCCATGCCAGGGAAAAAATTCGTTTGTCGCTTATATCTTTGGGTTTCGTTATGATCCAGAAGAGTGTTTGGGTTTACCCTTATGACTGCGAGGATTTTATCGCTTTGCTGAAAGCGGATCTGAAGATCGGCAAAAAACTGCTCTACTTGATTGTCGATGACATTGAAAACAGCAGAGTGCTTAAAGAAAGTTTCGGTTTGGAAAATTAACCTAACTTTTTTGCTAGTAGGGACCTGCCTTCTCTGGCTACCCGTGCGCAACGCGCGGACAGGCAAAAACCCCCTGATCTCCGCCAAGAGCGTTTTTAACGCCCTGTTCTCTGGGCGCGGGGCGTTGACTTTAATATACTTAGTTTTTTCATTGCATTATTTCAATACACGGATTATCCACGATCGTGGATAATCCGTGTATTGAAAGGGGCAATTGGCGCTGGAATTACCTCGGCTGGAATTATAATTGGACCAAACTTCATTACGAAATCTGATGGGTGATGAAATTACGGAGCGGAACCGTTCTTTCTGGCAAATGCAAGGCAATATCCATGATTACGATCAAAATCTGCATATAGCGGCTAAGTTTTCCTAATCTCGCCAAGCTCTTCTTTTATCAGGCCTTTTATTTCCAGGGTGGTGAGCAGGGAATAGAGGTGGGAAACAGGCATGTCCAACTTTTCTATGAGATCCTGCTTCGAGACCGGAGAGGCTAATATGGACAGAATTTCCAGTTCTGCGTCCGAGCAGGACGAATAGTCGCGCTTCGCGGGTTTATCGGAATTTTCGGCGAAACCGAGCGTTTCCCGCAACGCTTCCGGTGAATCTATTAGCGCCGCCCCTTTTCGAATGAGCATGTGCGGACCTTCCGACGTCGTCGAAGATATCGGTCCCGGTACTGCCGCGACATCACGATTATAATCGGCAGCCAGACGGGCGGTGATGAGCGTGCCGGATTTTAGCTCGGCTTCGATGATGAGAATTGCATCGGAGAGGCCGGCCATGATGCGGTTACGCTGGGGGAAACTCCACTGCGTTGCTTTGAAGCCCGGTTCGAACTCGGAAAGCAATGCCCCGCCGTTTTGGAGGATCTTGTCGGCGAGGCTCCGGCTTGTTGATGGATAGAGGACGTCCGGATCCAGGCCCGAACCCGGGACACCGACGGTTTTTAAACCGGCCGCGAGCGCGGCCTCATGAGCGATCGAATCGATTCCTAGAGCCAAACCGGAAACAATGACGACGGGTAGACCGGCAATGCCATGAATCAAATGTTCGCAAGCCGATTTTCCGTATGGCGTGTACTTTCTCGCGCCAACGACGCAGAGCCATTTGTGCTCTTCCGGCGGCAGAACTCCTTTTATATAGAGTTTCTTTGGCGGGTCGTTTATTTCCCGTAATCGTCTGGGGAATGTTGACAACAGCGACAATTTATTCCCTGATTGATAAGAAGGAGAATCCATGCTAAAAGTATAACAGAGAAAGGATTCTTTAGAATATGTATGGAAGTGAATGAAGAGCGTGCGCGCCAATTGGAAGAGGAAATACACACTCGCCAGGTTGAGCTACGCGAGATTCAGTCGCGGTGTTCGCACGAAAAACTCATGGAAACTTTGAGAGCCCGTGAGAAGAACCAGGGTCCTCCAATACCTACTGACCTTTCCCACCTAGCTTAGATAATCAGTCCATGCGATAATATCCGTAT
>CAZYRJ010000014.1:0-11208 GCA_964649625.1 uncultured Candidatus Saccharibacteria bacterium
GTAATACTAAAGTAGAGAAGCAGTAGTTGTGTCGACGGATGCAGTCTTTTGGGTGCTATCTTTAAGGACGCTATAGCGTCCTTAAAGATAGCACCCCCAGAATATCGAAATCGGAAAATGACACCAACTCGCGAAATATGCAGGAATATGCCGAGCTGAGACCAAACCACTTCGAAGTTCTGCCTGTTGGGAAATTAACCTGAGACTTTTTTAAAAAAAGGATGCCCGATCCGCCACAGGCGGACCGGGCCGGATGGTCTCAGGCCAGAACTAATCAGCCCTTTTTGGAACTGGTTCGTCTTTCGAGTCGCCACCCGTCATATAACAGCATATTTGACGAAATCTGTTAAATATTTTTACGTTGACACATCCCCTTGTTCTGATAGACTTTTTAAAGCAGTGCGTTCATATTCATGAATTTTTCTCGCGAAATTCAAAATCGTTATTGGTTTTTATATTCATCTATGGAGAAGTTTATTACTACGCTGAGTATACCTCGGCGTCTAGTTGCCGCCGTCACGATTTTCGCGATGATGGTTGTCTACCTCGCACCATTGTCGGCAGTCGGTGCGGCTCCTTCGTTGCCTGCTTCACTAAGTATTGTCACTCTCAATGGCAGTACTGACACAAGCCATTGCGTTGCGGGTGACTTGACTTATGTGGTAAGTGGATTGACTGGGCCTCAAGGTGGCGGTTATAGCGTTGACGTGGGTGATGGATATTCCACAACGACGACGGCTGATATTGCTTCAGGGCAAAATGTCGCCTTTAATAATGTGACTTTGGATCCGTTTACGCCAACCCAGGGAAGTAATGTAATCTTGATATATTTTTATCACGGCCAGCCGACGGGTAATGACAGTAATCTAACCGTTGTTAATCAATGTGTAGCAGCTCCAACCGAAGGTGTTTTGATCGTAAAAAAGCATGTGGACGCAAGTAATGGTGGCAGTGCTGTGGCGGGTGATTTCCAATTGTCTGTAACGGGCCAAAGCCCATTTCCTGGTTCTGAAACTGGTACCGACTTTACTCTTCCCCCGTCCACTTATACCGTAAGCGAAACGTTAGCGATAGGGTATCAGCAGGATGGAATATCGTGCTTGGGTGATGACAGCACCTCAACGACGAATGGTTCTGTAAACGTAACAGCTGGGCACAATTATGTTTGTACTGTAACAAATACTTATAATCCGGTTAATGTGGCGCCGATTTTGACACCTATCGGAGCCAAATCTGTCGCTGAAGGTGACACTCTGACAATCAACCTGACTGCTTCAGACGACAACCTTCCTTCCGGCACGTTAACTTACAGCGCAACGGGTCTTCCGTCTGGCTCAACTCTCGTCGAGAATAATTTCTCGTGGACGCCAGGCTATACCGATGCAGGAATCGATCCGGTGGTTACTTTCAAAGTTTCGGATAGTGCTTTGGATGATTCCGAGGCGGTTACGATAACTGTTACAAATACGAATCGTATCCCATCCTTCAATGCAACTACTACTCAGTCTGTTGCCGAGGGTTCAGTCTTAACTTATACGGTATCGGCCACCGACCCCGATGGGGGTACTCTGACATATTCACTGTCCGGTCAACCGACAGGTATGACGATCAATACCGCGAACGGAGAGATCAGCTGGACGCCTTCGGAAACACAGGGTCCCGGCACCTACTACGTGACCGTCACGGTAACGGACGGTTCAGTTAGCGTTTCGACAGTTGTTCAGGTCGACGTTACTGAAGTCAATAACTTTGCCCCGACCACGATCGACATCAACGATTCGACGCACATTAATATTGTTAAAATAGTTACGCTCTCCGGTTCGGACAATGATGTTCCGGCGGGGACTTTGGCCTTCAGCATCGTCGGAGCGCCGACGAATGGTACGTTGGGAACGGTTTCCGGAAATTCGGTAACATACACCCCCGCGACCAATTTTACCGGGACTGACACTTTCACTTACAAAGCGAACGACGGTCAGGACAGTAATACATCGACAGTAACAATAAATGTGGATAATGGAGCCCCTGTCCTTAACCCGATAGTTGTGGCCCCGGTTCCCGAAGGCTCGATCGTCGCGGTGACGCCTGTCGCGACGGATCCGGATGGCGACACACTTACGTTTAGCATCGCGAATCACCCATCTGGTTCTTCGTTCGTCACTTCGACAGGAGTATTAACTTGGGGTACCGGCGAAAACGACGGGCCGAGCACTCATACCGGGATAGTTATTGTTGCCTCAGACGGCACTTTTTCTGCGAGCCAAACTTTCGATATAACGATCACAGAGGTGAACGTTAACCCGACCGCGGATGCCAAGACGGCAACGACAAACGAGGACACTCCTGTCAGTGTGACTTTGTCGGGCGCCGACACGGATGTACCGGTTCAGACGCTTACGTATGCAGTTGCTTCAGGTCCAACTAACGGATCGGTGAGCGTAATTGGCGATCAGGTAACTTACACTCCGAATGCGGATTGGAACGGTTCGGATTCATTCACTTACTCGTCCAGCGACGGCGTAAGCTCGAGCGCTCCGGCTACGGTTAGTATTACCGTTGACCCGATCAATGACGCTCCGATGATTTCTTTGATCGGTTCAAGCACCGTTTCTTTGCTTATCGGGGATACCTTCACAGATCACGGCGCGACCTCGACCGATGCCGAGGAAGGTAATCTAACGAGTTCGATTGTAACTTCCGGTACTGTTTCAACCTCGACTGCGGGCACTTATGTTCTGACCTATTCAGTTACAGATTTCGGCGGTTTGGGTGCGACAACGACAAGGACCGTTATCGTCAGCAACACCATCGACATGACCCCGCCGGTCATTACTTTGAATGGAAGCGCCACAATGAATCTCGATGTGAGCGGTCAATATAATGAGCCGGGCGCAACGGCGGTAGATAACGTTGACGGTAACCTTACTTCAAGCATCGTTATGACCGGGCATCCAAATATGGGTAACCCCGGCACTTACACGATTACCTATACCGTAACTGATTCATCAGGAAATACGGCAACGGCCGCAAGGACTATTAACGTCAGTCATGCGGCGACAGGAGGCGGCGGCGGAGGTGGCGGAAATGGTTCGCCTTACACGTTCGGCTACGTTTCTCCGATACAGGGTGGTGGGAGCGGCGGACGGTTAGGTGAAGTTTTGGGTGCCGAAATCAGCGCCGGGGAATTGGCAACCTGCCTCAACGAACAACCGTACCTCACGAGCTATCTGAAGCGCGGCACCAATAACGACAAAAATCAGGTCGCCAAGCTCCAAACTTTCCTTAATGAAATGATGGGTTCGAATTTGCCGATAACCGGATACTTCGGGCCGCTGACCTTCAGAGCCGTCATGGATTTTCAGGTGGCCAATAAGGAGCAAGTCCTCATTCCTTGGGTTGTCGCCAAGGCGGCAAAAGATGACAGTCCATCAGGTTACGTCTATAAGACGACCAAACGCTGGATAAACATATTGAAGTGCAAGGACCTCGAGGCCATTACTCCGATGCCTCAGTTGCCGTAAGATAGCGCAAAGCTGCGAAAGAAAGGCCGGCCGTCCCGCATGCGGGGCGGCCGGCTTGACTTAATGAAGACTTTCAAAGAATATCCTCGACAGATATAACCAAAAGGAACATTGATGAAAATTGCCATTGTCGGGGCAGGAGGCACGGTCGGCCGTACTCTGGTGGACCATTTTATGGCGGACCACGAAGTCCTATCGGTCGACCCAAAATTGGGGGGCTTTACCCTCATGCAGGCCGCAAAGCAGGCCGATGTCGTCTGGATAGTAACTCTTCCGATAGAAGAAGTCGGCCGGCTTCTCGAGCAGGCCGCGTCCGTGATGAAGCCAGGCAGTTTCCTTGTACACGGCACGTCCGTTGAAAACGTTTGGCCGTGCAAAAACGCCGTAAAGCCGAAAGTGGCGATGGCTCACATCCATTTTCATTTTCGACCGGAAATGCCTCTAAAACGGACCTTGCTCGGGCAAACCATAACAGTTTCGCTTGAAGGTCCCCGCTCCCACAAACTGTACACGTGGTTTCGGAAGGCATTCGAGCCGTACGGTCCGAAGATACGATTGTTGCCGTCCGGAAGGCACGACCGCCTCACGGCCGTGAGTCAGCTTATCCATATGACCGTTTCGATCATCGTCAATCGCGTCTGGAAGCGATTCGGGGCGGACGAAATCGCGGAAGGATTGGAGATAGGCGGACCGCCCTGCAAGTTGTTGTCGCGGGCGGTTCTCCGAACTGGCCGCACAGCTGAGGTAGCGGAAGGCATTCTGCTCAATCATCCGTTTTCTAGCGATATTATCGGCTTGTTCAGAGCGGGCCTATCTGATCTGGGGACGGAAGTCGAACGGCATGAGGTCGGAACGATAAGCAACGACCTTCGCTATTTTCGAAGTCGGTTGGATCCAAAATGGATATCGGACGAGGATGAGATAACGGCCCGTTTGGCCCGTTTGGAGGCCGACCTCAACGCGGCCAGATTCCGATTCAGGTTCCCGAAAGGCAAAAATCGAAAATCTGCTTTTGGCCGAAGTGCTTCAGGAATTCGGCAAACGGGACGTTGAGTTGACCTCCACGATTGCTCAGGTCGATCCTGATGGCGGCTGTACGTTCATTATTTGCGTTCGTGAATTGAACAGCGGAGCGCTCGAGGCTGAGGCCACGGTGAACCGCTGGATCGACGAAGAGGCTTAAACAGCCTCTTTTTTCATGGCATAATAGAGCGGTATGAAAAGGGTCGTTCATAAAGCAAAGAAATACCTGGTACCCCATAAGAGCAACGACTTCAGGCCCTACATGCTGAGGGCTGTTGGTATTACCGCTATTTTCTTTTTCATTCTGAGCGCTCTCTTCGCTACCAGGCTTCAAGCGTTCATATTGCGAAGTACGAACATGATAGCCACGGTCTTGCCGGCTGTTTTGGTAGACCTGACAAACAACGAACGAACGGGCAGGGAACTCGGCGCACTGAAGACCAATCCCAAGTTAGTGGCAGCCGCGGAGGCCAAGGCCAACGATATGGTTGCGAAAAATTATTTTGCCCATGATAGCCCGGAAGGATTATCGCCCTGGTCATGGATAATGGAATCGGGTTACGAATTTGCGTATGCAGGCGAGAATCTGGCGGTCAATTTCGACGATTCGTCGGTCGTCAATACGGCCTGGATGAATTCACCAAAACATAGAGCGAACATTTTGAACGCCAAATTCACGGAAGTCGGCATCGCAACCGCGGAAGGGTATTACAAAGGCGAGCCGACGACCTTTGTAGTGCAAATGTTCGGCACGCCGGCCGCCCCGAAGACAGTCTCCGCGCCTGTTACGCAAGCTGTGTCTGTGACACCTAAGCCCGGAGCCAAAACAGATGTAGAAGAGGTTAAACTCGAACCCATGGCATCGTCGGAGGTTCTCGGCCAAAGTGCGACGGAAACCTTCGTGGCTGTCCGGAATATGAGCGCGTCCCCAATAGAGGCCGCGCCCTCGACTGCCGCGGTCGACAATACGGACGTAAGGCGGAGCTCTTCTCTTATCGAGCAGTATTCTTCGAGTCCCTCAAAAGTGTTGGGAGCTATTTACTTAGCTCTCGCTTTGCTTCTTACTATCGCGTTCTTTGCAGTGCTTGTCACGAGGCACGATCACAAGAACAAACATATCGCTTTCGTGCTCATTTTGTTCGTCGTTTTGTTCTGCGCTTACTACGTGTATCAATTCTCGTTGCTATCGAAAATCGAGATACTCTGAAGCCCTATAAGTATAAAAAAACTAAATATATATAAGTCAACTCTTAATCAACAGAAAAACAGCTGAGGCAGAAATCAGCTTTGGAATTCTTTGGTTTAACGAACCTCAAAAGGTGTGCCCCTTCTCCAAACGGCGTATATTAAATGCACCAATTTCCGTTCCACAGCGCAAAGAGCCAAGAAGTAATGCTTGCCTTCTCGTAGTTTCTTTTGCATAAAGGCTTTCAGTTCCGGATTATGCCTCTTGGCTATGAAAGCGGCATTGAACAGAACATGTCGAAGATAGCGGTTGCCTCTCTTTGAGATATAACCTTTGCCGTGAATGGAAGTGCCGCTTTCATATACCCGGCAGTCCAATCCGATGTAAGCCACCAATTTTTCAGCGCTCTCGAAGCGCGTAATATCTCCAACGTAAGCTACAAGCGCCGCCGCGGTCACCTTGCCAGCTGTCGATCATCCTGTGGGTAATTAAGGGATTGATGACTTTGATGGACCAGAGAGCCTTTGTTAACTTTTGGCAAAGCAGGAGGTGGTAGACGCCGGTCGCTTCTGTGCCGATTAGAGTATTTTCTTTTTCGTATCCCACCTGACGAAGAAAGTTGATGAATCGATCAATACCCGAATCAGTGTTGCGAAATATTTCCACATTAGTGTCGTTCCAAGCAACATGAAAACTGTCCTTCGACATGTCGATGCCGAAATAGTGCATAGATTAGGAGAAGAGCTACGAATAATTGAAGAGAGAAAGAGAGAAGGTGTGAGTAGCCAGCCCATCCCACTTTTTGATATCCTTGATGCAGGTTCCTACGATGATTCGCGACTAAATCGCAACTAAGTGATCCGCATCCTCCGGGGAATCTCTGTGAGATACATAGGTTTTTTAACGGATCGGCCGATTCCTTCGGCCATCCAACCGCGCAAAAGCGATGACTTGCTCACAGAAAAAAGCGTACCATGATAAATGGTACGCTTTGAGTATAGGAACCCGCGTAAGCTGGCGCTTAGCGGGTCTTGGGTCATTGCTCAAGATCTAACGGCGGTTCGTCGCCTTTCTCGGCGTCGAGGACTGCCGACACAAAAGGCAGAATGTCATCCGGAGCAACTCCTTGGAGCGGCTCGATGTCCATTTTTCCGTTCCTCAGAGTTATGCTCACAATGTTGGGGTTAAGGAACAAATGCTCGTTCATGAACGAATTGTTCGTGCTATCACGCGTGAACTTCATCGCGTCAGCCAACTCTAAGCCTTTAACCTTGAACGTGAGCAGGCCATTCGTTATGACCGGTGCCATATTGGCGACGGTTTTGAGTCGAAGCCGACGAAGATCGTTTGGCGTAGGCTCTTTGATAGGGTAACCGCGGCTCATCAATACGTCGCTTGCGGCCGATTGCCAGCGGCGGATGTCGCTTGAACTCGATTGTTGGAGCACACTGTACCCCTCCTTAAGGGCCTCAAGTTCGCGTTGTTCCAGTTTTAAGAGTCCATCAGTCAGCTCGTAGAGCGACTTGAAATGTCGTACCTCCGAGGTGCCTAGGACGGAGATGATTGTGATGACGACAACACACATCACTAGCAGTACATTCTTTTTCATAGGGAATGGATTGTTGATGCAACTCTGTCCAGAAACTAACTCGCAAGTGTAATCATGTCAATGTGTAAAAAAGTAACGATCCAACTAGGATCCCTTTACGCAATATAAGTCCGGTTTAAGTGGCCGGCGTTATCTATTTCGAGCCGAAAATAGTTTCTTCTTGGCGATATTGAAAATGTTCCAAAGCGAAAGCATGGCTCCGAACGTTACTATCGCAAGGGCTATGAGGCCAGCCGGTGATGGGGAGTAGCCTGTGTACGGGATCTCAGAAAGATAAATGAACTTGGGCGTTGTCGTTTCAGGCGGATTGAGAAATGTTTTTTGCGACAGGACGACCGTCGGTTGATCTATACCCCCACAAGAACCGGCACAGCCGCGATCGTCTGGAATGGTAACCGAACAGGTTTTGACCACCGTGTGCACGCCGGAAGTTATCGACACTGTGGCGTCCTTAATTCCAATTGAAGAATAGGATTTTGTTGTCGAAGTGCCGGTACCACTTAGGCTTTCGTGCCCAGACCATGAGTAGGTGTAAGTGCCCGTACCTCCGCTTGCAGATGCAAACCAGGTAACCGGTTGGCCGAGTCTAGGCGAAGACGGTACTCCTGTGCACGATGCGTCAAAGGGGGGCGGTGTCGTTATGCTAACTGAGCATGTCCTGACCAATGTATTGGCACCCGATGTAACATTTACAGTTGCATTTTTAGTGCCTGATGTCGTGTAATTTTTCGTGGTGGAAGCATTAACTGAGCTAAGGCTTTCGTCTCCGGACCAGGAATATGAATACGCACCAGTTCCGCCGCTTGCTGTTGCTGTCCAGACAACCGACTCGCCGATTGTCGCGGTAGAGGGTGCGCCGTTGCAGGACGAGTCGAAAGCAGGAGGGGGCACAAATTCGAATGCCGCGCAGATAGGTAGCAAACTGTTAGGGGAACCATCCGGAGGATTGTTCGGATAGCGGTGCCTCGCGTAAACTCGGGTTACTCCATCGGGCACGTTGAGCAAATTGCCAGTGTCGTTGACTATAGTCGTTACTGTGGTTTCGACTATGAGATCGGGTAAATCGTCGGTGTAACCGCTCGAGGCCAGTACTGCCGTATTACTTTCGGCAGTAACGAAGTATTGTTCATTGGTTTGAGATACCGTTTGCCGGCCATCGTAGCCGTCGTAGCTTACCAGAGTAACTTTGTATTGGCCGGCGGGGAGGGTGGCTGTTATAGGGCCGGAAAAATTGGTATTGGGAACTGAATTAAAGACAGGAAAGGCGACTATCCGCTTTGTGGATGGGAAATTGAATATGGTGCGGCTAGGGGCAGGCGAGATGGGACAGGCCGGCGGCACAAGCGCTTCCGATATTGTCGGGTAGAGCGGATAAAAAAGAATGGCGGCCACGAGCATTATCAGGAAGTTTCTCGTATATATTGTTTCTGACATTTTCGTTATTCTATTACTATACAGCCACACTAACTTACAAAAGCCAAAAGCCAATATTGACATCGAAGGGTTGTGCTGTATTGTTCAAATGAACCGCTCAGATTATTTTGTAATTTTGCAGAAATGGAAACCAACAAATCAACCGAAGTCAAAGAAAACGAAACTGACAGTATTTATTCTCGGAAAGCCTTGGCTTTCGCCATATTTATCGCGATAGTTGCCTTTTTGGCAGGGCTAAAGGTTGAGTTTCCAGGTATGAAAGACAGCTTGCCGGCTCTAGCGGCATCCGGGGTAGCATCATCAAGCGAGGAACTAATAGGAACATCTGTCGCGGATTCTAAGAGCCCGACCACGGTTTTGCCTGCAAGTTCCCCTGCAAGGACTAATCCTGTCGTTTTGGCATCCGGTCCGGCAGTTAGTTCACAAAGGACTCCTGGCACCGTTACGACAAAAATATTCGCGGTTGAACCGGAACAGAGTGTTCCGACGACGGTTGGGCTGACTGATCTTGAGGTTCAAATACTCGATGTTGGCGTCGTAGATAAGGTGTCGGGATACTATACATCGACATCGACAATCCGTAGTACCGACCGAACCGCATTTCGATTCGTTGTCAAAAATGTCGGGACGAGAGAGACGGGGAGCTGGCATTTCAACGCCGCGTTGCCGACCTACCCCTTTCATATATACGTTTCTGAAAGCAAACAGAATATTAAACCAGGCGATCATGTCGAATTTACCCTCGGTTTTGATGGCATAGAGAAGGCCGATGGAAATACGGTTGTGATAAACATTGATCCGGCCAACTCGATATCCGAGGCCAACGAAAAAAACAACGTAGCGCTTATGATTATAAATGGAGTGATCTTTAAGTAGGTGTCGGATCATAAGTTTTGTCTTAACCTCGCAACTTTTTGTAGCATGGAGCTATGTTAGGCAAGTCATAAAAACAAAACCCGCCTCACAGGTTTTGTGTAAGCGGGTTGAACGTTGGAGCGGCGAGTTGTCGGTCACTCAATGCCGTTGGCTGTGGTCGTCCGACCGGCGATCGTGTCGCCTATGGCTACGGTCAGTTTTGCCTCTTCGGCGGTGACCGTTTCGCCGGCATAGACGATTTCGCCCAGGGAGGTACGCGACGCGTCTCCTGTAGTGGCTTCGTCGGCGACAACCGATTGAATTAATGTGGCTCTACGCTGAGCCGTGGTTGCTGACCGCGAAAGCCGGTCCCCGACGACCATGAGTAGAATAGGGAGGAGCAGCATGAGCGCCACGCCATATGCCACTTTTCGGTTGCGATCGTCGCCATTGGAAATGTTTCTCATTTTTAAGTCTCCGAGTTTTGAGTTGTATGAGGGTCGTTCGAGGGTGCCCTTTTTCCTAACGGCTAAACTGAGCCGTTTCCGACCTAAAACTATACATGACAAATAGTATTTGTCAATAATGGGCTCGTGCTAATATTAACCTTCAGCTTGACAATATGCCAAATTTTGCTATATAATGCGGCGGCAGAATGTGCTAATAAAACGCTTATTTTGCAACAAAAAATGCAAACAAAATCAAAAAATAACGCTACCGTAATGCTGGCTCTTGCACTGGCGGCTTTTTCCATATTTCTACTCGCCATTCCCCAAAGGACCGTTGAAGCCGAGGCCGTCATCAACAATCAGCGTTATACAGTGAACCTCTTTAACTATTTTTGGGGCGCTAACAAGAACGACCCGAATTACTCAAAATATGCCCAAAGCGGCCAATTAAAACAGCCGACAATGGGCAACTATACCGTCCCCGTGGTAAAGCCGAAGACCGAGCAGAAAGTCCTTTACTGGGACCGCCCTGTTACGTTTTACGGCGTGCCTCCGAGTCCGACCCACGGAGCTTCGGCTATCACTCCGACACCTCCAGGTGACGGCGGCGTCTATGTTACCGATATGGCTCCCGCTGGCGGACCGATATTCGTTTCCGGAGCCAACTACGGAAATGGCCGTCCGGTCGGGCGCGCAATTGATACGAATGGCGCTCGAGCGATCGTGCCAGGCAGTTATCCTAGGTAATTAACTGAACTTAAATGTTAACAGCCGGCCGCAAATTTCAAATAACGACTTGGAACACGGCGGTACTTGCTATCGTGCTGGTTTTTTGTTTTGCGCCAGTTTTGACCGCGGCCAGTACCGCTGAAGGGTCACTTCCGGCCGGGACGACTGTTTCGGCGGGCGAATTTTACGCCGCTGACACTTTGAGTATAGGCCAAGCGGTTACAACGAAGTCCATGAGCGCGGGCGATCTGGTCGCGGCGAATTCGGTATCAGTCGCGGAGATGTTAAGCGCCGGCGCAGTTACGATCGGCGAACCTGTGGCTTCCGACACTGTTTTATTCGATGAGCTTTATGCCGCCGATACGGTTACGACCGGAGATAGCTACTCGGCTTCGACCGTTA
>CAZYRJ010000014.1:11308-22744 GCA_964649625.1 uncultured Candidatus Saccharibacteria bacterium
TTACGCCGCCACCACACTTTCCATAAACGAAAATTACGCCGCCGATGCTTTGACTGTCGGTTCGAACTACACTGCGGACACTTACTCTGTCGGTGATATTTTGGCCGCGAGCACCGTTACTGCCGGTGACAATGTTGCCGCCGATACATACGCCGCGGGAGATGCATATGCCGCCGGAACTGTGACCATCGGAGACAATGTGTCCGCGAGCACAGTTACTTTAGGCGAGAATGTCGGAGGGGCTACTGTTACGGTCGGCGAAAATTACACTGCCACCACACTTTCAATAAACGAAAACTACGCGGCCGAAGCTTTGACCGTCGGTTCGAGTTATGTAGCTGATACGGCCACCATAGGAGATAATTACGCGGCCGATACTGTTACGGCCGGCTTATCTGTTACCGGCTCGACGGTGGCGGCGGGAGAAAACTACAGCGCTTTTACACTCACGGTCGGCGAAATATACGCGGCGGATACTTTTGTGGTGGGCCAGAACGTGGCCGGGGAGACCGCTACTGTCGGCGCGGGCTACGCGGGTAATGCAGTTTCAGTCGGGGACAACTACGCGGCGAATACGGTTACTGCTGGTTTGAATGTTACAGGAACGACAGTCTCCGTCGGGGAAAACTATTCCGCGGACACTTTGGCCATCGGAGAGAATGTTGCCGGCAATACTGTCACGGTAGGTGAAAACTATTCCGCCGACACCCTGACTATCGGTGAGATTGTGTCCGGCAATACGGTTACTGTAGGCGAAAGCGTTTCTGCTTCCGCATATAATGCTGGCGAAAATTACGCGGGTGATACTTTTGCCGCAGGTGAAAACTACGTCGGCTCGACGGTTTCTGCCGGAGAAACTTTTGCCGCCGAAACTTACAGCGCGGGGTTTTTGGTCACGGGATACACCGTTTCAACGGGCGAAAATTATTCCGGAACGACCGTTATCGCGGGAGAGAACTATTCCGGTACGTCCATTTCTGTCGGCGAGCTTTATGCCTCAGACGCTTTAAATATCGGAGAGAATTACTCGGGCAACACAGTTACTGCCGGAGAAAACGTCTCGGGTAATACCGTGACCGCAGGCGATGCCTACACGGCTTCAACAGTACAGGTTGGCGACAACTACAGCGCCGAGACTTTGACGGTGGGAGCCAACTATTCCGGCAATACGTTTACTATCACTGAGAATTATTCGGGCAACACTTTGACGGTCGGCGAAAATTACGCGGGCACGGCTTTGGTCGTTGGAGAGCTTTATTCCGGCGATACGGTTACGATGGGTGACGTCATCGCCGCTTCGACCTATACGGTCCGGGAAGCCTATTCCGGAGATACTTACACCGCGGGCGAAAATTATTCAGGTTCGACTGTTTCTGTCGGAGAAAATCTGGCCGCGGAAACTTACAGCACAGGGCTTTCCCTCACAGGTACGACTGTTACTTCGGGCGAAAATTACGCGGGAACCACGCTGAGCGTCGGCGAGAGCTATTCGGGGAATACGCTTGGTGTCGGCGAGTCATATGCCGGTTCAGCTTTAACTTTGGGTGAAAATTATATCGGTACGACTTTGGTTGTCGGCGACAATTACGCTGGAGAGATTGTCACGGTAGGTGAATCTGCCGCCGGATCGACCTATACCGCGGGAGAAAATTATTCCGGCGCCATGGTTATCGTGGGCGAAAATTACGTGGGTAATACCGTTACCGCTGGTGCGAACTATGCCGGTTCGACGGTTACGGTTGGCGAAAACTATAGCGGCGATACGTATTCCGCGGGCGAAACATACGCCGGGTCCACGCTTACGGTTGGCGAAAATTATACTGGAAGCACCTTAACGGTGGGCGAGAATTTTGCCGGCGACACTTATACAGCCGGGGAAAACTATACTGGCAACACTGTGACGGTGGGCGAAAATTACGCGGGCGTAACTGTTACCGTCGGGGATTCGCTTGCCGGTTCAACCGTATCGATCGGTGAGAATTATGCGGCGGAAACATACACAGCCGGTTTGTCGCTTTCGGGTAGCACTGTCGTGGCTGGCGAGACTTATACGGGTTTGTCCGTTGTTATCGGTGAAAATTATGCCGGCACATCCGTTACTGTCGGCGAACTTTATTCCGGCGAAACATATACGGCGGGTCAAAACTACGCGGGAGAATCTGTGACGGCCGGCGCCTCCTACACGGGTGAGGCTGTCGTAGTTGGAGAAAACTACGCAGGCAGTACATATTCTGCCGGGGAGAATTATTCTGGGAATACCGTAACTGTCGGGGAAAATTACGCTGGTAACACTGTGACAGTTGGAGACAATTACGCGGGTAATACATATACCGCTGGTGAATCGTATGCCGGTTCAACCGTCACCGCCGGTCAAAATTACGCAGGCGAGACATACACTGACGGCGAATCCTATGCGGGAGAAACATTTACGGCCGGAAGCACATATTCAGGCACCACTTTGACTTTGGGTGAAAACTACACGGGTTTAACTTACACAGCCGGCGAAACTTACTCGGGCAATACTGTTACGGCTGGTGAAAACTACACGGGCAGTACTGTTACCGCGGGTGAAAATTACGCCGGTCTTACATACAGCGCAGGTGAAAATTATAGCGGCAGTTCCGTGACAGCGGGCCAAACATACGCCGGGTCTACAGTAACGGCGGGTCAAAATTATGCTGGCGAAACTTATACCGCGGGGGAGAATTATTCTGGTACGACCGTTACTGTTGGTGAGAATTACACAGGCGGCACATATACCGCTGGTGAAAATTACTCAGGCACGTCGGTTACCGTCGGCGGAAATTATGCGGGTCTGACTTACAACGGCCAGACTTACAGCGTCGGAGATTCTTTCGCCGGAGGGACCTACGCTGGCGAAACCTACACGGCCGGCGAATCCTATGCCGGTACAACCGTTACTGTCGGAGAGACTTACGCGGGTAATTCGTTTACTGTCGGTGAGTCGTATGCCGGAAATTCCGTTACAGCCGGTCAAAATTACGCCGGCGAAACTGTAACGGCTGGCGCTTCATACACAGGCAGTACATTTGCCGGGTCCACATTCAGCGCGGGCGAATCCTACGCGGGTCTCACGTACTCAGGCACTTCTGTTACTGCCGGCGAATCCTATGCTGGAGAAACTTATATCGCCGGGCAGAGCTATACCGGTTCGACTTATGCCGGAGATACATTCACGGTTGGAGAAAGTTTTACCGGATTGACCTACGCAGGTGGCACTTACACTACCGCTCAAACATATGCCGGAAACACTTTTACAGCCGGAGAGACTTATACGGGAGCGACTTATGCCGGAGAGACTTATACGGCCGGCCAAAATTATACGGGCCAAACCTACGCGGGCACTTCGGTAACCGCGGGTGCCAATTACGCGGGTAAAATTTACGCCGGCGAGACATACACTGCCGGTTTGAATTACACCGGGGACACTTACTCCGGACAATCTGTCACACTCGGCCAAAATTACGTCGGGGCGACCTATGCCCTACAGACATATACGGCAGGCGAATCGTTGGCCGGAAAAACCGTTACAGCCGGTCAAAATTACACCGGAGAGACCTACGCCGTGGAAACTGTAACGGCTGGCGCCTCATATACCGGAGCGACTTACGCTGGCGAGACATATACCGCGGGACAAAATTACACCGGCCAAACTTATGCGGGAGAAAGCGTTACTGCAGGTCAGAGCTACACAGGTCAGACGTATGCTGGCGAGAGCGTTACCGCGGGTCAAAGTTATACGGGACAAACATATGCCGGTGAATCCTACACTGTCGGAGAAAATTACACTGGCCAAACCTACGCGGGAGAAACATACGCGGCGGGACAAAACTACACTGGCCAAACCTATGCAGGCCAGTCCTACACCGCCGGAGAAAATTACACGGGCCAGACGTATGCCGGTCAGTCTTACACGGCGGGCGAGAACTATACCGGTCAAACGTATTCGGGACAGACATACACCGCTGGAGATTCATATGCCGGTTCCACATATGCCGGTACGAGCTATACGGCGGGTGGAACATACGCAGGGGATACATACACGGCGGGTAATAGCTATACGGGTAGCACTTACGCCGGTTCGACTTACACGGCCGGCGGGACGTATACGGGTCAAACCTACACGGCGGGCGATTCTTACGCCGGTCAGACATATTCCGGCCAAACCTACACAGCCGGCCAAACTTACGCCGGAAAGACATATGCTTTCGGCACCTATACGCCTCAACCGTACCGGCCTCAGATAAGGCCGAATCCCGCTCCGCCGCCTCCTCCCGTTACGTATAAATGCGTCCCTTATCTCAAGGCTTACATAGGCTGCGGCAAGGGTAACGATACAAATGAGATCACCAAATTGCAGACGTTCTTCCGAGATTACGAAAGCGAGACGATCACTATTACCGGAGTTTACGACCAGGCCACGATTGCTGCTGTTCACCGATTCCAGAAAAAGTACGCCGAGGACATCTTGAGAAGGAGCTGGGGTTTGGAGTGTACGACGGGCTGTGTTTACATCACGACCATGACAAAGATAAATGACATCGTCTGTCAGACTTCCACTAATTTCAAGGAGATTCCACTCCCTTATCCGCGACCGAAATTCTTCTGTCCGGGTGAAGGCTACTCCAACACGAAAAAGAAGACCAAGACCGGAGCGAACTGCGTCGAGGTTACCAAGGTTATCGTTGTCGAAGGTTCAATCCAGAAAGGCAAAGCCACATCGGGAACCGCCTCCGGGGCGACCTACTCAGCCGGTTCGGCCCATTCAGGAAGCACTTCAAGCGCTGGAGGCACAGCTTCAGGAAGTTCCTACACCGGAAGCGTGATGAACAGCGCCAAGAGCTTCTGGGGCAATATCATCAAGAAGTAATAATGGACCGCAAATTCTGTCGGAATTTCAAAAGCCGCCCTTCGGGCGGCTTTTGTTAACAGTTTCTCTGTTTGCGTTGCAGAGCTGTTTGACATACGATTGGATTAGAACAAAACCCTCTAGGAGGATCCATGTCATTAGCCTTACAGATACTCACTCACAAGCCCAATGCCAACAAACAGTTGGTACACCCGCTCCTCGATTGTCTCGGGGAGATTGGTTACATGCCGGATGACAAGGCGAAGTTTTGCCAAAAGGGCGTCGATGACAAAGGTGATTTTTGGCGCCGCTTCGACGCTGAGCTAAAGCGAGGGCGTGGTAACGCACTCGATTTCATCGCGAGGACCGCCGAACCTCTCGGAATTTATGGTCCTCCGGCGCAAGATCTGACATGGTTTGACCAGTTTCGCCGAATTATCCGGCGAGCATGGCAAAACAGGCGAAAATTGGTTCCGGCCGTCCGCCGTGCTATCGCTTCTTTGATGAGTTAGCTCCCGATGCCGAGCTGAACAGCTTGGCATCTTTTTTTTTGCGAAGGCGTAATATGCCGAGGGAACTGCCAAATTGCTCTGCCGGAGGCATTCCGTGATTTCGAGCGTCCTTTTTGGATTTTGGCAAGATTTTCCTTTTGAGCAAGGATGCTATACTTTTTTCATGAATGAATTAGCCCTATATAGAAAATATCGCCCGAGCAAATTTTCCGAACTGCTCGACCGCGGCAATATTGCCGAGACGCTTCAAAGCTCCATAAAAGAGGGCCGATTGGCGCATGCCTATTTATTCTCCGGCGGAAGGGGGACGGGGAAGACCAGTGTGGCGAGGATTTTCGCCAACTCCCTCGAGACCGATCCGTCGGACATTTACGAAATGGACGCCGCTTCGAACCGAGGTATCGATGAGGTTAGGGCTCTCCGTGAAGCGGTTCACACTTTGCCTTACCGCTCGAAATATAAGGTCTATATCATCGACGAGGTTCACATGATGTCCCGTGATGCTTTCAATGCTCTCTTAAAGACACTTGAGGAACCTCCGGCTCACGTCATCTTTATTCTGGCTACGACCGATCCGGAAAAATTGCCGGAGACAGTCGTGTCGCGCTGTCAGCATTTCAAATTCAGCCGTCCGACCGAAAAGACCCTACGGGATCTGACGCTGACCGTTTCCAAAAAGGAAGGTTTCAGTCTTGATAATTCATCAGCCGAACTGATCGCTCTTTTGGGTGACGGTTCTTTTCGCGATACGCTCGGTATTCTGCAAAAGGTTTTGAGTTCCGCCAAGGGCAAGAAGATCGGCGAAGAAGAAGTCTTAGCGGCGACCGGCGCGGCGCCAAGCCGGCTGGTGGACGCGGTCATTTCAGGAATCGAAGAAATAAAGCCCGAAGAAGCCATAAAAGCCGTCTCGAAAGCTTACGAGACGGGTGTTGATATGAAAGCTATGGTAAAGCTGATACTTCGAAAAATGAGGGCGGTCATGCTTTTGCGATATGCGCCTGGTATGGAACCTGAAATAAAGAGCGAGTATTCGGACGCCGATTTTGCCTTTATAAAAAGCCTGGCGTTTTCCAAAAATGGCCGTATCGGCCCGCGTGCCTTATCCAGAATGCTCGGAGCTTACGAGGAATCGGGACGCCCGCATTTGCCGCAATTGCCTTTGGAGCTCGCCGTCATCGAGCTGACTGAGGTTGGGTCTCGGCCTGTGCATAACTCATGAATATTTTTTAGAGCCGTTGTATAATTCTACTGTTATTAACTTAAGCCAAAATTATGTTTAAGTCTATTCTTTCGAAGCTAGGATTGCGGAAAGAAGACAAGCCAGAAGAGCCGCAACAGGCTCCTGTTCAACCGGCGACGGTCCAATTTCAAAAGCAGGCATTTCTACAAGATCTGAATCAGGTGCCGCGAGCTGACCGGCCGTCATTCACGAACCAGACACCGCCTCCTCCCAACTCATAACGATAAAAAATGACCCCCAGAGGGGCCATTTTTTTAGAGCAAGCTATTCTTATCGTAATGATATTCTTCGGTTTGCTTCACTATGCGCCGCATCATTTCTATCGATTCGATCGGGTAGTTGCCTGAGGCGGTTTCGTCGGAAAGCATGACGGCGGTCGTGCCCTCCCATACGGCATTCGCGATATCGGAAACTTCAGCGCGGGTGGGGCGGGGATTGGTAACCATCGAATATAGCATCTGGGTGGCCACGATTGACGGTTTGTTGTGCCACGAGGCGTGCCTGATGAGGTTTTTTTGGACGTAGGGCACCTGTTCGATGGGTATTTCGATGCCCAAGTCGCCGCGGGCGATCATGATGCCGTCCGAGGCCCTGATTATTTCATCGATGTGTTTTAAGGCGACCGCGTTCTCTATCTTTGCTATAATTTTTGCTTTGTCAGTTACTACTGCGCGCAGTGTTTCGATATCTTTAGCCGTCTGGACGAACGAAACACCGATGAGGTCGACGCCGACGGAGAGGGCATAGCGCACATCATCAAGGTCCTTTTCGGTCGGGCCGGACGCGGTCAATTTGGTATGGGGTACGTTGACGGCTTTTCTCGAGAAAAGCTGTCCGCCTCGCACGACTTCAGCTTCGATCTCTTTGCCCACTATCGTTTTGGCGACGAGCTCGATCAAGCCGTTGACCAGATAGATCGGTTCGTTGACCTTCATATCGAGGTGAAGATAAGGATCGTCAACATGAATCTTATCTGAGCCGCAGTCTTTTTCGGTCGAAAAAGTTACCACATCGCCCTGGCACAGCTTGAGCCCTGCTTCCGGTAATTTTCCGACGCGGATACGCGGGCCCTGCAGGTCCTGCAGGATCTGGACTTCCTGGCCGAGATCCTTGGCAGTTTTCAAAATCTTTTCTCTGAACAGTTTGTAGCCTTCGTGAGAACTGTGGGAAAAGTTCACTCGGGCGATGTTCATGCCGCCTTCTATTAGTTTCTTGAGCATTTCTTCGGACTCGGTCTTTGGCCCGACTGTGGCGATGATTTTTGTTCTCACATTATTGCTTAGATATTAACTAAAAAACGATCGTTCGATAAATACTTTTTTTGGGGTGACTGAATCATAAACAGATCTAAAAGCCTGTTTTTCGATTGGTTCGATAAACAAAAGATCATTATTTCTTTTCCCTGTCGATAATGCCGGAGTAAACGACTTTCTTATTCTTGTAAGCTCCCGAATCGTATTCGTAACGGATGACCTGGCCCATGCCTATTTCAACATCACCAATGTCATCGTCCGGCACATTTTCCAGATATTTGACCAGCGATCGCAAACAATTGCCGGACGAAACGATAAGGACGTTCTTTCCTTCCGCAAGTTTCGGCTCTATTTCTTTTTGGAAATATGGCACCGCCCGTTCGTAGACATCTTTGAGGGTTTCGCCGTCCTTAATTTTGTGGTCCCAGCTGCGCCTGATGCTCTGGAACTCAGCCTCGCCGACCTCTTCTTTTATCTGCCATTTGTTTTTGCCGGTGAAAATGCCGTAGTTCCTTTCGTTGATGGCGGCGTTTTCGGTCGTCGGGAAGTCTGTCCCCATGCCTTTTTTGATCTCGGCCAAAGTTTCTTTATTGCGTATGAGAGGGGAAACGAAGGCCGTGTCGATGTGCTCGGCGCGGAGAGTTTCGCCGGCCGCTTTAGCGTCGGCTATGCCGTCTTCCGAAAGATGCGGGTTGGCCCAACCAGTCCAGATTCCTTTATCGTTGTATTCGGATTTTCCGTGCCGTGCAATGTATAGATAGGACATGCTATTTGGATTTAATTATAGTTCTGCCCGCGTAGACAGCCTTCGAGCCGAGCTCCTCTTCAATTCGAAGGAGCTGGTTGTATTTGGCGAGCCGGTCGGTCCGGGACATCGAGCCTGTCTTTATTTGGCCAGTGCCGAGGGCAACGGAAAGGTCGGCGATGGTCGTGTCTTCCGTTTCGCCTGAGCGGTGGGAAATGATGGCGTTCCAGCCAGCCGCCTTGGCCATCTCGACGGCCTTTAAGGTTTCGGTTAAAGTGCCGACCTGATTTACTTTAACCAAAATGGCGTTACCAGCTTTTTCTTTGATAGCTTGGTCAAGGAACTTGGTGTTCGTAACCAATAGATCGTCGCCCACCAACTGGAGTTTGCTGCCGACAAGTCCGGTCAGCTGCTTCCAGCCGACCCAATCGCTTTCAGCCAAGCCATCCTCGATGGAAAAGATAGGATAATCGAGGGCGAGCTTAGCCAGCCATTCGGCCATTTGCTCTGAGCTCAAGGTCTTACCCTCGGTTTTCAGAACATATTTTCCGTTCTCGTTGAGCTCGGAGGCGGCGACATCCAGGCCGAACACGATATCTGTGCCTAACTTATAACTTGTTTTTGCCACAGCTTCGGTGATGAGATCCAATGCTTCCTTGTTGCCGTTCTTTACGTGCGGGGCAAAGCCGCCTTCGTCGCCGACGGTCGTGCCGTAACCGTGAAGGGCGATGACTTTTTTTAAAGAGGCGAAAATCTCAGCCGCGGTCCGAATAGCTTCGGAAAAGGTCGGCGAGCCGACGGGCATTATCATGAATTCCTGAATGTCTGTCGAACCGGCTGCATGCTTGCCGCCGTTTATGATATTGACCATGGGGACGGGCAAAGAGAGTTTTGAGCCGGGCGACAGGGTGGCGAGGTATTCATAGAGCGGAAGTTTTTTTTCGATAGCGGCGGCTTTGGCGGCGGCTAACGACACTGCCAAAATGGCATTGGCGCCAAGCCTGCCTTTGTTATCCGTACCGTCCAGCCGAAGCATTTTTTGGTCGAGCTCGGCTTGTCCGCTGGCATCAAGCCCTCTGACCGCTTGAGCGATTTCACCGTTAACGTTTTCTACCGCTTTCAAAACACCAAGACCGTTATATTTGCTGTTATCTTTGTCTCGTAACTCGACTGCTTCGTTAGTGCCGGTCGAAGCGCCGGAAGGCACGGCCGCGCGGCCCAGGACGCCCGAGTCCAAAATAACGTCGGCCTCTATGGTCGGGTTGCCTCTCGAATCCAATATTTGTCTAGCCTTAGTTATCTTGATTTTCATACCAAACATTCAGAGTCAATCGCAAAAACGCGATCGTGTTCCTATTATATAGGTTTGCGGGCTCAATGGAAAAAGATGATAGCCTCGTGGCCTTCGGTAAGGAGAGCGTCTCGCTTGAGACAGCTACACATATCGCTCTTTCTTGAGCGCGACATATGTAACGATCCCAGCTCGGAAAAAACATCCTTACCCGGCCAGCGGAGAGTATAGCAGAGCCAAAATTGGTGGCAAGTAGAGTTGTGGATTGAGATCGGGTAAAGAAAATGCTCCACCCAAATGGGCAGAGCAGTTTCTCAGGCGATAGCCAGGTTTTGATCCGTGGCTAGACGTCTGAACGTGGCCGATTTTCCGTAAAGCTCCTCGAACGAATCGCCGATGGCTTCAACTCGGCCGTCAAAGAGGACTATGACCTTCTCGGCCGTCTGGACGGTCGAGAGCCGGTGAGCGATGACGAGCGTCGATATACCGGAGACCAACTCATTCAGTCCTTCGAGTACGGCTTTTTCTGTCGAAGAGTCGAGGCTCGAGGTGGCCTCATCGATCAGCATGAGGCGCGGTTTTTTGATGACCGCTCCGCCGATGGCCAATCGTTGAGCTTGTCCGCCGGAGAGCTGGACACCTTCCTTTCCGACAACGATGTCGAGTAGGTTTTCGTTCTTCGGCCGCTTGCCGAAGTCGATGGCCAAGACAGACATCAATCGAAGCAGGCGTTCGTCGTTCCACAACGCCCGTTCGCCGTTCGGCAGAGCATAGAGCAGGTTGTCGCGGACAGTTCCGTCGAAGATCTGCGGCTTCTGAGGAATATAGGCGATGGCTCTGCGCCATGACTCGAGCGTCAGGTCGCGGATGTCTTTGCCGTTGGCCGTTATCATTCCGGCTTTCGGTTCCATGAACCTAAGCGCGAGGTAATGCAGGGTGGACTTGCCGGCGCCGGTCGGGCCGACAATGGCGACCCGCTCGCCTTTGGCGACCTTGAACGACACATCAGAGATAGTGTTTCCCTCATCACCGGCGCTTCTGTAGCAATATCCGACATGGCTGAACGAGAGTTCGATGGAGCCGTTTCCGTTTAAGGGCAGTGCCCCTGGCGTATCGATGACATCGGGCGGAATAACGAGGGTGTGCATCATGACCTTCAGTGTCGGCAGGTAGCCGGTCATTTTCCTTTGCATCTGACCGACCCGCCACATGTTGCCGATGATGACGCCAGTCCAGGCGAAGAGGGGATAGAGAATGCCGATGTCTTTCCATTGGCTCGTTAGGACCATAGAGGCTCCATACCCGACGATGCCGAGCTCGACGAGGACGCTCAAAAAATCTCTAGTTGAAGAAACTTTGAGGTGCCACAGCCAGAACTTGCGATCTTTTGCGATGACAGCGTTCCAACGTGAGTCCAACTCCTCGAGTTCGTCGCTTTCTTTGGCCGAGACAATGACGCGTTCGGCGAATTTCCAGCGTGAGGCCAAATGGCGCTCGAAGGCGGTGAACTCCTCTTCGATCGGAT
>CAZYRJ010000014.1:22754-24389 GCA_964649625.1 uncultured Candidatus Saccharibacteria bacterium
AGGGCTTCCTTGGCCGCAATGTAGTTCATGTACAGGGACCAACTGATGTAGGCGACGATAAGTATCGTCATGACCAGTCCGGCCACCGGTACTATGAACCACAAGAACACATAAGCGATGGAAATAAGGCAGAGCAGTTCGAACGCTTCCGGCATATCCTCGATGTACATGTCGAACAGCCTGTTCTTTCCCTTGACGATGCTTTCATGGTTCAGGCCTTTGAGCTCTTTATGCTGCTGAGGCGACTTTCGGAGGACTGTCTCGGTGATGCGCCGCTGAATGTTGTGTTGGGCCGGTCCGAAAGCGTGTTCGTGAGCCCGCCAGATCGTGAAGATAAGCAGACGTTGAACGGCGTACATCACTCCGAGGGCAGCGATGGCCGCCACAACTTTCACTGTATCCTTTTCTACGATGCCGCCGAAAATCCTGCTGATAATGGCCGCCTCGGAAAGGTTGACCACGACAAGGGCGAAGAGCGCGCCGTAGCGCTGTTTTATCCAGCCTCGGCTTTCGGGCGAGTCGGCCATTTTGAAGGCCCACTTGATGACCGTCCATAGAGCTTTAAGTTCCCGGGTAAAATCGCGCCAGGTAGCTATCTTTTCGTTTTCCATAGGACTCCTTTTTTTGCCCGCCACGGCTTTCGCTAGAGCGGGAGATTTACGGTTGGTAATCGACCTTTAAGAACTAAAAGACCTTACCCGAAGGCAAGGTCTTTTAAATGCTTGAAAAAGTCGATTCAGGGTTCAAGTACTTATGACACCTTGCCTTAATGGATAACCGCGCACGGTCGGAAAGACCATGGGAGAATTGTCCAATGCGGAAAGAGCCGCGCCATTTGGCACGACAGTGTTCGTTATTCGGTTGGTTTGTTCGTGTTTCATATATTTCCGCATCAGATGATGCATTTATAAATTTAATCATATTTCGCGACATGTCAACATTGACATGTGTAGTCTTGTATGATGTTTCCCGATAGAGAAAACCTTTCCGATGGTCCTTTTTATTAGCAGGAGCGCAAAGGAGAAAAAATGACAGAATTGCTTTGACTGAGAAAATTCACGCGAGATCGATTGGTGAAATTGGCATTTTGTCCAGAAGAGAGCTGGGGCTAATTGGGGTTGCTCTATATTGGGCAGAGGGTTCAAAAGCAACAGAGCATAATCCAAGCACCGGAACGATATAATTCCGACCCATTTATGATTTCTCTCTTTATCAAATGGTTAACCGATGTTTGTCAAATCGAGAAGAAACGAATCGACTTCAGCATATACATTCACGAGAATAGTTTTAATGCTGTACCGCAAGTCAAGCTGTTTTGGTCAAAAATTACAGAGTTTCCATTAGGGGCATTTGAAAAGGTGTATTTCAAAAAGAACAAGATATCGACGAACAGGACTAACGTCGGGCATTTGTATTACGGGCTGTTGCGCGTTAAAGTAAATGCGAGCTCAGATCTGAATAGAAGGCTATCCGGATGGGTCAAGGGTATATGTAAAAATTGCGGGGTCGTCTAATGGTCGGACACAGGACTTTGAATCCTGGTATGAAGGTTCGATTCCTTCCCCCGCAGCCAAATTCAAAATTCGTTTTTTCGCCAAAATGCGGAGCGTCGCAAAGCGACGCGACGGGGGTTTC
>CAZYRJ010000015.1:0-7981 GCA_964649625.1 uncultured Candidatus Saccharibacteria bacterium
CAGACGCCTATAAAAAGCTCAAAACGAAGAGGAGTTTCTAAGATGGCAAGGTCCGCGACCTCAACACTTTGATCGAACAATTTCCCGGCAATATCGTAGCCTCGCTCTTTCGTTTTTCCAAGATGGAATTCTTCGAGCTTGAAGCAGATCAGCAGGCCGCCAAGGAACCGGTGAAAGTTAAATTTTAGGTTGCTAAAATTTAACTTGAGCGTGTAGCGTAAAGCGTTAAACGCTTAGAAATAATGTGGGAATACAGGTTGAATTTAATCCGGATCTGGCTCTTCGCGGCTATTCCGAGTTTAAGAAAGGAAATAGGGCAAAAGAGGAGTGTCTTCCGGAAAAAATAGAGGCAGGCAAGGAATACTCGTTTCTTAAACGTGGTCAGAGAAATTACTGGCTTCATGGCGAATTGCCGCTGCTTGAGGCAAAAGGAAGTCAGCAATTGTCAGCGCCTCTCGCTGGCGTAATAATTAAAGAAGTTGTTCATTTTCTGAAAGACCGCGAAGTCTGGACTAAAGGTAAATATAAAATCGTGGAAGTTTTTCAGATACAAGGCCGCGCTTCAATGGATTCGCCAAAATCTAATAATTGGAGTCGTTTCAACGGTGAATATATGGGCCGTGCCTCGGCATTGTCGAGACCGGGTAAGCAACAATTCCGCCTTGACTTTGGTGATACACTTTTGATACACTAATGCTATGGCTACAAACAAGAAAAGAATAAATATCACCGCCAATCCGGAAATTGAATCCGCTATTAAGCGTGCTGCAAAGCGTGACGGAGTGCCTGTTGCCGCAAAGGCTTCCGAACTGATAGAAATCGGATTGAATTTGGAAGAAGACATGTCTCTGGCGGGTCTCGCTTCGCTCCGTGATCAGAAAGGTGCTCGTTACGTCTCTCATCAAGATGCCTGGTCGAAATAAGATTGTCTATCATCCTGACGTCGTAAGCCGCGATATTCCGCGTCTGGATAAAACAGCGGCGGCTAGAATCAGACGGGCTATTGAAGATAAACTTAATTACGATCCTGAAATTTACGGTATTCCTTTGCGAGGCACTTTAAGAAAATATTGGAAATTACGTATCGGAGATTGGCGAGTTGTGTTCACGATTGGCCCGGAAGAAGTTTTCATTTTGGTTATTGCTCACCGCAAAGACGTTTATCAAAAAACTGAAAGAAGAAAGAAATAGAGCGAGGATATTTGTTATAATCATAATCTAATCTAGTGGCTACTCTATACACCGAACAATCCAAGAATGTGACGAAGACCTGGTTATTGATGACAGTCTTTTTTGTCGTGGTCATATTTGTCGGTTGGTATATCAGTTTTTATTACAACAGCCCTGGCATTCTGTATTTTGCCGTTATCCTTAGCCTGGTCATGAATGTCGTGAGTTATTGGAATTCCGACAAGATAGTCATGGCTATTACCGGTGCCCGTCCGGTTGCCATGGAACAGGACCCGGAACTTTTCCGAATCGTCGAAAACTTGGCCATCACAGCAGGATTACCCATGCCCAAACTTTATGTCATGGATGATCCGCAGCCCAACGCTTTTGCTACGGGCCGGGACAAAAACCACGCGGCCGTGGCCGTGACGTCCGGACTGCGGGCTATTTTGGAAAGAAGCGAATTGGAAGGGGTGATCGCTCACGAGCTTGCCCATGTCGGGAACCGCGATACTCTCCTTTCGACAGTTGTCGTCGTTTTGGTCGGCCTCATATCCATACTGGCCGATTTTTTCACCCGTTCCTTATTGTGGGGAAGGAGAGGCCGCGACAGCAGGGCCGGCGGCGCACTCGCCATTGTCGGCCTTGTCTTTGTCATACTGTCGCCTATTGTTGCGACCTTGATACAGTTGGCAATCTCGCGGAAAAGGGAATTCCTGGCTGATGCCTCGGGGGCGCTTCTCACGCGCTATCCCGAGGGCCTTGCTAGCGCGCTACGAAAGATATCGGCCTATCAGGCTCCGATGAGAAGGGCCAACAATGCCGTTGCCCATCTGTTCATTTCCAATCCTTTCGGAGGTAAGTCTGTAGCGGGCATAGCCAAACTATTCATGACCCACCCGCCAGTGGAGGAGCGTATAAAAGCCCTGATTGGTGAGGGGCATAACGGCTGATGATAACGACCCTCCTCGACCGCACTATCATGCGTCCCTTTGTTGCCATAGTGCCACGCTATGTCAGCCCCAACTTTATTACTACTTTCCGATTTTTCTCCGTGCCGATCGTTGCCTGGCTGCTTATCACAGATTATTATGCTCACGGTGTGGTCCTCTTTGCTATATCTGCATTTTCCGACGCGCTGGACGGGGCATTAGCGAGGACTCGGGGAGAGATAACAGCTGTGGGGAAATTGTTCGATCCGATAGCTGATAAATTATTAATTGTTACGACAGCTTTCATAGTCATTGGACAATTTTTGCCCCTCTGGCTTTTTTACTTGATCTTGGGCATCGAGGTGGTTACGGTGGCCACGGCCATATATGCCAAATATTTCAAAAAAGTAGATGTTCAAGCGAATATATTCGGCAAGATTAAGATGGTCATGGCTTCTTTCGGCGTTCTCAGTCTTTTGATATACGCCGCGTTTTGGCGTGCCGAGGTTTTGGTAACTTTAGCTTTCTGGCTCCTTATTTTCAGCGTGTTTTTTGCGGCTGTCAGCTTGATGTATAATAAAGGGGTCTAAAAAATTGTCTCCTCTAGAAGTTAACCTTAGCGCAATCATGAAAGAATTTTTTAAAACGGTTCGTTCAAGTATCTGGGATCCCGCTTTTTACGCCACTGCTTCGAGCAGGGCTCTAAAAGAGGGGGTAAAATATTTGGGCTCATTAGCCATCCTGGCCGCGTTTATCGCGGTTGTTGTTCTGTCTGTTCGGTTCGTGCCGGTTGTTCTTAAAAACGTCGGCGTCGTGACTAATTTGATCGTTACAAATTACCCGACCGGCCTCGTTATGACTTTTGACAGGGGAGCCGTAACAACATCGGAAGCCAAAGCCTATTTCATGAAGTTGCCGCCGGAAATTTTCAAGCAAAGCGAGCTTGATAAATTGAAAATGATGGGTGTTGAAAATTTTGCCGTGATCGATACTCGCTCGGATTTTGAGTCTAGTGATCAGTGGCGGTCGGCTCAATCGCTTATTCTTCTTTCCCGTAATGCTGTGGTTATGGAGGACAAGGGCGGGTATAAAGTCCAGCCGCTGCCTCGCGACCTTAAGTTGGTCGTCGATAAAGGCGTGGTTTCAGGTTGGGCTAGCCAGATAATGCCGATAGTGCGGGTTGTTCTGCCCACTCTCATCATCTTTGGTTTTGTCGTGTTCTTCATCGGCAATTTCGTTTTGTATACGATCTACGCTTTACTTGCCGCCCTAATAATTTGGATGATAGCTCGTCTCGTCAAACGCCCGGGCCGCTACGGCGAATTCTTGACCGTTGCTTTTCATTCCGTAACTTTGGCGGTTTTGGTCGATCTTTTTCTCATCATTTTCGGCTTACCTATGGCGGCCGCAATGAGCCGAGCTATTCTTATTACGGTCGTGGTCTGGATGGTAAATGTGGAGATTTGGAAAAAACCGGAGCTGCCTGTCGCCAACCCTCCGAGCCCTTTACCCGAGATCAAGCAATAGTAAAAGCCCTGCCTCGGCAGTGCTTAACTCCACTACTGAACCCTAACAATGCCGGTTTTTGTCGGATCAAGCCCGTTGTGGAATTTCCACGTGCCGACGTAATGATAGCCGAAGTCGAAATATTCGCCGCGCATAAGAGGGGCGGTTTGGCCGAAGTTCAAGGTTGTGGAATCGGAAACGACCTGCATGCCCTTCGATGATTGGTTCATAAAACGAACCGTTTGGCCTTTCTTAATGGCGATTGACGTAAATCCCGAATCCGAATACGAGACTTGGGCGCGCGGCATTTCTGGTATTACGTTGCCCGGGTTAGTGTTTATGGGTTCGATCTGCGTCCCTGTTCCGAGCCCGGCGGCCGGCTTTGCGGTCGACTGCTCTGTCGAAGGGGTGGATACGGCTTTGGTGCCGCCTGCAGGGCGATCTGTTTGAGCGTTCGCGGGCGTTTCGATCGCATCTAGGCCGGCGGTCGGTGCTACGATCACGCGGCTGTTGTTCCAAACCAAAAATCCGACAACAGCGACGCCGATTATCAAAATGATGACTATGATACGATTCGTCATTGTATTGAAAAACCTATAAATAATATCAGACGTCAATATTATATCTATATCAGAGTGGAACACTAGCGAGAAAAGGGCCGCACTCCTGCGCGGCCCTCTCCAAAATCCGGCCTTACATTTTTTCCTGCATGTTGAGCGCGGATATTACATCCTCGGCCGATTCGTAAGTATCTTCCGGTAGGTTTTCCGAGAACCATTTTTTGTCAGAGGCGGGCACATCGGACATCTGATTGCATGACTCGATGAGTTCGTCGCTTGTGGCAGGGTAGGTGATATGATCTTTAAGATGCATTATCAACTTTTCCTTGTCCATGACGCCGGTCGCCGTTTCGCCGAGGTGGGAAATCGTTTCGCCGGGACTATCCTCGTCATTTTGCATCTTTTTCTCCATATTTTCGTTTTCGTTCATAAGCATAAATTACAAATAATATGATTTATAAAATCGACCGCGGTGATAGCGGGGATAATACGGAGCTTTTATGAAAGAATCGAGAAAAAAATATTAATTTTTGACGAGTTCGATATGTTTTGGGCACGCCTCCTTCAGGCTGAGTTCCCGCATACATATATTCACGGATACTCTCCAATAAACATCATCAAGTGCGGCGTAATTCTGGCCGCTAATCCGCCTTGTGGAGGAGAAAGTGGTCAATGGCTGAAAAGCCTTGCGATTCGGATATCGTGGTATGAGACTTTTCCGTCGAGGTAGTCATATACCGGGCGCAATAAGTTGCCCCCCGACGCTTTGAAGGCGGCTTGGATCTTTTTTACGTCAGTCTCAGTGGAGTCGATTAGGTGGGCGATAGATTCGATAGGCAGGAGTTTTTTACTTTGCAATTTTTCCAAATGCGATATCACCGTCTCTTCGCCAATGCCGCGGATCTTGGCCACTTCCGAAACGGTTTTTCCTTTGGATATCAGTTGGAAAGTAACCGAACAGGTGTCGACCCGCTTGTTTATTTTCGCGGCAGATCCGTTTCTAACGATGAGACCGGTTTCCCACTTGCCGCCTGCGGCACTGATGAAATTGCGCTGCATATTTTCGAGTTCCGCTTTTTCCATTCGGTCGAACGCCGCGCGCGCTTCAGCTGATTTCAATTTGAAATTTTTGTCCTCCATGAGGATTTCAGGGTGGACTTCGAGGGCGCGCTGGTTAATTCCGGCTATTGATAAGCCTTGGAGAGTCCTAACGCGAGAAAGGGCGACGTAACCTTGGCCGAATTCGAACGTGCCAGAAAGGTCCATGTGAGCGCAATCGAGCGATATGCCTTGGCTCTTGTGAACCGTGATGGCCCAAGCCAGACGAAGCGGAACCTGAATTATTTTGGCCAAAATTCTCCCCCCGTCCTCAAGGCTCCATTCCATGGGTTCCGCCTCTAGGAGCCGCCCATTTTTTGTTCGGACGATCGGATATCCAGAGTCTTTTGAAAAATCAATAACGTCTCCGATAGTCCCGTTAACAAACTTGTGTGTCAGGATATCATTTTTGGTGAACATTACTTTGGCGCCAATTTTGAGGGTTAGAATTTCCGGTGAAAGGCATCCGCGCTTTAGGGCTTCGACAAAATTGCTCCGGCCCATGCTGTGCATTTCGAAAGTTTCAGCCGAGCTTTTTAGTTTGGCCAATTCACCGTTATTGATCCGGTCGACATCGACGTTGTGCGAGTACAGCTGTGTCGTATTTTCCTTCGCAGTCTTGTTGTGCCGACTAGACAAAAGGTTGTGATGTTTTTCCGCCACTTTGCCGCGGCGTATGGCGGTCAGAAAATCCAGAAACTGAGGATCTTCTTGGCGGTGCTGTTCAGAAAGATAGCAGACGATCGGGTTAAGGTTTTTCCAGGCATAAGAATTGAAGGCGAATTGTTTCGGTCCATTGCCGCGTTCCAGGAATGAATTTTCGCTATCAATCGATTCGTCGGTACGCATTATCGGCCTGCCTGTGCCGGACTCGTCGCGGCAGATAGGAGGCAGTTGGAAAAAGTCGCCGACCAGAACCATTTGGAGGCCGCCGAACGGCTGGCCGTTTTGACGGATTTCGCGGCAGATGGCGTCAACCATTTGAAATGTATCGGCTGAAAGCATGGATATTTCGTCGATGATCAGAATTTTGGCGGTGCGCACTTGTCCGACTATCCTTTTGTTTTGCGAAATTTTGTCGAGATCATAATCGGTCAATCTTCTCCGGATACCGATGCCGCTCCAGGAGTGAATGGTAAAACCGCCGATGTGCGTCGCGGCGATGCCGGTCGATGCGGTAATGGCCGGTTCGATATCGTGCATCCTCAGCCACTTCACATATTCGTTTATGGTGTGCGTCTTGCCGCTTCCCGGCTCACCGGTCAAAAAAACGCTGGCCCCGGTTTTCAGTATTTCGAGTGCTTGCTCTTGTGTCATGCGGCTATTTTAACCCGAACAAGCAGTAGGGCAATATAATGTCGAGATTATAAAAAACCGTTTTGGCAAGGATTTTTTTCCCGTCCAAAACGGATTGAACTTAAATTCTAACCCATCTCCTTCCGAGCGCATGGTAGTCTTTGATTGTTTGGACCCCAGTAGTCTCTTTAAACAGCCAACCGTTTTTCCGGTTGAATCCCTTTTCGGCTTCCGCCAAAGTTGGATCAACCGATGCTTCGAACATAAAGGATGAGAAATCTGTTTCCTTACATCCTTCCTTCGGAACATATAAGTATCTCACCAAGTAACTATAGCAACATGGGGACCAATTAGTCAAGATCTAACTTTTTTGAATGTTTCTTTATCTTGAAAAAAGGACTCTCCTTTAAAGGGAAGTCCTTTTCTCTATTTCTCTACTGCAGGGGTTGGTCTGATTGAACCATTATTTACCTGTTTTCAACCTTTTTTCTTTGTTGAATCGTTCTATGGCCGACTCGATTAATATTTCGATCAGTTTGCCATAAGGGATTCCGCTTGCCTCCCAGAGTTTAGGATACATGCTGATAGAAGTGAACCCTGGAATAGTGTTGATTTCGTTTATGATAAACTCGCCGCTTTTCTTAAGGAAAAAGTCGACGCGTCCTAAACCCTCGCAAGACAGGGTCTTGAAGACGTCGACAGCCATTTTTTGAACCTTCTTTATGAGGATTGCCGGCAATTTCGCGGGAATATCGAGTGAAGCACTATGTTCGTCTATATATTTCGCATCGTAAGAGTAGAATTCATCGTGTACCAGGATTTCGCCCGGTAGGGAAGCGATCGGGTCATCATTTCCCAGGACCGCGCATTCGATTTCCCGGCCTCTTATGTATTCTTCCAGTAATATTTTTCTATCGTATGAAAAGGCTGCTTCAATGGCAGTTTTAAACTCAGCTTTCTTCGTTACCTTACTCACCCCGACCGATGAACCCATATTTGATGGCTTAACGAAGAAGGGGAGGCCGATCGATCTGATCGCTTTATCGAATGAGATGTTTTCATGGTCTTTGATCGCCAGAAATCGTCCAACTGGTAATCCGGCCTCTTTCAGTAATCGTTTCATCACATCCTTGTCCATTCCTACCGCTGACCCGAGCACTCCGGCGCCTACGAACGGAATATTGGCCAATTTTAGTAATCCCTGAACGGTGCCATCCTCACCGAATGGTCCATGAAGAATGGGGAAAGCGACGTCAATCTTTTCTGATACGCGGTCGTTACCCGACAATGATAGGTTGCCCTGACTTTGGGGAATCAAAGCGACGGTTTTGCCGTTTTGTTTGTTGAGTGAAATCAGTTTAGGATCCTGCGAGTTAAGAAGAAATTTTGACTGGTCGCTGTTAAGCAGCCATTTGCCGG
>CAZYRJ010000015.1:7991-19655 GCA_964649625.1 uncultured Candidatus Saccharibacteria bacterium
GTGTTGTCTATGCCGATAAGGAGAACGTCAAATTTAGTTTTGTCAATGGCGTCGGCGACATTTTTGGCGGACTGCAATGACACCTCGTGTTCTGCCGAACGGCCGCCAAAAATAATTCCCAACTTGATTTTTCTTTTTCGCATATGAATAGTTAGAGATAAAAGTTGGATGTCCTATTAATGACGGAGGGAGCCAGTGGAATGTCTCGCTCAAAGCGGTGTCTTGACGTTTCAAACTTTAGGGTTCAATGCCCACAAGCGTATTCTAGCAATTTTTTGAGCTGGTTGCCGATGTCTCGGCGCAGGTCCGATAAAAAGTACTACGGAGGTGGAGATTTCGAACCGTCAGGGTCGCATCTTAGACATTATGGCTTAAAATAGGGGAAAACCGGATGACTCGTCCGTTTCAAATTGTCCAGACCTTGCCTTAAGGTGAGTTATCTAATATAATCTCATATACTCGTAATACGAGATTATCTATGATCGAACGGCTAAACAAAAGAATTAAAAATTTTCCCGAAGACATTTGGACGCTGATTAATAATGTCGATATTCTCAAAGGACAATGGGTTGGTGGCGCACAACTGAATCCTCATGCTTTGGGGAGACTAAAGCGTTCTGTTTTGGTGACGTCGACAGGGGCATCCACGCGTATTGAGGGTGCGAAACTTTCCGATGAGGATGTGGAAAAACTGATCCGCGGATTGTCTATGCAGAAATTTGCTAATCGCGACAAACAGGAGGTTAAAGGATATTACGAGCTTTTGGAAAATGTTTTTAACTCATGGAAGCACATTCCATTTTCGGAAAGTACCATTAAGCACTTCCATCATGAACTTTTGAAGTATGTGGAAAAGGATGACCTTCATCGCGGTCAATATAAAGAGAAAGAAAACAAGGTGGCCATGGTAGACAAAGAAGGTCAGCCAATAGAAGTTCTTTTCGATACTACTCCAGCCTACTTAACACCTAAAGAAATGCATGAACTCGTTGATTGGACGCGCACTGAACTCGGAATTCAGAAAATTCACCCGCTGATTGTAATCGGTAATTTTCTTGTTGAATTCTTGAAGATTCATCCATTTGAGGACGGCAACGGCAGGTTGTCGCGAATTTTGGCTAACTTGCTTTTGCTTCGGGCCGGATATGGTTACGTGCCGTATGTTTCTCATGAGAAACTGGTCGAGGACAACAAATCAGAATATTATGTTGCCTTGCGTCGAAGTCAAAAGACATTTAAGACAGACAAGGAAACCATTTTACCTTGGTTTGAATTCTTATTTAGGATTTTGTTGGAACAGGCTAGAAAAGCAATCGAGTTGTTGTCCAAAGAAAACATTGAGCGCATTCTATCGCCTAAACAGCTCTCTGTGTGGCAATATATTGAGAAAATCAGCGAAGCGACTCCTCTAGAAATTTCTAAAGCCATCAGCATTGCTCGGCCAACTGTCTCACAAGTCTTAAGCGTACTATTGCGATTGAAAAAGATCGAGCGTATTGGTCAAGGTCGGACAACTCGTTATCGCAAAATTTAAGATTATGTTGTCGAGGCAAGAACGCGTGGAAGTATTCATGTCGGTGTTCAAAGGTCGCGACGATGTTTTTGCGCGAAGATGGGAGAAATGGGGTAAGGGTATCTCGGGCTATTCCCCTGTGTATGCGGATCAGGATAAAGAATCTTATGCTCCGCTGACCTCAGGGTGGATTGAGAAACATTTGATCGGCACGATCACACTTGGAGTTTATCCGTTGCTAAAGGATAACACCTCAAATTTCATTGTGGCTGATTTTGATGGTGAAGGGTGGAAAAACGGAGTGCTAAATTTCGTTGACATTTGCAAAAAACACAAACTACCCGTTGCTGTGGAGCGCTCTCGTTCAGGTAACGGTGCGCATGTTTGGTGTTTTTTCTCCGCACCGTACCCCGCATATAAGAGTCGCGTTATATTTCTTTCTCTGCTTTACGAGGCAGAATGCATTGATCCACTGGAAAAGAATGAGGGGTTTGATCGCTTATTTCCAAATCAAGATTACCTTTCCGGGAAAGGCCTCGGCAATCTCATTGCTCTGCCGCTTCAAGGTGAGTGCCGCAAAAATGGCAATACGGTATTTGTAGATCCGAAAAAAGATTTTGAGGTCGTATCTGATCAATGGCAACACCTTCAAAATTTGGAACGCGTAAGCACTGAAAAACTCAATCAGTTATGTGCGCGCAACTTGCCTTCCGAAAAACAATTCCGAACGGATCAGCCGAAAAAATTAGTGAAAGGCATAATCCTAACAATTGGAAATTCCATTTCAATCCCTAAAATTGCTCTGCCGTTTCGACTCACTTCTTTTTTGAGAGAAGAGTTGAATATCGTAAACATCAGCTACGTCGTTAAGGAACGAGCAGGGCTTCCAACTTACAATGAAAAAAGATTCATCAATACCATTGAACAAACAGATGATGCTATTTTCGTACCCCGCGGTTTTCTGAAAACTTTGTATGCATGGCTAAAGGAGAATAGAATCGAATATCGGTTTATAGATGAACGTTTGACTCTGGATATAGCCGGATTCAATTCTGCGTATACACTCTTCCCTTACCAAAAAGAAGCCATTATAGCTTTTGAACCGGTTGAGCAAGGTGTTTTGGTTGCGCCTGCCGCTAGTGGCAAGACGATTATGGGTCTTGCCTTAATCGCTAGCAAGAAACAGCCAGCAATAATACTTACTCATCGTCGGCAAATATATGATCAGTGGATTGAGCAAATTGAAAACGGCTTTGGCATACCACGACGTCAAATCGGCCAGATCGGGTCTCTGAAAAAGCAAATTAATCATCCGGTGACGGTTGCCATGGTCCAGACTTTAGCACGAATGGAGAATATACAAGATGTCGCTTCTCGATTTGGCACTGTGCTAGTTGACGAATGCCATCATATGCCGTCGCGGATGTTTCGTGATGTGGTTTCAAAATTTCCGGCACGATATCGCTTCGGTCTCACCGCAACTCCGACGCGAAAATTCAACGATGCCAAACTTATCAATGCCTATCTTGGTGATTCAGTCTATACAATTAGTCCGGAAATGGTCCGTGGGGGTCAAGCCGCAAACGATGGCTCTAAAGCAAAGAACGATTCGATTGTTATCCGCGATACTGAACTTAACACACCTTTTGGCACGAGCCCGCGGGATTTTCCACTGATATCCAAAGTTCTCTCAAACGATGCTGCACGAAATACGTTGATCGCGGCCGATATAAAAAACGAAGCGCGTGCCGGCAAAAAGTGCCTTGTTTTGACCGAAAGAAAAGAACACGCCGAAATGCTCCGCGCGTATCTCCGCCGGGAATTTGAAACGATTTTGTTTTCCGGTGATTTATCTTTTCGGCAAAGACGGCTAGCGCTGCAAAAAATAAAAAGCGGGAGATTCAAGATATTGATTGCGACAGGACAAATTTTAGGGGAAGGTGTGGATATTCGCGATCTTGAGGTACTTTTTCTCGCATTTCCGATTTCTTTCCATGGAAAGCTGGAACAATACATAGGCCGTATTCGTCGCGACGGCGGGCCAAAACAGGTTTATGATTACCGCGATGCCCGCGTGCCAATCCTCGAAAAACTTTGGAAAAGGCGCGCCACGTACTATCGAAAGAGCGGGTTCCTAATGAAAACAACTGGTCAGTAATATTACCCCATGAAAATTATTTCAATAAATCTTTCCCGCGAAGCGAAAAAAAAGAAATGAAACCGAAATTTTTGGTTTTGCTTCGCCGTTTCTGGGCTTGAATTATAGTACATCTAGAAGAAAAAGGACTAAAAAGGACTCCCCTTTAAAGGGGAGTCCTTTTCTCTGTTTTTCTTTAAATTTATATACCCAATTCTTTAACTAGCCCCTCTATTACCTTGTTTCCGCTCTCGACTCTCTTCTGATCTCTTTCAATTGAGCTATTCTGATTAAACCGCACCCCTATTTCAGCTTGCCAATAAATCCTGTTCAAAAGTGCCCACAGGGTTACTATCTCTCTTTGCTTTTCGTCGAGTTCGAGGGCGTCCATCACAGCCTTGGTGTAGTAATCGCCATACGGTGTTCCATACCAACTTGCTTTGATACGACCGATTCCTTCCAAAGGATCACCGTAGGCAACACCGTCCAAATCCACGAGGCCGTTAAACTTGCCTTCGTGGATCATCACGTTCTTCGAACTCATATCGTCGAAATAGAATTGTGATGGGGTGGATTTGAAATAGTCTTTATATTTATCCAAGGCTTTTACGAAGAGCTTTATATATTCTTCTTTAACCGCACCGGTCTTTTCGTTTCTGTTTTTTATAGTCGCCAACATCTCTTCGGCCTCCTCAGCTAGGGTGGGTTTTAATTTTTTGTCGTTAAGTCCGACCCAGCCATACATTCCGTTGGTAGGTAGGGTGGCAAGTTCTTTCTCAATTCCAGCTATTTCTTTTGCGATAGCATCTAGCTGTTCTTCGCTTAAAGTCGAAATGACCTTGTCGATATCTGTTCCCTCAAGCCTCGTCAGTATCTGCCAGTTATAGGGTGAAGTGCTTTTAGAATAATCCTCAGTAACGATTTCGGGCACCTTAATGCCTTTGGATTGGAAAAGAGGAATGTTTTTACTTGAGCCTTTTAGCGATTCTCGCTGGTTGAGACGAACGATATATTTCTGATCTCCAAGTGCAACGCCATATACTTCATTATCCTTACCAACCTTCATTCTTTCGATTGCTTCTGGATATTTTCCAAAATGCCCAAAGATGACTTCTTTGACTAGATTTTCGTGAGATTCTGAATTGTTATCTTCTTGGTTCATAATTTGGACAGCAACTTGTCTAAATAGCCTTATTCAACTTCGGTTCCATTGCCAATTAGTTGCGGAGAGGGAGGGAGTTTCTCGGCCTACTGCCGCGGTACAGGTTTCCGATTTTCTGAAATTATTAAATTTAGAAAAAAAACGGAAAACCTCTTCGAATCCCTCACGCAAAGCAAGCCGTTTTGCTCCTCTCGCGCAAAATACACTTGCTTCACTCGTTATTTTGCGGAGAGGGAGGGACCGCGAGTACGCTTTTCGGTCATTACATGACCAGTACCCCGATTGGATATTTTGTTTCGCCTACGCCTCACAAAATATGCTCAATCGGGCTTCGAATCCCTCACGTCGTGCCATCCTAGGCACGACTCCTCTCCGTTCTCACGGAGTTCGAACGGTGTCTTGACGTTTCAAACTTTAGGGTTCAATCCCCACAAGGCTATTCTAGCAATTTTTTGAATCAGTTGCCGATGTCTTGGCATAGGTCTGGTATTTTTCAAAACGGAACAAACGGAACGTCATTGTGAGTTTTTGGCGTTCCGAAAAGTGTTCCGAAGCAGTTGCAAAACAAAAGGCAAGCGCTGTCTACAATTTTCAGCAACTTATGTGTGGTTGCGCAAGTTATGCCTGCCAGTTTTCCCCCGATTTATGCACATTCCCATTTCTAAAAAAATTTACAAGGAATAATATTTAAATACAGCTTTCTAGTGAAATTATTTTCACTGCAGGAAAATAAAGTAAGTTGTTAGAGATAAGTATTGAACAACTCCTTACGGAGCCATATCCGAACATTTTTATGTTTGCGTTTTAGGTTGTGTCTAAAACAGTCGGCGCATAGAAAGCGGATATCTTAACTTAAAAATTAATTATTTTTCTATGCACGAAAATTATGTTCCTCCGTCATTCGATAACCATACGGTCCGCAACTTAGCCGTATGGCAATCGAGCCCTCGTAAAGTGAGATCGATTCAATCTCTCGTGGAACTCGGCAGTAAATTGGATATAAGCCAAGAACAAATTAAATATTGGATGAGCAATATTACATACCAAGTGCTCAAGGACTTGGAAGCTCTTAAATGGAAGAAACGCAATAAGCGTCGTCTTCCAATGGAAGTCAGAACGCGCCTTCTCATGGACTATGCAGCCGAACTTCGCTCCGAAGGCTTAATTATATAAATGACTAAAATAAATTTATGATCACGCAACTTGACCAGCTTAAAGTCTCTTATGTAGATATAAACACGCTCCACTCACCAGAGTACAATCCGCGTGAATGGTCGGAGGAAGCCGAGCGACAACTTAAAGAAAGTATTGAACACCACGGAATCGTCGATCCGCTTCTTGTAAACTCGGCAGCGGGCCGAGAAGGCATTGTCATCGGCGGCAATTTCCGGCTAAAAGTACTCAAGGCTTTGGGCTATACCGAAGTTCCGGTAATTTACGCCAATGTTACGGATTTAGAAAAAGAGAAAGATCTTTGTCTTCGATTAAACAAAGCCGTCGGTGATTGGTCTCTCGAATTACTAAAGAGCTTCGATGAGAACTTCCTGGCTGATGTCGGTTTTTCTAAGGAAGAGTTGGATGAGATTTTTGACCTCGGTGACGAAAATCCCGAGGTCTTTGACCTACAAAAGGAGTTAGCTAAACTCGATATTACTAAAGTCGAAGTTAAGAAAGGTGACGTGTATGAATGGCCGGACGGTTCGAGGGTTATGTGTGGCGACAGTTGTGTCGAAGCCGACATGTTGAAACTCATGGATGGGGTAAAAGCCGATATGTGCTTCACTGACCCTCCTTATATTCTCGATTACCTGCGCGGCAAGAAAAAACACGGCGAGACAACCAAAGGATTCGGTCTCAAACGTGACAGGCAGTATTTGGAAACCGACGTCTTGCCTGATAACTTCACCGACCTATGGATGGACAATGTGGTGAAGGTCCAGAAATCGGATTTTTCGATAATCGTCTATGAGAATCCGAAAAATCTTCGAACGATCTGGAATGCGCTCGAGAAGCATTGGAAGTATAGAAACACGATAGTCTGGCATGTGCCGAATAGGGTTCAGGGATTCAGCGCGAAGTATAAGTTCTTCAATAAATATGACATCGCACTCGTGGGTACTTCCGGCAAGGTTGAATTGGATACCGAACCGGAACCAGACGAACTGCTTCAAACCGAATACGAAATGGCTTTGTATGCCACCTCAGGCAAACCGCAATGGGAATCGTATGAGAAGGGAAAGAAGTATTGTCCGACCGACTTCATCGAGCATATTGCAGCCGATGAAAAATCGTCGGGTCAAGGAATCATATTCGGTACAAAACCGCTTCCAATTCTCATCCCTTATATCAAAGTGCTAACCAAACGCGATGATTTGGTATTGGAACCGTTTGGCGGCTCGGGGTCAACCGCCGCAGCTGCCGTTACTCTAAAGCGCCGCTTTCGTCTGATGGAAAAGTCTCCGGTCTATACGGAAGTAATTCTTCACCGGCTCTCCAAACTTATCGGCTCTAAACCCAAAAAGCTATGAAAATGGACACAGGAAAAATGTCGGTCTTGGAACAGCTGATCAAAACACCGATCATTGAGGTAGCGTGTAATAAATCAGGAATCGGCCGGACTACATTTTACAGATGGAAAAAGGAAGACAAGGAATTCGCCGAAGCCGTAAACGAGGCGATGAAAGAAGGATACGAATTCGTCTCCGATATAGCCGAGTCCCAGTTAATTCAGTTGATAAAACAAGGCAGCTTTTCGGCGGTGGCATACTGGCTAAAACATCACCGGAGAGAATACACGGCAAAGGTCGAATTGAGTGGCTCTCTTTCGGTTCGCGAACAATTGACCGACGAGGAACAAGCGATTATCAAAGAAGCCCTGTCCAACGTTATAGGCGTTAATCCAATCCACAAATGACAGCCGACCCGCAAATACTTCTGGAGAAGATCCGAAATAACCGACGATTACGAATCGGCGCAGCCTGCGAGAGTCATGAACTATTCTTCGCCATTTACCTCAGCAAATATGCCCAGCTGTATCCAAGCGCCCCGTTCCACCATGAGATTTTTGCCCTAACCGAAAATCCGGAAGTCAAAATGCTTGTCCTGGTAGCCTTCAGAGAATCGGCCAAGTCGACGATTTGCACGACTTCTTTTCCCATTTGGTCGATCCTAACCGGCAGAGCCAAGTTCGTGGTAATAGCGAGCGGCACCTTTTCCAAAGCCCGAACCCACTTAAGCAACATAAGAGAGGAGGTGGAGAACAACGATCTTCTCAAAAACGACCTCGGCCCTTTCAAAGAGCAGAACGAATGGGGTGCTCAGGCTTTGGTATTTCCCAAGTACGGAGCCAAGATTATGGCCATATCGTCGGAACAAAGCGTGCGAGGAATCAGATATAAAAATCATCGACCTGACCTCATTGTGGCTGACGATTTGGAAGATTTGGATTCGGTACGGACTCAGGAAGGCAGAGATAGAACGTATCGCTGGTTCAAGGGCGAGTTGTTGCCGGCGGGTTCGAGAGAGACTAGGGTTTTTGTCATCGGAAATTTGTTGCATCAGGATTCGCTCATTGTTCGGCTTCAGAAGGACATAGATGGCAAAGCAATGTCCGGCGAATTTCGCTCATACGCTATCTTGGATGACGAAGGAAAACCAACATGGCCGGGTAAGTATTCCACAGCCGAATCTCTGGAAGCCGAAAAACGAAAAATCAGTGACACCATAACTTGGGAGCGCGAATACATGATTCGCATCATTTCTCCCGACGACCAGATTATTAAAAGCACTTGGATCAGATACTATAAGCCGAGCGATCTGCCGAAGAGTAAACCTGTTGCCGTATATTTCGGCGTGGACTTGGCCATAAAAGAAAAGGAGTCGAATGATTTTACCGCCATCGTGGTCGGGAAGATTTACAATATCGACACCGTGCAAGGGCAACAAATATTTGCGAGAAGAAGTTCTCATCGAAGAGCTTGCCAAGATCATAGACCAGATTGATTTTAATCAATTCGGCATTCGGGCCAAGTTCGAAGACGAACTAAAACGCTTTAACAAATTCCAGCGCACCGTTCTCGGGTTTTCCAGTCCAAAGACCGAACATAAAGACATCGACCTGAAGACTTATGCCAAGTACATTTTGAAGGAAGGCTCGAACGAAGAGAAACGCGAACTGATGGGTTGTTTTAAATCTAAAATCAAGATTACCAAAGGGATTCTGACAATCGAAAAAACAGTTTGAATAATGAAGCTTTAAGTTGTAATCTTGTGGTATGAAATTCACTAAACCTTTCGAAAAACTAGGCAGGAATGATGCCGGAATTGCAGGTGGAAAGGGCGCCTCACTAGGCGAGATGACGCAGGCGGGTATTCCGGTACCTCCCGGCTTTGTCGTTCTTGCTGGCGCCTTTGACCGTTTCGCTGAAGAAACGGATTTGGATGTGGAAATTGATACCGTTCTCCACTCTGTTAATCACAAGGAAATCCATACGGTTGACGCCGCGTCCGAAAAGATCAAAGCCCTGATTCTGGCTGAAGATATGCCCGCTGATATCGGCAAAGAGATCACAGAAGGGTTTAAAAAGCTTGGCGCAAGATATGTGGCGGTTCGTTCATCAGCCACTGCCGAAGATTCCAGTTCTGCCGCATGGGCTGGCCAGTTGGATAGTTTTCTAAATACAACCGAAGATCAAGTCTTGGAAAATGTTAAACGTTGTTGGTCGTCCCTTTTTACTCCGCGCGCTATTTTCTATCGTTTCGAGATGTTCGATAGTAATCGAGCCACGGATAAACACGGATCAGGAACGCAGATTCACGCGGATTTTAAAAAAATCTCGGTGGCCGTAGTTATTCAAAAAATGGTGGAGTCCGAGGTTTCCGGCATTGCCTTTTCCGTTCATCCGGTTACTGAAGATTACAATCAGCTGATTATTGAAGCAGGACTGGGATTAGGCGAAGCCATCGTTTCCGGCCAAATCACGCCAGATTCTTACGTTGTCGAAAAAACTCCGCGCCGGATTATCGACAAAAACATGTCCGAACAAGAGCGCGGCTTATACAAAGTCTCAGCCGGTGGAAATGAATGGAAAGATTTGGATGAAAAAGGTAAAACTCAAAAACTTTCTGATGTGCAAATTCTTGAACTCACGGAACTTATCCTAAAGATTGAAAAACATTACGGCTTTCCCTGCGATGTTGAATGGGCATTAGAACAAAATAAATTCTATATCGTTCAATCGCGGCTGATTACAACGTTGAAAAATAAATAGATATGGCCAAAGTTTATCCATTTAATCCTAAGACTGAGCTTTTCCGTTGGGGTCCTGCCCCTATGCGTTGTTTTTATCAGCTTGGTACGGTCAAAGGTGTATTTGGATCAGCCGCGCTTTATGGAGAGGTTTGGCCATTGTCGCTAATGATGTTTATAGATGGCAAGGGTTACTGGGTTAATGACATGGCCGAGCTGGAAAAAAGAGGTCAAAGATTGTTTAATCAAATGCTGGTTGGCTCTAGTACTAGGAACCGCGCCAGAAACAGCTTTGATAAAACAGTTAGAAGGCTATATTTACTCGAAAATAAAATAGCCGCGATAGATATATCCTCATTCTCGAACGTTGACTTTGTCGAACTTTGGGAAACCCTGTTTAAGGCCATTGAGGAGTTTTGGTCCCATGGTATTGTTCCCGAATTTATGAACTATGCTGGAGAATCGAAACTAAGGAAGATGCTCGAATTTTTATTAAAAGATGAGCAAATCGTATTAGGTCTTATGGAGGCTCTCACTGCTCCGGAAAATCCATCTTTTTATCAAGTTGAGGAAATGGACTTATTTTCTACTTCCAATATCGAAGAGCATGCAAATAAATACTTTTGGCTAAAAAATAATTATAGTTCCACTCATGTTCTTAAAACTGATTTCTTTGAGGAAAGAAAAAAGCACATAGCCGATGTTCGACTTGAGCTCGAAGAACGGCAAAAGGAAATTAAGAAAAAGAAGGCCGGGATTATATCCAAATACAATCTCTCGCCTGAGATAGTTACGACGGCGGAAACGATCGTTGATAGTCTTGAGTGGCAGGATGACAGGAAAAGAGAAATTTGGAAGTACCTTTATTTTACGAATGCATTCCTCGAAGAACTCTCACGTCGGTTTGGTTGGAGTAAAGAGAATTTACTCAATTATACCGGTGAGGAAGTTACCGAAATTCTTATTAATCAAAGCTTACCAAATGATTTTGGAAACCGGCGGCATGGATTCGGTTTTTTACTCAGTGAAGAAGGTCAAGACGTTTTATCCTCCGAAGAAGTTCGCCGCCTATGGAAAATGTATGAAAGCGGAACTGCCGGGGTCCAAGCAGAATCTTTTTCCGGAACTGTTGTAAGCAGTGGTGCAAAGGTAAAAGGTGTGGTCAAGATTATTTTGGATCCACTTGAACATTTTGACCCTATCCAAAACATGATATTGGTTGCGCCAATGACAACGCCCGAATATATATTTGCGATGAAGAATGCCGTCGCTGTTATTACCGACACCGGCGGTTTAACTTCTCACGCCGCTGTAGTTTCGCGTGAACTTGGGATCCCCTGTATTGTTGGTACTAAAATTGCGACAAAAGTTCTCAAGGATGGAGATATGGTCGAAGTGGATGCAACAAAAGGTTTAGTTAAAATAATTAAATGAAAGAGCTTAAGAAAACAGATATTAATCCTACGGAATGGGCGTTTGAGTTCCAGCAGAGAAACAAGAATTGTATTCTCATGGCCGATTGTCATACTCGAGGCCTTTATAACAACTTTGCGACTGAACTTAAGCTTGATGTTCCGCCATACGATTATATTTTCACTAATTCT
>CAZYRJ010000015.1:19719-22143 GCA_964649625.1 uncultured Candidatus Saccharibacteria bacterium
AATCAAAAGTTCTGGAAAAGTTGCGCGATGCTATTTATGACGATCAGTATGTATCTTACGTCGTAAAAAATTCTCTCGATAAGATTAAAGAATATGGGAGAATTGTCGCGGGGATAAACATCGAAATAAACGGCGCTAAAGTTACCAATGAGCAACTTTGCCAATTGTGGGATAAGGCGGACGCCGGTTTCCAGAAAATGCAGCCGTGGTTTTATATCCCTTGGTACATTTCGGAGGAGAATATGATAACTGACAAGGTTAAGGATGGTCTGATTACGCACAAAGAAGAAATTGAAGAGGTTTGCGATCTTCAAGATGCTCTTGGAATATTAATTTTCCCCAATAGAAAGGTTGGTTTTCAAAAGGAGCAGGAAGATTTTTTCTCTCTGGTTACTTATGCCGAAACTACACCAAATTTTGAACAAGACAAGAAATTTATAGAAAGAGTTAAGCTTCACGTTCAGAATTACGGATGGATGAAAACTTATTTTTTTGTCTATCTCGAACCACTTTCAGAATCAGAGCTTATAAACAAAATAAAAGCTGCGATTGAAAACAAATCCCGGCCAGACTTTGAACTTCAACAAAAGATACAACAGAAAAACGCCAGTTTGGCCGCAAAACTGGAAAAAACGTTAAATAAAGATGCTTCCTTGATTAAACACATCAATCAGGCGAGAGATTTTGCTTATGTTTTGACTGCAGGGGTGGATGAAGGAATGAGAGTTGGCTATGCCCTCAGAAATTTCTACGATTTGGTTGCGTCTCGAATTGAGATAAAAAAAGAAGAATTACAAGATCTAACGTCCGCAGAGATTCACGCGGCCTTGAAAGGCATACAGAAAATCGATTTTAAGGAGTTGGAAAGACGACAAACCGCCTACACTTATGCTCTCTTGAGCGGAGAAACGTACATCGCAAGTGGTGAGCATGGGAAAATGATAAGCAACAGGATTGACGAGGTGGTTAATAAAACTGACACCAATATTTCCGAGTTTAATGGTCATTCGGCTTCTCGAGGTCATGCAAAGGGTAAGGTTAAAATTGCATTGTTGCCCCAAGATTCTTACTCCCTGAAAGATGGAGAAGTGCTTGTATGTTCGATGACTGGACCAGACTATGTTCCGGCCATGAAGCGGGCTTCAGCGGTTGTTACTGACGAAGGCGGCCTTCTTTCTCATGCGGCAATAATGTCCCGAGAATTTGGGAAACCGTGCATAGTTGGAACAAAAATCGCCACAAAAGTTCTTAAGGATGGTGATATCGTGGAGGTGGATGCGAATAAAGGCATAGTGAGGATCTTGAACTAATAAAAGGACGCAAAAAACATGACATCGACTTACGAAAATCCCAACTCGATAGAAGAGAAATCGTTGGAAGAGGGTGTCAAAATAAGAAGTGTAGAAAATATAATGGAAACTTATGATGTATTGCTGGTGCACGGCATTCATCCCACTTTTATTCCAGACGCCAATTCCATATTAAAAGCAGGGACAACTTGGAAAGACAAACTTAAAATTTTCTTAACTCTTCAGCCAGATATTTCTGCGTCGACGATTTCAAGAGACGATACCGCGGAAAATATCTGGTCGCGGATTGGAGTAATTCTGGCTGGCGGCGAGATTACACAGGCCTCTCCGTATGATTCGGCAACAGCGCCGACAGAAATCCTTGGCGACAGAAGCAATTTGACTGCCGATAAAGATATTGAAGAATATAAAAAACGCGATTCAAAATAGGCGTCCAAACACTTATAATGAACTGGTTGTAAAATCGCCGGTAGCAGTTGCTTTGTATTGGGACTCGGATATGAAGGGCCAAAAAGACCGTGTACCTTATGAAGATCTACAAAAGTTTTCCGAAGAAATTGGTTTGCCGCTATTTGTATTAAACCGCGGCCGGTTGGTAGATCACCAAGGCCAGAAGAACTCAAAAACCGGCAGGTTTGATGAAATATCAAAAGATAGATTGCTGGAACTTCCAAGAGGGCTACAGCCTGAAAAAAAGGAAGCCGTACTCAACGAATTGTACGGAAGCGACTCACCCTTTAAGCTTGAAAAAGTTAAAGATGGCAAAGCGGTATCGGGAGAAGGCTACGGCAGGATGGCATATATGGAACTTGTTTGTTCGGCCGGGAAAAATCTAAGGAGTGCAGGTAAACAGGAGGCTGTTACCTTCCAAGGTCAAATGTTGAATGAGGTTGGCGATTTTCCAGTAATGGGAAAACGAATTAAATATTTGACAGACGATTCGGGCCGCGTTTATCGATGGGAAAAGGAATTAGGTGAAAAAGAAGAAGATATTAAGCCTATGGTTGGCCCATCTGAAATTGTTAGGTCATTGAATGAGGGTAAATACCTCTGGCTGTCTAAAGATGAGACAATGAAGATTGGCGGCCGCATCGATAGTCCAGAAGAATATGTA
>CAZYRJ010000015.1:22153-24362 GCA_964649625.1 uncultured Candidatus Saccharibacteria bacterium
TCTTGCGGAGCGCTCCGCCAGGCGTTGCCGGCTGTCTTAAAGAGAGATTAGGAGACAAAAAAGAAAAAGCCGATAAAAAGTACGGTCAATGGTATTCTGATTACCTGCGCAGGGTGGCCTTTCATCTCCACGGGTTTGCAATGCAGGCGCAGGAAATGGGAGATATGGAAACTTATAATTTAGCGAAAGGAATAGCGGAAAAAGTGGTAGAGGAAGATGATTTCACTAATGTTTTACATACTCGATTAGACAGCGATGGAGGTTTCCATATCGTAAAGGATGATTTAAAGTTAGGGGGTGTATAATTTAGCTACAAAAGAAAGTTACATGTTCAACAAAGATCTGGTTCAGAAGATTAAAGATCACCCATGGGATAACCGAGTAAAAAGATCGGGTTATTTGCAGTCGAAATTTATATGTGCAGAAGCGATAGCGATTCCCCTCGAACTTACAAAAGGCATTGTTGCTCATTATTCCAGCAAAATCTGGGTACAAGATTTTGCTTTGTACGATTTGGTCGCAACAAATTCTATACCAGTTCTTTTTGGGCAGGTGTTTGGAGTCGACCCCGACTGGCCAGTCAAAATCATTGATGACTTAGACAACATAGTTCCGAGAAAAGATTTATTCGTAGCGGCATCCGTTAATCCGATAAAAGATAGAGAAGTGGCCAGTAAGATTTTTGCCGAGTATGCTGACATTCTGCATCAAATCCAAAAGTACTACGTCGTTGCCGTGCCTTTGACTAATTACTGCGAAAACTTTTTAAAAAAACAAAATTTTGATTTTTCCGATTACGCCATCCCTTATCGCGGAATGGATATAGACTTATACCATAAATCTCTAGAGCAAATCAAAAGAGTCGGTTCTGAAAAGGAAGAGTTGATCGAGGATAATTTGAAACGTTTTGGATGGATAAAGACCGCTTACAATATCATTGAACAGTATACCCGCGCAGAGCTTGATGAAGCTCTATCAGGTAGCCAGTCGGAAATTTTGCACAAACCTGTTCCTGAAGGAGCTCCGCCAGAACTTGTAGGATTACAGGCGGGAATTTACTTGAGAAATAGGCTCAAGGAATTAGCCCAACAAGTTTGGTTTGCTTTCGAGCCTGCCGGTTTGTATTTAGCAAACGAGCTTCACCTTAGCAGAGAAGAATTTTACAGCCTTTTACCGTCAGAGGTCTTTGAATGGCTAAAGTTAGGGAAAACAGTTGATATGACTGAATTGGAAGATCGAATATCATGTTTTGCGACGGGTGTTTTAGAAGAGAAACCATTCGTGCTATCCGGCGCACACGCGAAAGAAATGGTAGATTTTTTTAATCACACAGGGCGACAGGACATGACTGAGTTTAAAGGAAGCGTAGCTTGCCGAGGAATGGCAAAAGGTTTAGCCAGAGTAATTTTGCAAAGGTCCGATTTTGCAAAATTTAACCCCGGGGAAATTCTTGTGGCTCCAATGACTACGCCAGATTTTATTCTGCTCATGAAAAAGGCCGCAGCTGTTGTAACGGATGAGGGAGGTTTGTCATCTCACGCCGCCATAGTTTCCAGAGAATTAAATGTTCCCTGTGTCATTGGAACTAAAATTGCGACGAAAGTTCTAAAAGACGGAGATGAAGTAGAAGTTGATGCGAATAAGGGAGTGGTGCATATTCTCAAACGCGCGTAGTTCTGAAATGATAAAAGCCCAACCACAAGTGGTTGGGCTACTTTGCAGACGTGAACGTCTTTACACGGCGAGCGGGAAATACCGCGTAACTACGCGGTACATTGCGGCCATGATATGTTCTGCAACAACGTCGTGGTCGATTTGAAATTCCGACGGCCACGGGTTCGGGATTCCAACTTCGAAGATTTTGTTGGGCGACACTCCGAGTTCAAACAGCCGGAATGCGACCTGCTGGTCCACTGCGACGAACAAGTCGTATTCGCTGAGTTGCAGATTGTCGACCTTTCGTCGCACGTGTTTGGATAGATCGATACCAATCCTTTTTCCCGACAGAACGCCGAATTTCGAAGCCCCTCCGCCTTTGGCAGCCGAGTCGCGGATTCCACCACTCTCACAGACAACGTCATCGTTGCCAGAATTATTGAGTAGCAGAGCGAGAACTCCGGCCATCAGAGGGCTTCGATCCCCATTTCCAAGACATATCTCTTCGTTTGAAAAAGTTGTTCTCATGTTCTTTTGTTAATTCTGCTAATTT
>CAZYRJ010000016.1:0-15633 GCA_964649625.1 uncultured Candidatus Saccharibacteria bacterium
ACGAAAAAGCATACCTATTAAGGTATGCTTTTAGTATAGGAAGCTCCGCCACGGCGGACGCTTTTTTTCCCTGTGTCATGTGCCGCCTTTTCTAGCGGCTCACGCATTACGACGACCATTGAAATATGGTTCGGTCCTTTTAGAGCTCGGCCGAAAATGCAACATTTCGACAAAATGCGGGTTATAGAGTCGGCTATCCATCACTTATAAATATGAAAACCCAAAAAATGCATTTTTCTACTATTATCAACGCGCCCGCGGAAAAGGTTTGGAATGCCATGCTGGGCGATGAGACTTATCGGGCGTGGACGGAACCTTTTCACCACGGTTCTCGCTACGAGGGCGGTTGGGAAAAGGGGAGTAATATTCGCTTCCTGGCTCCAGAAGAAGACGGCAAGGTTTCCGGCATGTTCAGCCGTATAGCCGAGAACCGGAGGCATGAATACATTTCCATTGAACATCTCGGTGAGATAAAAGATGATAAAGAAGTGGAGACCGAATGGAAGGGCGCTCATGAAAACTATACTTTTAAAGAAAAAGACAGAAAGACCGAGCTTTTGGTTGACATGGACGCTGACGACGAATTTAAGGAGATGTTCGAAAATATTTGGCCGGAAGCTTTGAAGAAGCTCAAAGCGATAGCCGAAGCATGATCTTTATTATGAATGAGTTTTATATAAAACCATGACCCAGACCATAAAGATAAATCCTTATTTACGATTCAATGACGACGAGTGTAAGGATGCAATGACCTTCTATCAGAGCTGTTTTGGAGGCGAACTGTCTTTTCAGACGGTCGGCGAATCACCTATGGCAAAAGAAATGCCTAAGGAGGCTTTAAATAAAATAATGCACGCCACATTGAAGATAGGTGAAATGGAGATCTTCGCGTCCGATATGATGCGCGACAAAGCTGTGATAGGAGATAATGTTGCGGTTTCGGTAAATACGTTTTCGGAAGAGGACGCAAAAAAGATATTTGCGAAGTTATCGAAGGGGGGTGAAGTATTCATGCCGCTCGAAAAAGCTTTGTGGGGAGCGCTTTTCGGGGTTGTCACCGATAAGTATGGCATTGAGTGGATGGTAAATTATCAAATCGATAAAAACGAATAATATGGACCCGGTTGTACATTTCGAGATGCCTTATCAGGATAAAAATCGGATGGCTGATTTTTATAAAAAAGTTTTCGGCTGGAAGACCGAGATTCTCGGTCCGGAAATGGGCAACTATGTTTTGGCGGGAACGACGGAGACAAACGAGAAACAAATGATCAAGAAACCAGGCAGAATAAACAGCGGTTTTTTCGAGAGAAGCAAAGACAATGAGCATCCCTCCGTGGTCATCAGTGTTCAAGATATTCGAGCTTCGATGAAAAAGGTCACCGAAGCCGGCGGGCGCATCGTCGGCGGATCAAAGCTCGGCGAGCCGGATATGATCCCCGGGATCGGTTTATATATTTCTTTCATAGACACGGAAGGCAACAGGGGAAGCCTTCTCGAGCCTCCTAAGGCCTAAAGCATGGCGAATCCCACCATCCTTGTCGATGGAATAAAAAAAGCATACAAAACGCAGAGGGTGCTTGAAGGCATCGATTTTTCTGTCGAGAGAGGCGAGATCTTGGCTCTGCTCGGTCCGAATGGAGCGGGCAAAACTACCACGGTAAAGATTCTAAGTACCCTGCTTAACCCGGATTCTGGCCGGGCAATGGTGAACGGTTTTGACGTCGTCCGAGAGCCCTCAGGCGTGCGCAAGAGCATCGGCCTTACCGGCCAGTACGCCGCAGTGGATGAATATTTGACCGGATGGGAAAACATCGAAATGATCGGCAGGCTGTATCGCTTGAGCGCCGCCGATGCCAAGAACCGCGCGGATGAGCTTATCGCGCGGTTTGACTTAAAAGAGGCGAGCGACCGGCCTGTCAAAACATATTCCGGAGGCATGAGAAGGCGAATCGACTTGGCTATGAGTTTGATAGCCTCACCGCCCGTATTATTCCTCGATGAACCGACGACCGGTTTGGATCCCCGAAGCCGCGTCACGATGTGGGCTATCATAAAAGAATTGGCCGCGGCCGACGTGACCGTTCTTCTCACAACGCAATATATGGAAGAGGCCGACCATTTATCCGATCGGATCGTGGTCATTGACCACGGCGAGGTGATTGCCGAGGGGACACCGGCGGACCTAAAGGCCAAGGTCGGTTCGGATCACCTGGAACTGATCGTTGATGAGAAAAGCGATTTTAACAAGGCGGCAGGGTTGATACGGATAGAGGGCTTACGCATCGATAAGAATAATCGCAGTCTGAGCATCCCGACGGAACATGGCGCCAAGGACCTCAAGAATGTCCTCAACAAATTAGAAGAATCAAAGATCGGTATCGAAAGCCTTTCGCTTCACCAGCCGACCCTTGATGATGTTTTCTTATCCTTAACCGGCCGCGGCGTCGAAGGCACAGATAACAACAATCATTAATATGGATGGAGCATCACATTTAACAACGGCCGTGACGGCCGAGAAACGCTCCGGAGTTTACTGGTACCTTTTGGACGGCTGGCTAATGGCCAAGCGCAGCATTTTGCATATAACGCGGAGTTTGGACCAATTGATGTCTGTGGCGATGTTTCCGATAATGTTCATGTTGCTAAACCGTTATGTGCTTGGCGGCGCTATCGATACTGGAGATGTCAGCTATGCCAATTATCTTTTTGCCGGCATTTTTGTGCAGACGCTGGCTTTCGGCGCCAACTATACGACCATTAATTTGGCCGTAGATCTTCAACAGGGCATCGTGGACAGATTCCGGTCTTTGCCGATGCACGCGAGCGCGCTTCTCGTCGGGCATGTTGCGGCCGACCTTTTGCGGAACATGATCTCCGGAGTGATCATCATCCTCATCGGCTTTCTTGTCGGCTTCAGGCCGACGGCCGGCATAACCGAATGGCTGTTGGTCTTCGGCTCGGCCGTTCTATTTTCACTTGCTATATCATGGTTGTCGGCCATTTTAGGACTTATGGTCAAGAGCCTGGAGGCCGCTCAGTGGGTCGGATTCGTCATGATATTTCCGCTGACTTTTATCTCAAGCGCTTTTGTGCCGACGGAAACCATGCCGACGGTGCTTCGGATATTTGCCGAGAATCAACCATTGACCCAGGTTATGAATGCCATGCGCTCATGGCTTGTCGGGACGCCCTTGGGAACGGCGGGCTGGTCCGCGACGATCTGGTCGGTGGGAATAATTTTGATCAGTGTCCCGATTGCCACACGGATGTTCAAGCAAAGAGGCAAATAGCAGATCAAAAAAAGTCCGCCGTGGCGGACGCTTTCCTTATTAGAACAGTTTTTCTCCGTAGAATTTGAAGCGTTTGTAAAGGTGGTAAGCGGCCAAGATATATAGCACCGCGACGACGAGAAATGCGAGATAGTTGGAAGTGATGGACATGCCGATGTTCCTACCGGTTAAGCCGACGAGCCCCAGATTGATCCCTGAAACCACGCTGACCAAAAAAGCGGCTTTGTCTTTTCCGTTATTTCCCCCGAATATCAGTTTGTTGTTCTTGAACCAGTGGTAGAGTAGATAACCGGCCGCGACCCCGCTTATCAACCAGCAAAGAGTAAGGATCAGGTTCATTAGTCCCGACGGAAGCGGCAGAAAGAGCTTGAGCGGAGGTACGCCGCCCAAAAGCAACGCGAGAGCGGCGATAATAAGTCGCGCTTCGGACCATAGAAAACTGTATCGTTCTAAGTTGTCGGGACGCAAGTATTCGTTTGTCATGTGATTTGATTATTAAAGCGTATGCATCAGTATTGCATTTTCGCACATTTCGATCAGGTTGATTCATTTTTTCTTTAACGTCGCCAGCATAAAATTCAATTTATGCCTTTTTCTAAAAAAAAGCAGATAGCCGCCAGGCAAAATATAAAAAAAGCTCAAGCCAGATGGGAAAGCGTGAGTAGGCGACAGCATAGTCTGGCTAAGCCAAAAGGACGCGCCGGGCGTCGGCCTGGGGCCGGCGGTGGTCTTTTTTACCGCGTGGAGGTTAGACCCAAAAGCGAATTCGTCAGTTTTCGGACTCATGATGTCGGCGAAGAGGGGAATTTGGAGAGGATAGCCGGCAAGCGCAGAAGCGGGAGTTGGGACACGGCGACTTGGCTAGTCGAAAAGAAAGCCGCTCACCTCAATGAAAAAGGACAGTTGGTTATCGACGACCCAAAAGCCCGGACTGCTCTAAAGCAGATCCGTGGGCCTATCGTACATAAAAAAGGGGACATTTTTAGGGCTTTTCCCGCGAAGAGCGTGGCTGAGTCAGCCAATCCGACTGAGGCAAGGGTGCGTTCCTGGCACCGGAAAATAAAGAGGGCTCAGCCGGCCCGAAAATCGACGTAAGCACTTCCGCTATTCTCGCAAGATGTCCACACTGCCAGGTGCACAGCCTGGAGAATGCTCGGGGCATTACTCATATCGACGCCAAAGACCCCGATCTTCCCGAAGGAAATATCAAGGTGCGGTCTTACAAAGTCCTCCGAAGCGCCTAATCGCTCTAAGTTCAGTTTTTCATTTATCTCCTAACCGACCCCATAGGGCCGGTTTTTTGTTCACAAATTCCATATCGGAGCCATTGCACCATACCGGTGTATCACTAACTTTAACTTTAACCATGCAAAAAATTTCACCGTTCTTTTGGTTCGACAAAGAAGCCGAAGAGGCCGCAAATTTTTATGTCGAAGTGTTCAATGGCAATCCCGGAAAGAAGCGTGGGGCTAAAATAGGCGCGGTCGGAAAATATGACGAGGCCGGATCAAAAGCTGCCGGCCAGCCGGTCGGTTCCGTCATGACGATTAGCTTTACGTTGGAAGGAATGGAATTTACCGCTTTGAACGGCGGGCCGCAGTTTAAAATGAGCGGAGCCGTTTCTTTTGTGGTTCTCTGCGAGACGCAAAACGAAGTCGATTATTTCTGGCGGCGGCTCGGCGAGGAAGGAGGCGAGCCGGGCGTTTGCGGTTGGATCAACAAGGATAAGTTCGGTGTTACTTGGCAGATCGTACCCGGTGTGTTGACGAAATTACTGAGCGACCCTGATCCAAAAAAAGCGCAAAGGGCTATGAAGGCTATGCTTAAAATGACGAAACTCGACATTGCCGAACTGAAGAACGCGGCTAACAGTTCATAGGGGTCATCTATATAGTATTTACTTTTAAGCCATTTTAACTCTCATTAAAATTTCCACCCATTTCCGCAAAGAAACAAAAAAATCTAGTGTTTCTGACGAAGCAACGTGCGAAAAGTATAGCTCGCCTACATATCGACTAGCCGCGAGTCTTTTTCGCTGATGATCAAACTTTTTATCGAAGCATGCTGGTCCAAATGTTATGCACAGTTGACTCATGACAAAGTAGGTGAGGTGTTACAATGTGAATACTAAAAGTAATTGACGCGCCGGGCGCGTGTTAGTTCGTGTCTATGAAAAAAAATTTATATATTGCTCTGGCGTCGGCCTCTTCAGGCGCCAAAGTTTTTAGCCCCAAACTTTTCAGAGCAATTTTGTTTGCCGCTATTTTAGCCTCCGGCATCTTGGGGATGTCTCTTCGGGCTGATGCTTTGATTACGCAAGACGCGCCCCCGATTGACGCGGTTTTTCAAAATGTTGAGGCTGGCGGCGGTGCGATTATTCCACTCGCACGATTTCGTCTGGCGCAATCTTCAGGTTCGGACACGTTGACTAAGGTTGGGTTTCAGCTAGTTGCTTCGACGACCATGTCAAATGGCGAAGTCGCCCAGGTGTCGCTTTGGAAAGAATCAGGTACCCAGCCGGATTTTCAGATTGACCAAGACACTCTGGTTAGAGGGGCCACGTCTATTAACCCGGCTGTCGACAGCTCTCTTGTCTTACTGACGCCCTCGACCCCTGTGGCCATTACTTCTTCGGCGGTGGAATTTTATATCGTGGCGTCAACGACTAACGTTACGGGCATTACGACGGGTCACGCTTTCAATGTCGCTCTTCAAGACGAGTTCGCCAGTTCAACCGGCTATGGCGTCGGAACCGCTTTTTCTTCCAACCGAAAGGTTACTCTGAACCAGGGAGCGACCTTAAAAATCAGCGAGGTCCGTGCCGGAGACGCCGCTAACACAGCCAACGAATTTATCGAGCTCTATAACTCGGGTGATACGGCAATCAACCTACAAGATCTGCCTCTTAATCTTTTTATCTTTAATCAGGCGGGCGGGGCGGGTTTGAAGACTCTGACCTACTACAAAAAAGTCATTCCGGCACATGGTTTCTTTCTGATCGCCTCACAGACCAATTATAGCGGCAGTGTGCCGGCTGACGCAGTTTACACCACTCTTTCCGGGAATACCTTAGCGGCAAACACCGGTTTGTCGATAGCTACCTCGTCAACCGTGTCGTTGGCTACTTCAACGGCCATTGACCGTGTCGGTTGGGGTACTGAGGCTGTTGCCAATTGTGAGGGAACTTGTACCACGGGTGCCACTGATTTGACGGAAAACAGCTCTGTTCTTGAAAGAGTCGCTATCGGCTACCCATCGGCCACTTCGACGGCATCCGGCATGGCTGCTGGAGGAACCGACTCTTCCAAAGGCAACAGTTACGACGCTAACAATAATAAAGAGGACTTTGTTCTGCAAAGCGTGGCCGTACCCCAAAATAGTTTAAGTTCAATTGAATTTCCTTTCGGAGGAGGGGGAATGGATATGTCCAAACTTCAGGTCATGGGTTCATTTCCAATGAACGGTATGACCAATGTACCGGTGGATATGTCATATATCGGTTTTGGTTTCAATAAACCTGTGAGCCCCACTACCATTGCGTCGGCCACAGCCACCTCAAGTGTGGTCTTGGTCAAGAATGGCGACGACGCCACAGACTTAACCAAGAACCTATGTACAAGTGTAACGTTTAACATTACTCCGGGCTCTTTCGAGCCGCCGGCCAAGTGCAATCTCTCGGCCGCCTTATTGGCAAGTACCGTTTATAACTTTATCGCCACCAGTTCAATTTACGACCTCTCTGGCAACGCGCTCGATCAAAACAATTTTGAAGCCGGCAATCAGCCTTATACAGCATCTTTCACTACTGGTGGATCGGGGCAAACGGCAACCAACATCACCCCACCGGCCGTGATCGGAACCAGTCCGTTTCCCGGCAGTAACAATGTGCCGACAAATATTGCCAAAATCGCCATCGAATTCAACCAGCCGAATATGAAGATATCTACGCTCACTTCATCAAACATCACTTTGACGGGAGGGGGCAGCAGTATCGCGCTGTCAAGTTTTACGTTCAGTACTTCAACGGGCAAGAATATTTTGACCGCGTCACTTGGTTCGGCTCTTGCCGCAAATACCGCCTATACGATCAGCGTAACCACTTCGGTACAAAATGACAACAACATTTCAATTCCGGGTGGAGGAGGAGGCTCACCTTATGTCTCGGTCTTTACAACAGGAACGGGTGCGGATGCGTCGGCACCGACTGTTATTGGCGTGTTGCCAACTCCAGGGACGACTATCACAGCCAACACTAATGATTTTATTTTCACTTTCGATGACGCGATCGACGTCAGTTCGGTTAATTCCACTTCCGTGGCCCTTGCCATTTCCGGCGGCGCCAATTTGCCGGGCAGTGTTCGCTATGACCCGACCGCCAAAGAAGGGCACTTCATCAGTTCCAACATCTTGCCGCTTAGCCAGAGTCTGGTTCTGACCTTAACGGGTGCGACTATCACTAATGTCGCCGGTGTGGCTTTGGGTTCGGATGTTACCAGGACTTGGACCGTGGAGGGAGTTAACTCTGACGCGACCCCGCCTTCTATTATGTTCGCCAACGGCGATGACTTCAGTTTGGCTATTACTTGGAATGAACCGATCAATGCGACTGACGCTATCGCTTTAGCCAACTACTCTTTAACTGTCGGCGGTGTGGCCCAAACTCTCTCGGCTATGGCCGGCCATCAGCTCTCTTATGATGCATCGACAAGAACCGTCAAGTTAACCGGTCTGCGTCTTGCGGCGGGTTCGGCTTTCGCTATCATCGCGAGCAACATCAAAGATATTTCCGGCAATCAGATGACGATGTCGAGTACTTTCAACGGCACCATCCAATCCTTCACAAGCTCGGGGGGATTTGTCGGTCCTGGTTCGTTTGAGGGCACAACCTTCGGCGAGATGAAAGATTTTAGCGCCGCCGGCATCGGGTTCATGCCGCCAGTCAACATCAGACCGCAGAATACTTTCGTCAACGCCAGCTCGACGTACGAATTCGAATTGCCGATCGCCAGTCAAATTCCAGCCAACGGCACCATAGTCCTTACTTTTCCTTCCAGCTCGGATTTTGGATTGTGCTGTGTGGCTACGACTTCAGCCAACAATCCCTTCATTACCGGCCAAAATGCCGATATCAACGGCCCCGGTACGGGGACAGTTGGCATAAAAACGATAACCAAAGATGCGCAAGCCAAGACCGTAACACTTACGCTCGATACCGCCACCCGGTCTGAAAATAGCGATACTCACGACTTTTTACGTTTTGCTTTGGTTGATCTTAAAAACCCGTCCATCCCGAAGAGCTTCGACAGTTCCGGTTACACCATCGACATAAAATCAAAGAACGCTTCTGGAACATTGCTCGAATCATTCACGGCGAATCCGGTCTTCATCGGAGGAGGCGCCACAGGAGGAGGAGCGACAACGACAGTTCAGGGCATTGTGAGAGGGAATGGAGGCGTATTGGTCGGCATGACGGTTCACATGATGTCTCCACAGACCGGTCCCATGGATGCGACCACTGACGCGAATGGTGTTTATCAATTCACCAACATTCCGGTCGGCACTCAGTTCCTAACCAATAATTTCGGCGGCGGCAGTGAGTTCATGCTTTTCACCGATCCTTTTATTTCGGGCATCAGTGATGCAGATGGCGCGACGACCACTTCCTTCTATGGCTCGCCAATGCCGATGCCCATTCAAGCTACATCCACCAACACTATTTTCAGAAACTTCACTCTTTCAGGGACCGGTTCGGCTAGTACGTTTACAGTCAAAATGACGGCTGCGGCAGACACGTTCACAGCCACTGAGCAGTTAGATGTCTTTGCTGGGGGGCCAGGACAATTCGTGGTCAAATCGGTGACCCCTGGTGTAGGCGCTCTAGCGGCCGCTACGCTGACGACCATTCCGATCCCGCAGACAAATGGTGTCTGGAATGTTGGTGTGGGGCCGGCTATGCCGAAGGGCAGTAACATGGGCATGAGCGGCCCGCCGCCTTCACCGACCTGGTCCATGCCGAGACCGGTTGAAGTCGTGGTTTCCGGTTGTCCTTCAGCTTGCGTCATGGCCATCAACGGTGTTTCGACCACTTCTAATACTTTCAACATTTCCGTGGCGGATAAGACCATCGCTGGCGTTTTGAAAGACGATTCTGGGAACGCGATCGCAAGTGCCGGTGTCTACGCTTTTTCGCCAACACTCGGCCTCGGCAATCACTCGCAAACTTCAGCTTCAGGCGCCTTCTCGATACGAGTGGTGGCCGGTTCATATAATGTCGGCTCGTTCAGTCCAGGTATCGGCCAATCAAAGGAAACACCGGTCGTGGTAGATTCCTCCGGAAATGTCTATGTTGACGGCAGTCCGACCGCCTCGACCGGTTCCTCAGGCGCTAATCCGTTCACCATTAAATTGTCGAAGCCGAGTTATACCATAACTGGACGGGTAACCGACGGCACCAATGCTATCGGCAATGCTCCGGTGTTCGCTTACCGAACTGATGCGCCTGGCCACGTCGATGCCATGACCGATTCTTCGACCGGCAATTACACGCTTTACGTGGACAGTGGCACTTGGAAGGTCGGAGCCTTTATTCCTGGCTTCGGTCCGGCTTCCGAACAAACTGTGACCATCAGCACTGCTAGCCGATCAGATATCAACTTCGCTCCTTCATCAGGGCAAACATTCAGCATCTTATCGGGCAATCTCTACGAAGACACCGACGCCGGCAGTGACTTTGACGCTGGAGAAGGCATCACCGGCGCCGTCATCAGACTTTCCGGTCCTTCCGGCAGTAACGAGGGCGTATCGGGGAGCGACGGCGCTTTCTCGATCCGCGTGCCTTCGGGGACGCTTTACCAGATTACTGATGTTTTCAAGCCGACATACGGCAAAATTGCGCCGCTTAAGAATGACGGTACGGCGATCGGCACTATCAACTTAACGGCCTCGACAACGCAGAACATCAAAATTGCCAAACGAAGTACGGTAACGGTTAACATCAAGGATTCCTCGGATAATCTGACCATTGTGCCCAAGGCTTTCATAGATTTCTTTGACAATACGACTGGGAACAACAATCACACCGAGATTACCAACGCTTCTTCGACGACCATCCAAATACCGAAGGGTTCTGCGCCTAAAGTTCGCGTTTCAATTCAAGGGGTGGCTCAGCAAAATGTAACGGTGGCGTCGGATGATGCGGACACTGCGGTTTCAGAAAATGCCGTGACTGTCAATAGCGACACCGAGGTGATCAAAGTCGTGCTCAACACCTCGACTGCCTCACTGAGCACTGTCGCCGGTACCGTTTATCACACAGCGGCGACAGGCGGCAATGAACTTGAAGGGGCTTGGATCCAGTTTGTCGATGAGACTAACGGCGTTTTCTTCGGCACTCAAGCGACGACGAGCGGCCGCTACAGCATCAAGGCCGCCAATGGGACCTATCAGGTGATGGCCAACAAGCCCGGTTACATCGGTACTCCGGCAACGCTAACCATTTCAGCCGATGCCACCCAAAATTTCGTTCTAAGTTCAGCCAGCCTCACAATATCCGGTACGGTAACAGCGGGCGGCAGTCCGGCGGCGGACGCATTCGTTAGAGCCGAAAAAGTAGGGGGCGGCCAAGTTGTTGGTCGGACAGATACGAGCGGTGCCTATACCCTTTATGTTACGAGTGGCACATGGCGGGTTTATGCCGCCGCCGAAGGCTACGCCGAGGGTGCCTATAGCAGCAACCCTGTTACCGTAACCACATCTGTGTCTAATATAGGTATTACGCTTTCGACCGCTGTATCTTTACAGACTAAATTGGCCACCAGCAATACTTTCTACGATACTTCGGTCGGTTCCTTAAGTGACTCTACCGTAGGCGTCGAGGTTGATTTGGAGGCCAACGCTCTTGGTCAATCAGGCAGCAATTCATACCTGAACGCGAAAGAGACCAGCAATTATCCGAATACTTCAAGCGTCAATATTGTTGGCAGTAAAGCTAAAGAGATCAATGCTTACAACGGCAGTACCAAAGTGACCAATCTTCAGTCTGGTAGCAAGGCTACGCTTGAGCTTTCTTATACGAAGGCTGAACTGACTGCGTCCAGTATCACTTCCACTACTTCTGTTGGAATGCTGGCCGTTGTGGCTTATAGCGATGACAAGAAGGATTGGGAAAATCTGAGTACTGTGCCGACTTATAAAGACGCCGACGGTTTGGTTGTGGCCAGTCCGGCACTCGATCTCTCTAATGTCACTTCAGTTACGTTTACTGCCGTTACGACGCACTTCTCAACTTTCGCTCTGTCATCGCCGACTGGGGTTGAACCGCCAAGTACTCCGACAGGCCTAGCCGCATCGGCGGGGGCTGCGGGAAGCGGCAGGATTACATTGAGTTGGGACGCGGTCTCGGGTGCGACGGGCTACTATATCTATCGTGGCAGTTCGTCGACCGGATCTTTTCCCCTCTTGGCTGACGCAGGAAATGTGACCAGTTATACTAATATAGGACTTTCGAACGGCACGGCCTATTATTACAAAGTGGCGGCTTACAAATCCGGTGGATCTTCCGAATCGGCCGCTTCGAGCCCCGTAACCGCAACGGTGGCGAATGTCGCGGTTGGCGGCGGGCCAATCGGCGGAGGCGGAGGCGGAGGAAGCGGTATCGCCGCGCCGACGCCTCAATCCTTTGTCTCGGCAATCGCGACAAAAGAGGGAGGAGGCATAATTGAAAAAACTAATGCTGATAATTCGGGCGCGACAGTCTTCGTGCCTTCCGGTGTGCTTTCCGAAAATACGACGTTCAAAGTGCAGGCCAATACGGCGGCACCCCTTAACATTCCGTTAGGTAAGATCGTTGTCGGGTCTTCATACGAGATCGAGGCTACGGTAGTAAGTAGTAATTCCACGACATCCGCGGTTACCACTTTCGCATCGCCGATCAGAATACAGCTGAAATATTTGGATTCGCAGGTTCAAAGCGGCGTCGCGGAATCAACTTTTGTCATGTTTACTCTAGAGAGCGGCACGACCACCTGGCAAAAGCTCGGAAGCGTTATCGATCAGGTCAACAACACCGTTACCGCCACAACTACACACCTTAGTCAGTTCGCAATTTTTGGACAAACCCAATCTCTGTCGAATCCGCCGGTCGTAAGCAATTTGCCAGTATCAAGCGGAACTGTCGACAGGTTGAGGTTAGCGCGGTTGTGGCTCTACAGAATATTCTTGAGTCAAAGGGTTATCTCGTATTGCCCAAAGGCATAGCCAAAGGTTATTTCGGCGCTATGACCAGGTTGGCCCTCATGAAATATCAAAAAGCTCTGGGCTTAGAGCAGGTTGGTTTCGCGGGCCCTCAAACCAGAGCCAAGCTTGGACTGGAAAATGCCGCGGGCGCTGGCGCGGCGATAGAACCGGTTAAACCTGCGGTGCCCTCCGGCATTTCTAAGCTGAACAAGATGCTGAAGAAGGGGATGAGAAGCGCCGATGTGGTTTTGCTCCAACAACTGTTAAATAAAGATCCGGAAACCGCTGTGGCTCTAAGCGGAGATGGTTCCCCGGGCTTCGAGTCGGACTACTTCGGGCCATTGACTTTGAAGGCACTGCAAAAGTTCCAGGTCAAGCATGGCATTGCTAATCCCTCTGACGAGGGCTACGGTTTGGTTGGTCCAAAAACTCGGGCCAAGCTTAATCAGATTTAGAACAAGAAAACAATCGGTGTTGCTCGGCTATGACCCTGAAGTTCCGATCGGAACTTCAGGGTCATCTTTGTTGCTAACATGAGTTTATACGGAGCCTCAATGGCTGAGCTTGTTTTTGTATGAAGTTAAATGTGGAACTCTCGGTTCAGCTTGATTCATCAAAGCTTCACGATGATAATGAGGCAACCATGAAAACATTAAAAAACGAAACTGTAAGATTAGGAGAGCAATATATTTCGCCTTTGCCGCGGAACTTGCTCAAGCCCCTGGTGCGAGCCGATAATTCAGTCGATTATTTAGGCACGGTAAACTATGCGACCAACGAACGCGTACTTATGAGGATTAGAGAACTGACTCATCGGAAACCCAAAGAGTCTATCTTTATGACGGTAACCTCTCCGGGCGGCCCGACCGGCACGGCAATGAGCTTTTTTGACCATCTTACCTACGTGCTCAAGCCGAATCTGGTCACCATCGGTTCGGGCGACGTTGACTCGTCGGGTCTCATCATTTTTCTTTGCGGTGAGAGACGTTATGTAACCAAGCATACGACGCTTCTCCTCCATATGGCTGGCCGAGTATTCGACACGGATCAGCGTTTTACGGCGCCCGAAATAGAATCCATGGGCAGGGAGGATAGACTTAAGGACGATCAGTATGCCGAATTGGTGGCTTCGCGTTCAAAGGGCAAGCTGACCAAGAACAAGATCAGGCGGATGATGATCCGAAATACCATACTCACTCCGAGAGAACTTTTGCGTTACGGTTTGGCTGACGGCGTTCTTGAATAGGTTCTCAACCGCGCTCCTGACAATAAAATAGCCGCTTAATCTTTAATTAATTTCAACCGTCTACAATGCGCTTGTGGTCGAGCGGTTGTGTTAGAACTCATCTCAAAACCAATCGCAATCCAAAGATTCGTGGAATTCAAAGAAAAAAGGGCGCAGACGAGGGAGGTGTAGCCGACTACTCCGACCGAGGACAAGCCCTTTTTAACGGAATTCCACGAATCGACGATGCGAAACAGCTTCAAATCAATATTGCTGTGGTAGGTTTTGAGATGAGTTCTAGGCAACCAAATTCATTAATTAAAGGTTAAAAAAATCATCACAATTTATGGCAACTGAAGATAGAAGCGACAAGCGCGGCTTCGCCTCGATGGACGAGGAACAGCAGCGCGAGATCGCTCGTAAGGGCGGCAAAGCCGCGCATGAAAAAGGAACCGCTCATGAGTTCACTTCCGAGGAAGCTCGTGAGGCGGGCAGAAAAGGCGGCAAGGCATCTCATGGCGGCCGAAAGAGCAATCAGTAAAGAACGCTGCGCCGAGAGCGCAGGGGCTTCTGGCCGATCCCAGTAAGACCAGACTAAATAATTTTCTTTAACTTAAGCTCCACCCACGGTGGAGCTTAAGTTATACCCGATTATTTTGCATTGAATGTAAAAGAAAACAGCCCGCATCAAGCGGACTGTTTTCTATTTGCCGGCTCGGTGGGTTACGATGCATGCCTCATTGTTCTACTGCCTGAGGTTGATGTTTGACCCGCGCTCCATAACGCTAGAGCCCCGATGATGATACCGGATACCACCAGCGTCCAGGTGAGAGCTGATGCGGATAGTCCGAGGAACGGAACCAGGATGACCCAGAGACCAAGAACGGCGTTTAACCAATTTTGCCACATACGCCAATTTTAGAACCCATCTCAATAATAACCGCAAAAAATAATAAATGTTTAATTGCGTTTTAGCTAAACATTATTATTGAGATGGGTTCTATGATTAGGTCTCATAATTTCGACCTATGCCACACAGGACTTTCCTGTCTGACACGTTGGGGCGATTATGCACCTTCGGCATGAAGTGTGTGTGAAAGCGCCGGGTGTTGCTCGCTTCCGTTAAGCTGAAGCAGTCATTCCGAGAAAATTCGGCTCTTCTTAAAAAGTCTTTTTTACTATCCTTTATCTTTGGCAGCGCTGGTATGGTGGCGTTTTATCTTTTCGGAGATCCGATTGTGTCGCTTATGATCGGTCGGCAATACGCTGCTTTCGCTCACTTTTTGCCAAAAGTTGGGTTGGTGATGTTGCTTGCGGCCGTAGTTAACATCTTCGTTTTCCATTTTCTGGCTTTACGCAGGTTCTTTATAATCGCCACCGCGCTAGCCGGTATGATATTTATGGGATTCATCCTATTCCGGGGCCACAGTAGCATTGATGCAATAATAAATAATTTAATCGTTTCTCTGGTTATTGTTATTGTTTCCTTAACGTTCGTATATGCAAAAGACCATATCAATAATAGTTCCGGTTCATAACGAGGAAAAGAATATTCCATTTATAAATGCGGAGCTGTCGACCTTCTTTTTGGGTTTATCATACAAATATGAGGTTATATTCGTGAACGATGGTTCAAAAGACCGGTCGCAACAAAGGATTCGTTCGGCCGCGATATATTTTTTAGCCATATGTTTAATCGGATTATTTTCCATTCATTTTTTGTATCTTGCTTTCGTATTGTCTGTGGTTTGGCTCGTTCTCAATACTGTAAATGCGTGGCTGGTGAAAGAGGCGCCGCGCGCCAAGCGGATTATGCGATATGCGGTATCAGTGTGTATCGGTATTATCACCGTTAATCTCTTTTGGATAATCCCGGCGGCG
>CAZYRJ010000016.1:15643-23894 GCA_964649625.1 uncultured Candidatus Saccharibacteria bacterium
AAACGCATTTGCTTTGGACAGCACATCCTTGCTCAAATTTTTGGAGGTGGCATCGAACCAGGCTATTCGTTTGTCCCTCTTGAACCATGTCATCTGACGCCTGGCGTAATGCCAAATGGCCGTTTCGAGCTCCTTAAGCATCTGTTCTTTACTCAGTTTTCCTTTGAGATAAAAAGCCAGATATTTATATTCCAAACCCAATTCTTCCATGCGTTTCCACGAAAGGCCGACTCGATGCAGGTTGTTTGCTTCGGCGACCATACCTCCTCTAATTCGCTCGAATAGGCGAATGTGGATTTTCTGGCGTAAACTTTTCCCGTCCGGTTTGAGGCCGATCCAAAGAGTTTCGTATCGGGATTCTGATTCTATCTTGGGTACTTTACCCAACGCTTTGGCTATTTCAATGGCGCGAATAAGTCTGCGCTTGTTATATCTATCGATCGCTTTGGCCCGTTCGCTGTCTAGTTTGGCAAGCTGTTCATATAAGCGCTCGGGTGATCGCTTGTTCAGTGCCAAGCGCAGTTTTTCGTTGGGCGGTACTTCCGGAAATGTTATGCCGTCGATCAAGGCGGAAATATAAAAACCCGTACCGCCGACGACAATGGGCAGTTTGCCGCGCGAAAAAATCTCTTCGAGATTTTTTCGCGCCAGCTCTGCGAATTGCGCGACCGTGAATCGTTTTTTTGGATTGGCCACATCAAGCATATAATGGGGCACACCGGCCATTTCTTTTTTTGTGACTTTGCCAGTGCCAATGTTGAGGCCCTTATATATCTGCCTCGAATCGGCCGAAATGACCTCTCCGCCGAATTTTTTGGCCAGGCGAACAGACAGGCTTGTTTTGCCTGATGCGGTTGGACCCACTATGACGATGACTCTCTTTTTCGTTGACACAGCCATAACCTACCAACCTTGACCGATTAATTCAAATAGATAAGATGGAGTCTGGAGGTTCCTTTTGGCGCGGCCCATCTCGGAAAAGTACATGTTTTTTGTGCATCTACAAAAGACATGTGAGACTATGTGCCACTGGAAAACCGGCGGTCCTACTATCCGCCCCGTCGTAAAACAATTGAGGCTGACCTTCCCGGTCAGCCTCTCTTTGTGATTGATTTAGTCGATTGTTTACGCGATACTGTTATTGATGAGGTTAAGGAAGCTTTTCGGGTTCTTCTGAATTCATACAGGGGCTTCCGATATGGCGCTCTGCCAGGCAATAGTCCTCGGATTCGGTAACCTTTACCGAGTCCTTGCTTTTTATTATGCTAAAAATGTGGTTAAATTCAACTGATGAAAGTAACCCGTCTGTTCAATGAAATAACTAAAGAAGACGCCGACTTAGCCGGCGGCAAGGGCGCGTCTCTTGGTGAAATGACCCGGGCGGGCATTCCAGTACCGCCGGGGTTCGTTATCATTGCCGACGCTTTCGAAAAATTCATCGACAAAACCGGTTTGATCGCCGAGATAGATACGGTTCTCCATTCGGTCGATCACAGAGAGATCCACACGGTCGACGCCGCTTCCGAGAAGATCAGAGTGCTGATTTTGGAGAGCGAAATGCCGCCAGAAATTGCCGAGAAAATTACGGATGAATTTGCAAAACTAAACGCAAAATATGTGGCCGTTCGTTCATCCGCGACCGCGGAAGATTCGAGTGCCGCGGCCTGGGCCGGCCAGCTGGACAGTTTTTTGAATACGACGAGCGACAATCTTTTGGATAACATAAAAAAGTGCTGGGCCTCGCTTTTTACCCCTCGGGCAATATTTTATCGCTTTGAGAAGGAGCTTCATAAAACGAAGATTTCCGTGGCCGTGGTCGTGCAAAAAATGGTGGAGTCGGAAGTTTCGGGAATCGCTTTTTCGGTTCACCCCGTCACCGAAGATTATAACCAGCTCATAATCGAAGCAGCTTTAGGTCTCGGAGAGGCCATAGTATCAGGTCAAATTACCCCGGATTCGTACGTCGTCGAAAAAACGCCGCGCCGTATAATCGATAAAAATATCGCCGAGCAAAAAAGAGGTCTCTTTCGCCATGACTTTACATCAACACAAGAACAACACACTGACAAACTGGAGTATGTTGGGATATCTAAGGGAGGGGAGGGACAGCTCAATAATAAATGGCTTGATATATCAAGCGATAAGGGCATCGCTCAAAAATTATCCGACGAGCAGATATTTTCCTTGGGCGAGATGGTTCTGAAAATAGAAACGCATTACGGCTTTCCCTGCGATATCGAATGGGCGCTAGCGGAAGATAAATTTTATATCCTCCAATCCCGGCCTATAACCACATTAGGCAAGAGACCAAATCTATGAACATGGACTCACTCACTAAATTCAGGGGTGTTTCTGACTGGGTCCAGGTTTGGTCCGGCAAATGGAGCATGCATACATGCGCGCAGTGTTCATTGGGTGGTTTTATACGCACAAGTCCTGAAATAAGTTGGAGAATTTGAAAAATTAGGTATACACAACAATGTTGCTATAGCAACATTGTTGTATATGTAGAAAAAACAAGGTAAAGCGGGTACAATGAGACAGTAAGATATCCAAAAAAAATGGGTCAATGCTATATACCAGGCACCAAACGGGGCGATTGAACTGCGAGAGGATGTTTCGCGCGATATTCCGAGGTTTTGACGGCGTTAACGTTGCTTGCGGAAAGCAATGCAAACGAAAGACAAAATGACCGGAAGTGACGATGTTATTGTGCGCCTGATTATTAAACCAACACACAAACATGTTTTATTTGCCTAACAAAAGAAAGATAGATATTGACGGAGTCATCGACGCGATGAAGGATGTTGCGCCGTCCCGATACTTCCTGGATTCCGTAACCGGAGATGTCGGTTGTGTTGAAAATCCGGCGGCAAGCTCTTTGCCGGACAAGAGTCGTTATTTTGAAATTCCCAAGACCCCGGCCGTGATTCAGATCGGGACGATGGAGCAGTTCATTAAGGATATCTTAGCAACGGAACGCGGCGGCAAAAAATTGGCCAACCGGCTGAAGGGCGTCATAAAAAAGAAGCAAGATAAAATAATTACCTTATCAGAATGCGAGAAAATACTTGAGGTGGATAAAGGAGGCTGGGGTGCGGCCTGGCAATCCTGGCAGGGGGACAGTCTTTTTGAGGATGCCAAATTTTGGTTAAGCGGATTGCCTGTTTCTGTCGAGGAGCGGTGGGAAGGAGGTGATGATTGCGAGCTGTGCAAACTAATGAACAATGGCGCAGATTTGGTCACTGATCTTAAAGAGGCAATGGCCGAAGAGAATAAAAAAGGCGCGATTGTCGGCGGGGTGTGGGACGCACTGGAATCTGTCGCGGATGAATATTACGATGCCTTGGATCTTATCAACTCGGGTCATCCGAGACAAGCAGAGAAACTGCTTTTACATCTCTTGAAGTCAAAGCCCGAGTATGTGCCCGCCTATGAATGCCTATCCTATGTATATAGGGACACAGGCAATCTTGAGAAAGAAAAGAAATATGTCCGGTTGGCCTATGCCAAAACTTTGGCAAAATATCGAAAATGGCAGAAAGAGTTAATCTGGGGGTATACTGAGCATCGCCCTTATCTTCGAAGTATTCTCGGCATGGCCACACTCTTTCATGCCGAGGACAATAAGAGGGAGGCGGAAAAGCTGTATAGAGATTTGCTTAAAGCTAATCCGTACGACAATCAAGGTGTCCGCTATTTGCTAGCCGCGCTTTTTGCCGGCTGGCCCCCTGAAAAGGCCGATGAATTAACGGAAGAAGGCAACGAACTTCAAGATTGGACAAAAATGGAGGTTCTTTTGGCAAAACAGAATAAAAAACATAAATTTTGGAAAGAGCCGCGTGAGGAATAATTGAATCATGGAGATCAGACTAATAAAAGAGGGCAAAATAACAATGTCTGAAGTTCGGCAAATGGCCGAGGCGATTTTCGGCGATATGGTTAAAGCCACGGCTGATATTAAAAGGGAAAAGATGGCTATCGGAGGCGAGATGCACATCGATAGCAATGAATTGTTGCTGCGGGATGGCTCAGAACAGGCCGATGTCTGGGGCTTTAACATTTATCCGGAGGGAGAAGATTCATACACTTTGGAGTACAACTCGTTGGTAAATATCAAACCTTTGCATGGGAATCGTTCGCCGGACATTAAAGACGAAACCGTAAAGGACAAGATCAAATTGATTGCCGCCAAGTTTATAGCAGGAAACATCAAATGATCCACAAAGACCTATCACAACGTTGGGTTAATTTCTCGCTGGCCATGCAAATGGGGAATATTGGGAGTGAATTTTCACGGATTTTCAGTTGGAGGGGAAAAAATATGGAAAGGGCGGAGGCCTCGGCGGAAAGAGCGATCGAGCTTATAGACATGACTTTAAGCGATAAGAGAAGAAAATCTCAGGCTAAAGAACTGCTATTTTTACGGGAAATGATTTCAGATTTAACTTGGGGCAACAATGAATTCGATTTAACTCCCGAAACTTTGGCGGGCTATTTCGCGGCCTTCGGCAAATTGGCTATCAAAAATTGAATTTTATAAAAGTGAAAAATGTAAAGGCCGAGCGCAAGCGCTCGGCCTTTTGTGTCGGAAAGAACGTGATTACTCGACAATTTTCGTGTCGAACTCCATGCCCCCACCGGCGATAACAATGGGCTCGATATTGAAGAGCACGTATCCCTTCTTCGTCAGAGTTGGGTCCATGATAACTGATTTGATGCCGGCCTTATCGGTGATTCCCCGAGCTCGGGCTACAAGCGCACCGATGATGGGTCGGTGGCTGATGACCAAGATTGGCCAACTGACGGCTTTGACTTTAGCCCAGATTATAATAAGGGCCTTGTGCGCGTCCCGCTGCCAAGTGATCTCATCGTCGTTCTCATGGCCGGGATACATGCAAACGGTGCCGTCCTTGAAGAGGTTCCCGAACTGGCCCAACTCTTTCATCGACTGATAGTCGATGTCGAGGGCCAGTGAGAGCACAGATGCGGCACAGCTCGCGCGGGCCATCCTGGAGCAATAGGCCATGGACATGTAAGGACCCATAGCTTTGATGGCGGGCACGAGGTTGTGAATCTTCACTTGGCCGCTCGTGCTTTGGGGCGGGTTGGAAGCCACTTCGGTGGGACTCGTCTGGTCATCGAGCTTATCGCTGTGGAACACTGCCACGATCTGCATGGTTTTTGTCCTGTGGTTGAGTTTTTAAGTTGCTGAGTTTACCGTTGACTTACTCGGTCAATTAAAGCATAATTAATACACGACGTCAAATTGTGTCGTTATAAAAGATGTCTATATTAAGGCCGTAAAATTGGTATTATGGACGCATGAAAACATGGCAAAAAAAACGAGCCTGGGACCTCATTGTAAATCGGACTTATTTACCGCTGTCTCTTTCGTTTTCGTCATTTGATACAAGTAAAAAATACCTCGATCAAATTTTATCTGTGCCAGTAGCTGACATTTATGCAAGTTACCGGGATGATAACTATTACGGCAAAGGCAGCAAGGAAGCATTTGCCGAAGTTCAGATTGAGGGTTACCGTCGGCAGGGAATCATTTTTTTAGAGAAAATGGCCAAGGTGTGCCGGCGCGAAGGAGGAAAACTTCTGGATTTTACTCTGAAGAAATCTAGGGAGAAAATATCGCTCTTATCCAATCGGACTCTTGCAAAGCGTTTGATGGATTTCAGCAATAAGGAAAGAGCTTTTTGCGTATTCTTGCTCTATGTTTGGTCGCTGGAGGATTTTCTCGACGAGGGTTTAGACCAAATTTTAGACCGGTATGTAAAAAATTTGAATGATCACAAAGAGTGGAAGAAAAAACTTTCCGAGCCAATTGATCTAAATTACGGCCAACATGAGCAGTTGTCCCTTTTGAAAATTGCTTCAAATTTACAAAGTGAGGATGATCTTGAGCGTCCGGCAGTCCGTGGTCTGGTTACGCGTCACGTAAATAGATATGGATGGTTGCCGATCCGGTGGCTAAAGGGAAAGCCTATGACCAATGAAGAGGTAGTTCAAAGACTCCGAAAGTTAATTGACGAAGGTGGTGCCGCTTCAAAACTAAAAGCTTTGAAGCATAAAGTTGTGGATGTTAACGCGGGTACCCAAGAGTTCAAAAGGGAGTTTGGCGTATCTTTAGACGATGTGCGATTTATCCAGCTTATTAAAGAGTTCGTTTTTCTCCGAACCTTTCGCACAGATATCATAAATAAATCAGTATATTTAATGATCCCACTTTTTAAGGAGTGTGCGGCAAGGCTTCACATTTCTTACGATGATATTTTATATCTTACCCCTGAAGAGATATATGCTGGTTTAATCGATGGTCAGCTTTCTGCTAGCGTTGATCTTAGTTCCCGACAAAAGGATTGGGCTCTGCTGCGTGATAGTGATGATGTTATTATTTTAGGTGGTAAGGACGCGCGTGATTTTGCCTCTCTTCAGGGTTTCATAGTCGATGATCGAAAAGAGGTTAAAGAATTTAAAGGAGAATCCGCCTTTCACGGTGTTATTCAGGGTCGAGCTAAATTGGTTTTGTCTCCTGAAGACATTAGCAAAGTACAAAAAGGCGATATTATGATTGCTGTTATGACTTACCCTTCATATATAGCAGCGATGGAACGTGCTAGCGCTTTTGTTACAGACGAAGGGGGAATTCTTTGTCATGCAGCAATTGTGGCACGCGAAATGAAAAAACCTTGTATTATCGGCACGCAGATTGCTACAAAAGTTTTGAAGGATGGGGATGTTGTCGAAGTTGATGCAGATAAAGGGTCCGTAAAAAAAATAAAATGAAATTGGATGAACTTAAAGAAAAAGACCTGACCTACTTTGGTGAACGGATAGAGCCGTATTTTGCTTCGCATGCAATTATCGGGGGTATGATGGACGCCGAAGGATCAGCTGAAGTAATAGGCCTTCGTAATGTAGTTCGTTGGCTGCAATACAACTATTATTTCTATCAGTTTACCGAAGATCTGCTCCGCGTCGAAGAGGAAGTGAAGACTAAATTCGCGGATGTGGGCAATGCTTACATAGACGATCTCATTGAAAAGTGTTTGGCAGCAGGGACGAAACTTATAGCCAGGTCAAGAGATTTGGCCGATTTAGAGATACCTCTCGACAGTGAATCATTAGCGGAGCGCGTTCTCGAATACAGCCGCGCCCTGTCGGACTACACCGTTTTCTACCAGATCACTTTCTTCGAGAGACCGCTCATGGCTTTGGCCGAAGAGCTGGCCGAGCGAAACGCCGGTCAGGGAAGAAAAGCCGAGGATCTTTTCAATATCATTTCCGCGCCGGATAGGCTGACTGAAAGCGAACAGGAGTACGATGACCTTTTGAGGTTGGCCCTGGAGAAGAAGGGTGCCGAATCGATAAAAAAACACGTAAAGAAATATTACTGGCTTTCTATCCGGTACTTCTTGGGCGAACCTTGGGACGAATCTGTTATCCGCCATAGGTTGGAGGGTGTATCTCCAAGTCAGGCCAGCGCAATACTAAATAAGCGTTTAAGGGCCCGAGCCGATAGGGAGAAAACGGTTGAGTCCGTGACGCATGCGTTCAGCAAAGAAGATAAGCAATTGGTCAGCCTGATCAGGAAAATAGTTTATCTTCGGACTCAGCGAGGAGATTTTGTCCATCAGTCGGCTGGCGCGGCAAGGCCGCTTCTTTTAAAGCTCGCAGAGCTCCTGGAAGTTTCCTATGACGGGTTGCTAAATTTGTATGCCGAGGAAATTGCCGAAGCTTTGCGTGGGAAGTTCGACCACAATTTGCACATAAGAAATCGCCGGCAAGCTTTCCTTATTTATCATTTCGATAAAGTAAAAAGCCAAGTGCTCGAGGGCAGCGAAGTGGAAGCATTCTGCAACACTCATACATTCCTCCGAGGTGGTGCTGAGAACGTTAAAAGTTTTGTAGGTAAGACCGGCTACAGGGGAAAATGCTCGGGGCCTGTTAAGATCGTAAGGACGAGCGAAGACGTCAAAAAAGTTAACCGGGGCGATATCATGGTTTCAGCCATGACCACATCTAATTTCATGCCGGCTATGGAAAAAGCAGCGGCTTTTATCACCGATGAAGGCGGTATCACTTGCCACGCCGCCATAATCGCCAGAGAAATGCATAAGCCCTGCGTAATAGGCACAAAAGTTGGGACAAAAGTATTGAAAGACGGAGATATTGTCGAGGTGGATGCGGATAAAGGTATTATTAAGATCATCAAATGACATGGCCGAAAAAAAGAAAC
>CAZYRJ010000017.1:0-15029 GCA_964649625.1 uncultured Candidatus Saccharibacteria bacterium
TAAGGAAAATGAAGACCAGGTTCGATAAGTCGCGTACGATGACCCAGCCGATGTTGACTATGGTTTTGCTGTTCGCTCCGGTTACGAAATTGGAAAAATCAGCGATGCTGTATTGAACGACTAGATCGAGAAGAAAGCCGGAGATTGTTAGAATCAGTTGCGTTGCCCCCATGATCGTCCAAAGGACGGTTGTTATAGCGCGCAGTATCGCCGCGAGCCCGATGTCGAGGAGGTACGAGCCGGAACTTTCGATATTTTGAGCAATCGCGCCGGAAGGAAGAGCGACAGCAAGCGCAAGGCCGGCCACGCCGAAGACAATCGCCACCTTAGCGACGGGCCGCCTTCTCTCCCAAAGTGTCTTTTTCAGCTGTGCAAAAAATGCCATTTTTATTGGAGAACCCTTCTTTACGAAATTTCGCCGAAAACTAACGGAAACGTTCCTAATACCCGACAACTAATTCGAGAAGCTGGCCGAAACAGTCGCACCTGCGTATTCGATCGTAACATCACATACGCCATAGCCTCTACAATTACCGCCCCAGCCAAGAAATGACCCATCCATTGGCGACGGGGTCAATTTAGCGACATTGCCTGACTGAAATAAGCCCGTTTGCGGACTGTTTGCCGAAGTAACGGCCACCGTCCAGCCGTCAACCATTACCGAGCCATTTCCGCTCACTGTTACGGTAAGCGGAACGCGGGAGGCTGACTCATTGAATGTGGCGACCGCTGTTCGGTTGGAATTCATTGAAACGGTGCATTGAGTGTTATTTGTCGAGTCACAGCCGTTCCATACGCCAAAAGCCGAACCACGGCTGGGTGCCGCGTTAAGGTTTACGGACGTGCCACCACGATAGGTTTCTATGCAGTCGGTGCCGCAAGCTATGCCTGTGCCGGTTACCTGGCCAACACCCGCGCCTGATGTCTGCACTGTTAGGGTGTAGTTCGATGGCGCCGGATTGTTGATATCCGAAGTTATGTCGTATTTTGGTTTGATAGTGAAAGTGTGCGTGATGTTGCCGACCAACTTTTCCCGATGAGCATCCTCGACGACACTGACCGTCAAAATATACGTTCCGAAACCGTTGCTGTAGTCTAATAATTCCGTACAAGGCGTATCTTTGATCGAGCCGACCAGCGTTCCTCGAACAGCGACGTCGATTCTATTAGCGGCGCGATCGCAGATGAATTTCATGTCGGCGAGATCTTGGTTATCGGCGATGTTGCCTATGAAATCCAGGTAGTAGCTGTTGGCTGGTTTCGGCATGGTCGAATCATGACCGAATTCGTACAGTCCGTCCACGTTCTGCGGCGGTTCGGCGTAGTTGGCCGCGTAGAATGTGCCAATACCCGAGGCGTTCGTTACGCTTCCCTGAGCCGCCGTCGTCCAAATGATATCGCGGGTGTAACTGCTGTCCGACAAATATCTTTTTATCATGAATGCCGGCGCCTGATCGTTTGGCATTTTTTGGAATATCGTACTGAGAGGAACCGGAGACGTTTCCGAACCGATCTCCTTCACGAGCGATACCTTGTAAAACAGGGGCGGGATCGGTTGACTGGAAGTTAAGTGCAATCTCGTTGTGAGAGGACTGCCGCTATTGATGGTGGAGTCGCTTGGCGTGACCGATGGGCTGTACTGATTGGCCAGGGTGTCAAACTTGACCTCGGAGCTGGGTTTTGGTCCGCCTCCGCCTGGAACCCCAGATGTACCTCCAACCTGGGTCGTGCCCCAAACTTCGACTTCGTCCAAACTTAATGAACAAGAAGTCCCGTTTTTCCCTGTATATAGCTGCTCTGCACTTGTTAAAGTTATTTTTAGGCCGTTTGCCGCGCTGACGTTTTTTATGGCTTTTTTCCAACCGCTGACATCACCACCTGTATTGCCAGTATTTACAAAACCGGACGCCGCAAAACCACCCGTTACAGTGATGCTCTGGTCTTTTATGACCTGTTCCTTATTGTTAAGGAAATCGTCCTGCGTGCCTTTTAGAAAATCGATTTTGAAATTTCCCTTGGACATCGCGCCAAACACGTCACCATGTTCTTTGTTATGGTCCGGATATATTCTAATCTCATCCAGATTACTGTCCTTGAACCAAACCTTCCACCATTCATTACCGCATTGTTCTCCAGCTGTCGTAGCAACGCGTTTTAACCACTCGTCCGAGTTTTGGACGATAGTAGTGGCATTTTTTGTTCCGTCGACGGCCTTCGGTGCGATCGTAACATCAGCAATCATCGCTCCGGTTTGCGCAGTTGGGGCGTTGCCAGCCACATTCATGCGAATTGATTGCGCTTCTGTACTGGTGTCCCCCCCGCCCGATCCAGTTATTTGGCCGTTCGCCAGGGCATCGCTTACGCCAGCCGTGGCGGCCGTGTCGACAGGTGAATTTATGCACCCGTTTTCAATTTGGCGGGCGTAGGCTTGGATGGAATTTGAGCGCTCAGTTCCCTCTGGGTACGTCGCGTTGGGTGGATAGGGTACGGGGACGGACTTTGCCGTTGTTTCGGTGCTACCCGGCGGGTAGTACGCATACACATGACACACCACGGATTCCCAAGAGCGAAGTCCGGGTACGCATTTCTTGAAGCCCGCGCTCGGGTCTAAGTGAGCTGGCGTTAAATACGCCCCGTGGCTACCCACCTCAAAATATTTGGCCAAGCCGCTTTGTGAGGCCGAGATGGTGCCCTTAACGGCCGGAATATCGGGCGATTCTTCAGTAACTGTGCCGCTTACCACATATTGATCATTGGTATCAAACGTGTCCCATCTGCCGGCTTCTACCGTCTGCACTTTGCCACTTTCGGTGATATCGAAAACATTCGGCTGACCTGTTGCCGGGTTGGTGCAGGCGATGCCGGCTGGTGGCTTGGCAGTGGCCGCTGCCGTTTGCGATTGATAAGAGCTCACGAGATTTTGGACGTAAGACTTGCCGCCGTACTTGGCATTGCTTTTCGTGAGGCCGAGCAACCCTCCACCTGCGCGGAATATTTGAGTAACCGCCTGGTTGGCCAGCGCTTCGAAGATCGCATTGATATTGTCGGCCATCTCGATCCGGCGGACACCGGAGAACAAAGAATTGTTCAGTTGAGCTTCTATGACCGAGCCGGGCGTGACGACATGAGATTTAATACATTTTGCCGAGCCCGTTTCATTCGCCGGGTCTTTTGCTTCATATTCGTCGCAGACTTCCTTTGAAAGAAAACCGCGGCCTTGGGCAAGCTGGCCCTGTTTGATATTCAAGTTTTTGAGGACCAACTGGTTCATGGCGTCTGAGGAGTAGAGATACGCGCCGTAGACATTGTTTTGAGGCTGGCTGACCGAAATAAAATTAGACCATCCCGCCTTTCCCCATTGACCTCCGGTAAACGCGTTGTAAACATTTTTCTGAACGTCTGACAAGCGACAGCCCGTGTACTGTTTTAGGCGAGCGTTAAAGCCTAAGCCGAGCGATATGCGTATTTGTAAGTCGAATGGACTACAGAGCAATTTCCCGACATCACCCAATTCACTTATGAACTGGCCGGCGGCCTGGTCGCCGACATCGGCGAAGAATGCCTCGGGGTTCGTTACGAATGATGGCGAGCCTTCGAAGCCGCTGTTTATCCAAGTAACGATGCTCGAGGTGAGGTTATTGATGAGCGCCTGGGCCATGATAGAGACCAAAACGTCAAGCACACAGTTTTTGAGGTTATCGCCGGTGGTCGCTCCGGAGGTTATCCCCGAAGAAGTTTCTATGTTCATGTTACCAACGGGCACGGAGGTAAACATGCTGACTATGGCTTTGCCGGCGCCCATCAACCCGAGGAGAGTTCCGATGCATCCGCCGATGCCGCCGCCGGCGTAGGCTTGTTTCGGAGGCTGGGCAAAAAAGGTGGTGGGGATAACAAGAACGGCTATCAAGACGATGGCGGCAAATTTTTTCAAGCTTAATGCCATTTTTCCCGTTAGAGACAGGAAACGCTCGGGGGTATTTCGAGGTTTACTATCAAATAAGCTGATAAGTAAATTTTTGATGCAAACTGAGCTTCACAAGTGTTTCCGCAGCCTGAGTGAGCAGGACGTCTAACCGGACCCTGTTCGCTATTTTTTTTCATGTTGTGGTGCATAAGGCTCGGATCTCTAACGGGATTCATATTTTAGTTATCAATTAATAAAATTATATCCCACCTGTGAACACGTAACCAGGCTCGCTTTTTTTGAAAACTATTCCGTTTTTCCTAAAATGCGCGGACATTTCACTGAGGCTTTTTACCAGAAACTGGAGAGTGTTCGGGTAAAGCGAGATCCAGCTCATGCTTTTAATCGGGTCCGTAACTGCGTACTTCATGTAGGGCACGGCGGATTCAAAGACTCCGGAGAGGTTCACGACCCTGGTATGAAGCGGCAAAATGCCTTTTGGTACGGTCATTGTGAGCATTCCTTCTTTGATCGTCGCGTATCTTTTGGCCGCTTTATCGAAGTCCTCGAGCTCTACCTCCAAACCGGCCGCAAGACCGTCAAACAGCTGGGTCTCCTGCTCCGGATATTTTTTTTGAGCCCCGCTGATTATTGTGGCCAGTTCATTGCCATACTGATGGAGGTTTTTTTCGTTGTCTGTCGTGGTCTTGAAATCTGTTTCAGCATAAATGATCGAATCATCACCGGTTGAGTTTGCCACTTTCTCCTCTAGTAGCTTGTTGTAGTTTTCGATATCCAGCTGTTCAGTTACAATTGCCGTGGCGCCGTTTGGAGTTTTCGAGCTTTCGTCGCGGAACGCGGACGCATACTTCGCGAATAATTCTCTGGAAAATTTGGCTGTTTCGGAAAGATCGCTCTCGAGAGTTTTGTTGACCTTGCTGGCAACAGTCGAAGAGGCCATCAGGTCAGAGGGTTTAGCCGGATCCTTGCTCGTGTTCTTGGCAAGCGGATCCCTGCCCTGCCGGATTTCCTCGTAGTCGGAGGTACCGTCGGCATCAGAATCCGCCTCATTGAGATTCGTGCCCCACAATTGTTCCTCCCAATCTTTCAGGTTGTCGCCGTCGGTGTCTTGGTAGAGTTTTGTTTCCTGCTGCTCTGTCAGAACCAGTTCGTTCGCGACGGTCGTCGCGCCGAGTTTCATTCGAGTGATGTAAAAAGCGCCTCCTACGATCGCGATAAATATCAACAAAGCCAGAAGCACTTTCTTGGGCATGATTAGATTATACCGCAAAGCTATTTTCGGCGAAACTAAAACTGTGCATGTCTTTGCAGTTCAAAGCATCAGCCGTTGCGCCGTGCGAAAAAATTTTATGAATGAGACGAAAATCAGCAAAAATGATGGATGGGCACACTAAATAATGCCGTTTTCTTCTATTGGGTGTGATATAATCTTTTGCAAGATAATCCTCACCGAAATGACAATAGAAAAAAAAGGCCTCACTGTGTTTTATCTGTCATGTGTGCTGTTCGTACTCTCACCGGTCGTTGCCGAAGCCTACAGCTTTACCTACAGCTTGAGGTCGGGCGATCGCAGTTCTGCGGTTTTAGAGTTGCAAAAGCTACTCAATAAAGATCAGGCGACGCGGATAGCCGCCTCCGGAGCGGGCTCTTCGGGACAGGAAACCGATTATTTCGGGGCTTTGACAAGGCTCGCGGTCATAAGATTCCAAGAAAAATATGCGGCTGAGATCCTATACCCATTCGGCTTAAGTGTCGGTACGGGGTTCGTCGGCCAAAAAACGTTGCAAAAGCTCAATGTTTTAGCTATTGCGGCGAATCCGGCGTCAACGCCTGCACCGTCCACATCTACCGTCAGGCCGACTGGGCCGGCTTATAGCAAGGTTAACAACAGCATAGTTCCCAATATTTCTGTTTCTGAGAGCCGGACAAATGAAGTAACAGGCTCTTCTACCGTAACATCTGCGGCGACGGAGCCCGGTCTTCGGCCGATTACTAATTATGGCTCTATTGCCGGTCTGCCGGCAGGGGTCGAAAAGAATCCGAATTTCGAAGACTATGATACCTATATGACAGACATTCGTCGGGCGGGGCGGAAGCAGGGATATAGCGATGAAAAGCTGGGGCAGGTTGAGCGTGCCGTCTACGAGGCGGTTTCGACAACAACAAATCTGCGAGAGTCATTCTTTAAAGAAGACGTAGCCAAGAGAAAAGTGTCAGAGGCGTCGAAGAAAGATTTATACAAGGGCTGGCGTAAGTTTTACCTTGACACCGTCAATTTACTAGCTGAAGCGCTCTACCCCAAGGAGGCCTATGCCGCTACATGTCCTGGCGGAGTGGCATTCGGAAGTCCAAGGATGTTTCCTGTTTTGCTATGTACTTGTTCGGGCAATTGGCTTGTCGCGATGCAGCCTGTCGCTCCAACATATGTAGCTTTGCTCACACATTATGTCGGGATGCAATCGTACATGAATTACAGCGCTCCATTCGGCATGTCATGGATCGGCTGCTACACTCCTGGCGTTCAAGAATGCATGTTTGTCACTATGTGCGGTCTTGCTCCCTGTTGTATCATCATTCCTTCCGAGGGGGCGACCACGCCATTCCTCGGTTCAGCCTAAATTTTCGGCTAAACAGAGCCATTTTTCAAGAGTAAGGTCTTCGGATCTGGCTTTTGCGGCAATGCCGCAGGCGTTTAGGCTATTTTCCAGATTTTGGCCGAGCAGAGCCTTTAAATTACCGCCGAGCATCTTTCTTTTATGAGCAAAGCCGGCTTTAACCAGGTCAAAAAAGGTTTTTTCGTCGATTTTTTGAAAATTTACCTTGGAAATGCCCTCTATTATAAGTATGGCCGAATCTACTTTCGGGGCGGGTCTGAAAGCCCCGGCTTTTATTACGCCACCGAAGCTTGGTTTTCCATAGGCTTTGACGCTTATCGAGAGAATGCTTTCTTTGCCGTTTCTCGCCACTATCCTCTCTGCCACCTCTTTTTGAAGAAGCAGCACGCACGCCAAAGGTGCTGGCCATACGGAGAGAGCTTTGCGTATCAATTCGCCTGTTATGTAGTATGGGATGTTTGCGACTAGCTTGTAGCTTTTCGCTTGTAGCTGGTAGGAGGATGGGAGAAATTTCAAAATATCTTCCTCGATGATAACCAAGCGTCCCGAAGAAATTTCTTCCGAGAATTTTTCCTCAAGAATGGGAATAAGGCGCCGGTCCTTTTCGACCGCAATGACTTTTGCGCCGCAAAGAAGAAGTTCGCGCGTCAGGTCGCCTTCGCCAGGCCCGATCTCAAGGATCGTGTCGCCGGAAGAGATCGAGGCGGCATCGGCAATTTTGCGCAGCGCGTTTTTATCGCGCAAAAAATTTTGGCCCAATGACTTTTTAGCTTTTATCATGTGCATATTCGTTTCATATCGCGGCTCTTTATGTCAACCAACCTGGCAGGTTGATTTGGGTTGCCCTACCGCGGCCATGTTTTAGCCATTCACGCATTTCTTGTTCATATTGAATTTGTGTTGTCTCAAAAAGATTAAAATACATTTCTTGGTTTATGATTGAAGGAAAATTTTCTGTTCCGTGGTAGTCTCTGTAACTTGACCATCGGTAGGAATTTAGAAAACTAAGGGCTTCCTTATCGTCAGTCAGCCCGTTTTCTCTCCAATCGTATTGATGGAGGTCCAGAGGATTAGTTTCAATGTATAAGGGGATGTAAAGGAGGTGCCTTTCATTTTGGATGCGGAGAATTTTGGCACTGTTTTGGAATAGGTATCCGCTCCTCTCATTTTTTATGTTGAAGTATTTTGTATAGCCATTACCCAGCCTTTTTACAAATTCTACTATGCCACCGTCGATGTTTTCATAAATTAATAAATGGTAATGGTTGGGGAGCAGCGACCATTTTAGTATTTCAATGATTTTATCCTGTTTCGGGAGTGGTTTCGAAAGGTCAATGAACTTATCTTTGATGGCCCCGCCTTTATTATTGAACTTGTATAGGTCCTCCAAAAATCTTAAATAATCTGTTTCTTCAAGAAAGATATTTTGTTTGTTCACTCCCCTGTTGCATATGTGTGCGATGTCTCCGGTCATAATAAAAATAATTTTACAGCGTTAACGGTCCGTGTCAACCAACCTGGCAGGTTGGAAGAGGTGGCTAGTCTAGATAGATGATTCGTCCGCCTTCTTTCACACGCTCTTCATTCATCAGGAATTCTTCATCGATGTCGAAAATGAATTCGGACGGGACGTTCACTTGGCGTGAACCGAAAATGGTCCGGATGCCGGCATATGAAAGGTAGACTTTCTTCTTGGCTCGCGTCAATGCCACGTAAAAAAGCCGGCGCTCCTCCTCGGCCTCGCTGTCGCCTACCGTTTCCTCGCTCGCCTTTTTGTGCGGAAAAAGGTCTTCTTCCAAACCGGTGACAAAAACGACGTCGAATTCCAAACCTTTTGACGCGTGCACGGTCATGAGCCGTACCGCTTCCTTTTTTTGCTCCATCTCATCCTGGTCGCTCGCCAACGCGACGTCGGTTAGGAAATGTTCGGCGGCGGCTTTGCCCGTTTCGACATCGTATCTCGCTGCAAAGGTTATGAGCTCTTTGAGGTTCTCGATGCGCTCCTCGCCTTCGGCGCCGTCATCTTTCCAATGGCCGATCAGGCCCGAATTTTCAAGGATATATTTGATTGCATCCGATAGTTTGCCCGATTCTATTTTGATTGAAATGTTTCGCAGGAACTCCCGAAGTCCCGTGATCTTCTTGCGGACGGCCGGCGTGAGCGCGCCCTCTTGACCCGAGACGACCTTGGCCAAAGTTACTTTGCCGATGCCCCGCGGCGGCGCCGTCGTGATCCGTTCCCAATCGGCGTAACTCTCTGGAGTGAGCGCGGCCCGAATGTACGAGACCGCATCCTTGATCTCTTTTCTTTCGAAGAAGCGCGTGCCGAGTACTTGATAGGGCAGATTTTTATTGAGAAAGGCTTCTTCAAGCACGCGGCTTTGGAAGTTCGCGCGGTAAAGAACGGCGATCTCGGAAGGTTTAACGCCTGCTTCGATGAGCGCAGCTGTTTTTTCGGCGACAAATGTCGCTTCGTCGTTCTCATCATAGCCGGTGTAAAGTCCGATCCGCTCCCCTTCCGTGTTCTTCGTGAAAAGATTTTTTTTGCGGCGCAGTTTATTTTTTTCGATTATCCTATTGGCGACAGTGAGGATCGTCTGCGTTGAACGGTAGTTCTGTTCCAAAAGGACGACCTTGGCTTCGGGGTAGTCTTTTTCGAAATCCAAAATATTTTTTATGTCGGCGCCGCGCCAGCTGTAAATATTTTGATCTATGTCTCCCACAACGCAGATATTCCTGTGCTTGGCCGCTAAGAATTTCGTGAATTCGTACTGAACTACGTTCGTGTCCTGGTATTCATCGACGTGGATGTATTGCCATTTTTTCTGGTAATGCTCGAGGATTGTTTTGTTGTGCTTCAACAGCATGGCCGGTCGAAGTAGCAGGTCGTCGAAATCCAAAGCGTTCTCTTCGGCGAGAATTTTTTCATATTCGGTCCAGACCGAGGCGATAAGCTCCCGGTAATAACCTCTGTCGCTCGAGCGGCCGAACGCCTCCGCCGTCTGCATGTTGCCTTTCTCACGGCTTATCGCCCCCAATATCTTTCCGGGCTCAAAGCTTTTAGAGTCGATACCGCGCTTTTCCATGGCTTTTTTTATGGCTCTAGTGCAATCGCCGCGGTCAAATATGGCGAAAGTCGCCTTTATCCCGACTTCTTTATAGTGTTCCCTTAGAATCTTGACCCCGAGGGAGTGGAAGGTGCCCAAAAACGGTCCCGTATCGCCGTAGAGGTGTGTAGAAATGGGCCTGTTAAGCCCTGGATCGGCTGTTAACATGTTTTCCACACGATCTCTCATTTCTCTCGCGGCCTTGTTTGTGAAAGTAATGGCCAAAATAGACCTCGGATCGGCCCCTGCCTTAATCAGGTGGAAAATTCTATGCGTGATGGTCTTAGTTTTGCCCGCACCTGCTCCGGCGATTATCAAAACCGGACCCTTGGTGTGCAAGGCGGCTTCTTTCTGGGCTGGATTTAGGCTGTCTAAGTAGTTGGTCATGGAAAAGGTACGCACCAATATACCATTATTGGCCGGAAAATCTTGCCGCAGAGCCGAAAGAAAAGCACTTTTATTGACCAAAATCAACATTAATGGTCGTATTCTATATCCACAGACTGCCCACTTTCTGATTGACTCGGCCGTTCAAAGCGCTATACTGTCCAAGTTGGGAGTTGATTCTGATTTCTATTTGTGGCTCCATTAAGCCATTTACTGAATCGGTTGATTACCAGCTTAGTTTTGGCTTATCTTTACGAAAAGAAAAAAAACTGGCTTTTTTACCAATCATTCGTTTAGCCAGCGCATTACAAAAATCCTATTGAGCCCGGCCTTCCTGGGTCTTTTGTCGTTGATGTTGATTAGTGCACCCTGGCGTGTCCACGCGGGCGTTTTTAGTGTCGTTTTGGCCGAATTGGTTCAAGTGTTTGAACAAAAAAAGACCAACACGGGCGATGTTTCTTACAATTCCCAAAATATCGCTATCCTCCAAGCCTCGAGAGCCATTGATAGCGACTTTGCCAAAGGCGGGGGAGATATCACAGTTGTGGGAGCTGCACTGGAGCCGGAAACTGGTCCGGTTGGCACGATGGCCGATATTGAGGAGGGCATGCTGAACGAAACCATTAGCACTTATGTTGTTCGAAAAGGCGATACTGTCGGCTCTATCGCCAAAATGTTCGGCGTTACGACCAATACTGTCCGCTGGGCCAACGATATAAGCGGTTCGATTATCCGAGAAGGTCAAGTGCTTGTCATTTTACCTATAACGGGTGTTCGTCATACGGTTGCCAACGGGGATACTATCTCTAAGATAGCCAAGAAATATAAGGCGGACGCGGAGGAGGTGGCCTATTTCAACAATATGAACTTGAGCCACAAGCTGGAAGTTGGCTCAATCGTTATCGTACCGGATGGCGAGATCGCCTCCCCTGTTACTCGATCCACTTCCGTTCGAGGTAATCCGCTTCGCGGCGGTGGCGGTCCGATCTACGAAGGTTATTATCTCCGGCCCGTCCTTGGCGGCAAGAAAACCCAAGGGTTGCACGGGTATAACGGTGTTGACATCGGAACGTATTCAGGCGCGCCGGTCTTCGCCGCCGCGGAAGGAGACGTTATCATTTCCGCTCGTGGCGGCTGGAACGGCGGTTACGGTAACTATATAGTCATCACCCATGCGAATGGCACTCAGACCCTCTACTCGCACTTAAGCGGTAATTTGGTCGCGGCAGGCGATCATGTCGTCCGCGGCGCTCAGATCGGCCTCGTCGGCTCAACCGGCAAATCTACCGGGCCCCACCTCCACTTCGAGGTCCGCGGCGCATCCAATCCTTTCTAAAATCATTGGTGCAAATTTCCCAAGGCCGGGCCTTTCGTTTTCCTTTTTTTGGACGTCCACAATAAGCCAGGGCCGTGGCGTGGGGTTTGCTCATATGGGATTGTATCCATTCCAACAGGAAACCGGCGACTCTTGGTCGCCGGTGTGCTCCACTTACTATCTCCATTCATGACTGGAGCTTGCCAGGAATTGCTCGGTATGAAATACCGTAGCAAGCGCCGTCCCCTCAGGGCCGACCGGAGACTGGCATACAGTAGTTGTCCTAGGTCTGCATTCATATTACACAGGAGCAGGCGTTAGGCAAGCCCTTGGGGGAGACTGAAAGTCGTTTCTTTGCCCCTAATGTGATAATCTGCAGGTAGTCCGATTGCGAGGTATGTATGAAAAGAGAACAGTTCAAGAAAATGGCCAAAAGCCGCGGCTATCACCGCGAGGTCGTCCGACTCATGGTGGACCATGCCGAGCAACAAGGGGAATTCGCCAAAGTGCCGGCCGTCAAAGGTCAGACTGTCAGACTAAAATCGAACGTCGCAGCTCTCGGCATCCTGCTCAATCTGGAGCAACGCTTCGGTGTTCAAACCGGCAGACGCTAGACGTTCACTTTTAATAACCAGCCCCGGCTGGTTATTTTTTAGGTTACGGCAACAGTCCCGGCCCCGCTATGATCAGGGCCGGTTTAATATGTGGTTCAGTTACTATACCCATTGTGCAGCCGAACATTCGCCAGGAATTCATCTGGTCAGAAGATGACCACGAGAAGCGCCGCTTAATCGGGCCGAACCGAGTACCGCGACCGGGAACTGGCTAGGCTACTCAGTATGACATGAGCGCCAGCCCCACATTTTACACATCAAAATGAATTTGAGCTGAATTTACTTATATTCCAACTTTCTCTCCCTAAACTGCATGGCTTCATGCAAATGCTCGAGTTCGATCTGTTCCGAACCGAAGAGATCGGCAATGGTCCGGGCAATTTTCATGAGCTTGTGATAGGCACGGGCTGAAATGTTGAGGCGGGCAGCGGCCTGGTCGAGTTCGGCTTTGACCTCGGGTTCAAGTTTGATGACCTTATTGATATCCCTCGCCGAAAGTTCGCTGTTCGTTTTATACGGCAACTTCAATTTATTGAATCGCTCTCTTTGGAGCGCGCGGGCCTTTATTACGCGATTTCTGATTTGCTCGCTCGTTTCCCCTTCTTTGGTGTCGTTGCCGAGAGAGGCATGTTCGACAACAGACACTTCACTCCAAAGATCGACACGGTCGACTATCGGACCGGAAAGTTTTCGCTTGTAGCGCTCGATGGCGATGGGGAGGCACGTGCATTTCCTGTTCTTCACTCCCCAATTGCCGCAGGGGCACGGGTTGAGTGCGGCGACCAAGATAAAATTCGCCGGAAATTCGGCCGAACCTTTGGCGCGGGTAACCCGCACCACCCTTTCCTCTAGCGGTTCGCGCAAAGTGTCGATGACGCGCCTGTCGAATTCCGGAAACTCGTCCAAAAATAATACTCCGCGATGAGCCAGGGTCGCTTCGCCGGGCTTTGGTATCTGTCCCCCGCCAACTATAGAAACGTAGGATGCGGTATGGTGCGGATTTCGGAGAGGCGGAGTCGTTATCAAATTACCCTTCAGCAATCCGGCGACCGAATGGATACCGGTTACTTCCAAAATTTCCTCCATTGACAGTGGCGGCAGGATTCCGCCGAAGGCTTTGGCGAGCAAGGTCTTTCCTGTTCCGGCCGGACCCCAAAGAGCGATGTTATGACCGCCTGAGGCCGCTATTTCAAGAGCACGTTTCGGGCCTCTCTGGCCTTTAACATCACTGAAGTCGAGGGTGTTTTCAAAATTGACGTTTACTTGAGTTTTTTGCTGGGCCGTGAGGAGTTTCAATTTCCGGCCTTCTTCCGGTTTTGCCCTTTCGGATTTTAAATGTTCGATGACTTCTACCAAGCTATCGGCGCCATAAATGGAGACCCCATCGATAAGAGCGGCCTCTTCGGCGTTGCCTTTGGGTAGAAAAATTTCCTTAAAATTTTTTTTCTTCGCCTCCACGATAATGGGCAAAGTACCGGTGATGGGCCGTAATTGCCCGTCGAGCGACAATTCGCCCAGGAAAAGTTTATGCTTCGGGTCGAATCCAATCTCGCCGGATGCCAAGAGATACGAAAGAGCGATAGCCAAGTCGAACACCGGTCCCTCTTTTTTGATGTCGGCCGGGGCTAAGGCAACCACTGTCTTTTGATTTTTCTGCTTGGGAGAGACAAAGCCGCTATTTTTTATAGCTGCCCCTACCCTGTCACGGGATTCCTCGACGGCTTTATCCGGCAGGCCGACCACGGTAAAAGCGTTCAAACCCTTCGAAATGTCGATTTCGACATCAACGATGCCGGCTCTGAGGAGGACAGGCTGAGCACTAAAGGTTTTAGCGAATGCCATCTTGCAAAGCGTTAAGTGTTAAGCGTAAAGCGTTTACAAAAAATAATTCTGTATAAATTGAATATGAATTCGACGCTTGACCCTAACCGCTAAACGCTCTGCATGTGCTTCTTGCACGTCATTGAAGCGGGGTTGGCCTCTAGCTTTTCGTCCTCGATGTTTTCCTTTCCGATTTCGCAGATGCCGAACGTGCCCGCTTCTATTCTTTCCAAAGCTCTTTTCAGTTCGTTGTATCGGATCTCGAGCTGTTTCAAAATGCCGGTGTTTTCCTCGTATGATTCGATACTGTCAGCCACTTCATTATCATCCGCGGCCAGAATATCCATTTTTTCCGGGACGGCTTCCCAATCCGCCGGATTATCAGGGTTCTTGCGGCCAATAGTTTTCAGTTCTTTTTCAACCAAGGCAAGCTCAGCTTCTAGTTTTTTCTTATATGTGATCAGTTTTTCCTTGTCCATCCCCGTTAGAGATAGGAAACGCCCGTATGGGGCATTACCCATCATGAAATTAATAATCTCTTTTGAATCTGTCGTTTCCTGCTGAGACGTTTCCGTTCGTTGGATACCTGAGTACATTACACAATCTTTCTCACGACGTAAAACCCATAACCTTCGAATCACTAACGGGGTTCTACACTTAAATGATACCAAATCCCATTAATATGACCATAGCCAGCCTATTAACGCTTGGATTGCAGCAGTTTGTCAGGCACAATCCTGGCGGCGTTCTGATGACCGGCGATGAGAACGGTCTCCATGTCCGCGTAAAGGTAGAGCAAAATAATGTTGCCGGAATAGTCCCTCAGAACTCTGGCATCTCTCCCTTCCACGACCGAGTCGGTAAAAATGTAGCGGGCTTGAGGCGTGCCTGTTGCCAGAGGCGGCCTCACCATGTTCGGTATCGGCAAATCCAAAAGTTCCCTGAGGTCATTCTCCATGGTCTTTTCCCAGGCGAACATCGAGGCCACGGTACCGGGACGGTAGCCGGTCTTTAGGACGATAAAACGGGCTTTGCCGGCGATAGAGCCTAGAGCAAATTGGTCTTTTAGTGTCCGCAAGAGATCGCCCGGAGGATAAATGTCCACTTTGCCGAAAAAATCTTTGGCTTTGACCGGCGAATCATTGCCTTCCTTGTCGCCTGCTTCGATGTAGGTAACCAGAAAGGCTTCGTTTTCCTTTAGCGTCATTGTTATCCTATTGAGCGCCGTTTCTCCGTTCATTTGGC
>CAZYRJ010000017.1:15055-23463 GCA_964649625.1 uncultured Candidatus Saccharibacteria bacterium
AACATGGGCATGGCGACTCCGGCCGAATTGACATAGGGCGACGCACTTTCGCTCAAATTACGGAAGAAAACGAACCAAAGCGAGAGTGCGGAGAGAAAGAGCAGAATACCGGCGGTGCCGGCCATTATCAATTTTCTTTTGAACTGATCCGGCGCATCGGCCTCCTGTCTCAACACCCCGGTCGTTCTTTGTGTTTCAGCGATGGCGATATCTGCCATGGTTTTACCCTCTTTTTTGATGTACTCGGCCACGTCCGTTTTATAGGTGTGGATCGGTGCGACATCCCCGTCTTTTTTCGGCGGGGTGAAAAGGGGTGATGATTCCTCGGGATTCGGCGGTTTTATCGGTTCGTTGTCGTCCATGAATGTTCAGCTATTTTAGCAAACAATCGGGCGCTTCGCGCTGAGTTGACGATTTTATATTTTATATGTAATTTAAGCAGCGGTTATGAACGCAAAAATCGCAAGTTCGCCCGGCAAAGACTTCTTGAAAAGGTGAAACTATTGCAGCAAACGTTAAGCCAACCTGCAATGCCGTTATCGGTAATTGCCATGTCTATAGAATCGATCGTGGTAATGGCTGAAATGGTTTGCCCCGAAGAGCTCGCGTTTGAAAGGTCAAAGAGGGCATATGAGTATGCGTGTTACATTTCACGTCGTTGCAGTAAATGCGGCACAGAGTGCAAAAGCTATAAAGAGCTGAACCTTCCCCTAGGCTCCCTATGTCCTACGTGCCAATTGCAAGCGGAAACAGATGGTAACGTGATGACTGGGGAAGCCCAAAATTGAAGCAGTCCTTTTCAAAAGCATGCCGCCGATTCGAGAGCGAATCGGCGGCTTTCATACATGGCTGTGTTCTTGAATTTAGTGCCTATTCCTGTGATCGAATCTGGGCGGTCTTGGGGAGCGGGGCTTGCCTTCGGCATCCGGCGCCTTCTTTTTTGCATAATCGGCATCGGCTTGCTTGATGGAAAGTTTGATGCGGCCGGTCTCATCGACGTTGATGACGACTACTGGGACAACGTCGCCTTCCTTCAAAACATCGCGGACGTCTTCGACTCTGAAGGGCGCTATCTCGGAGACGTGCACCAAGCCTTCGGCATTCGGTCCGATCTCAACGAAGGCACCGAAATCGGTGACACGCACGACCTCGCCGACATATTTCTCGCCCGGCTTGTATTCCTTGGTCATGCTTTCGATGATGGCTTTGGCCTTATCGGCCGTGCCGTTCTTCCCGGTAATAAATACCGTGCCGTCGTCTTCGATGTCGATGCCGTCAACTCCCGTTTCGTCGCGGATAGAATTGATGGTCTTGCCGCCCGTGCCGATAATTAGACCGATCTGGTCCGGCTTGATTTTGATGGCGATGATCTTTGGAGCGTTCGGAGAAATATCGGCACGGGGTTTGCTGATCTCTTTTTCAATGACATCGAGTATTCTTTCGCGGGCGCTTTTGGCTTTCTCGAACGCTTCGGCAAGAATCGGCAACGGGATGCCGCCGACTTTAACGTCCATTTGAATGGCGGTGACTCCCTTCCTGGTGCCAGCCACTTTGAAATCCATATCGCCGTGATGATCTTCCGGTCCCTGGATGTCGGTCAAAACTTTATAGTGCTTGGCGTCGCGCATCATAAGACCCGAGGCGATTCCGGCGACTGGCGCGCTGATTGGAACACCGGCGTCCATGAGAGCGAGGGTTGAGCCGCAAACACTGCCCATCGAGGTCGAGCCGTTGGAAGACAGAGCTTCGGAGACTATGCGGATGGTATAAGGGAAAGATTCTTTGGTTGGTAATATCGGTAACAGGGCTTTTTCGGCCAGAGCGCCGTGTCCGATCTGACGTCGATTCATGCCGCCCAGTCTGCCGGTTTCTCCGGTTGAAAACGGCGGGAAGTTGTAGTGATGCATGAAGCGCTTTTTGGTCTGGTATTCCATGCCTTCGACGAGTTGCGCGTCGCCCGGGCCGCCCAAGGTGAGAGCCGAGAGGATATGGGTGGCGCCGCGGTAGAAAATACCCGTGCCGTGTAGGATCGGAGAAATGCCGCCGGCCTTGGCGAAAAGCGGTCGAACGTCGTCAAAACCGCGTCCGTCCGGTCTCCTGTCATTGTTTATGGCTTCATCATGCAGAGCCTTGTTGATATTTTCTTCGAAGTAATCACCTGAAATATTTTTATCGAGGTCCGGCAGAGCTTCCTTGACCGCGGCCATCCATTCGTCCTTGAGGCCGTGAATGCCGTCGGAACCCGGGCCTCCGAAGAGCACTTCTGTGAGCTTCGGTTCGATCTTTTCCGTAAAAAGTTTTTTGACCTCTTCCGGAGTTTCGGCTTTGGCGATTTCTCTTTTGGCCTTGCCGAGCTCTTTGATGATCTTATTCTGGAAGGCCTGGATCTTTTCTATTTCTTCGCTGGCTTTTTTGAGGGCGGCGTTGACCGTGTCTTCGGCAACTTCTTTGCCGCCAACTTCTATCATGTTGATGTTGCCGTCCTTGCCGCAGGCGACCAGGTCGAATTCATAGTCGGCGCCGTCACGGGTCGAATAGGTCGGGCTAAGGATAAATTCGTTCAGACCGACGATCTTGCCGATGCGGATAGCCGAAACCGGCCCATCCCAGGGAATTTCCGACGTAGCCAAAGCGAGCGACGCTCCGACGACGCCGAGAATGTCCGGATCGTCTTCACCGATCGAGAGCACTGTTGCGATGACCTGGACCTCATTGCGCATATGAGAATCGAAAAGCGGTCTGATTGTACGGTCAACGATACGGCCTGAGAGCACCGCTTCATCCGAGGGTCTGCCCTCCCTTCTCACGAACCGGCTCCCTTGAATTTTGCCGCCGGCGTAAAAACGCTCTTCGTAATCCACGGTGAGCGGGAAATAATCTATGCCGTCACGTTCTCTGCCGATAACCGCAGTCACGAGGACGACCGTATTGCCGTAGCGCATAATGACCGAGCCGCTCGCCTGTTCAGCGAGGTCGGTAAATTGAACCGTCAAGGTTTTGCCGCCAACCTCCAAGGAGTATTCTTTTGTTTTCATCTATTGGAGAATCCTCGAATTTTAGGTTTCATCGGCTTCTGGCGGATGAAAGCTACCTATCCGAGGACTCAAACTATTTAATAACTTGGTGATGATAGCAGAAATTGCGAGATTCCCCAAATTTGACAGATTAGTAAATGTGTGTATTATTGTGAATAATCTAACCGGTTTATTCGTTCCGATTTGTAGCTCTTTATGCAACCCAACATACGTTCAAAAATCACTGGGACCAACCACGTACAATTAGCCGCTGGCGCCGAGGCGGAAGCTTCCGATGTTCCACCGACACGCGTTTGTTTAAACGATGAGGAGATCGAAGGATACGTGCATTACATAAGACGCGACGCTTTCCCAACACACCCCTTCTTCCAATACGAGGAAGATGATTCGGTAACGGGTCATGTCGGTGGGCACAGGTGGATTTGGTGGCGGTCGCAGGATGAAATCCAAGCTCACGTGAGCAACTGCCTCAAGTGCGCGATGAGGATTCAAAGTGCCCAAGACTAAATTAGAGCGCACAAAAGTAGCAAGATCGTCTTGCTGCTTTTTTTAATAATAAAGGTTACAGCGTCAATTCTCACCGTTTTGGACGCAGAAGGTTATGGGAGTGGAACAGAGGAATGTTTTTTGCCTTATTAATCCACTGCTTTGGATTGCCAGGAGAGCTCGAAGATCATGCGCATCATGTTGTGGATGGTCCGGTCCTCTATTATCACACCGGTAAGGTATTCCCTATTCAAATTCACGACCGAGACCTTATTTTCCCCATAAATCGTGAGTTCTCCCTTAAAGGGGAAGGCATTGGCCGGAATATATTTGAATTTGGGCACGATACGCGTTGAAAAGAGAGATTGAGGAAGATCTGGGCATAAATATTTCGGACTGTTCCTTATTCACCCATTATGAGTTCTACGGTAGCGTTAAAGACGTGTTTATGTTGGCGGTGCAAAAAGATTTCGGTCAGAGAATTGTCGTAGGTGAGGGGCAGTATGGGAAATTTTTCAGCGAGGCTGAAGTTGTTTCGGAGACCAACATTTATCATGAGGATCGCGTTATCCCTGCGAATTTTTTCGGCAAAATGAAGTACGATAAACCCCATCTTTAATTTCCTTTTTGGCCAGTTGCGAAAACAGAAGGGCATCTTCTGCATAGGAAAATGCAGAAGATGCCCTTCTGTTTTCTGTTGCTATGCTGTTTAGACGACTGCCTTAGTTGTTGGCTAAAAGGGCTCGGTTCAATCCCGGGGCCTTTGTTATTGGAGAGATATCAGAGAAATAGCGGCAATTGCTGCGGTTTCCGCTCTCAAGGTGGCAAGGCCTAGAGAAACCACGGCGACTTTATGGTTTTTGAAAATTTCGAGTTCTTTTTCTGACCAGCCGCCTTCCGGACCGATGAATAAGTTGTAAGTTGAAAGTTTTAAGTTAAAAGTTGAAAACGGGGAACCGGAAGCGTCGAAAACAACCGAGTCGGGGCCGGAGAGCTCGACCGCCCGCGCAAAATGTATCGGTTCGTCAATGATCGGCAATTTAGACCGGCCTGATTGCTCGACCGCTTCCATAGCGATAACCAGAAGCCTTTCCATATTTAAAGATTTTTTTTCGCTTCGCTCGGAGATGATTGGCACGAATTTGGAGACGCCGAGCTCGGTTCCCTTCTGCACTATCCATTCAAAATTGTCCTTCTTGATGATTGATTGGAAAAGCGTCACTCCCCTTTTCGGTTCGGCAGAATTTTTTTCCTTGCCCGTTATCATCACCGTTGCTTGGGTTTTTTTAATTTTGATTATTTGAGCGGGGTAGTCAAAGCCGGAACCGTCAATTAAGACTAGCCTTTCCCCGGCTTGCAGCCGAAGAACCTGATGCCATTGATGGACCAACCTCGAGTCCCTGATCTCCACAGGCTGACCGACTTTCGTAATTAAAGGCTCGGCTAAATAAAATCGGTGTACCTTCATGGCACTAGCTTAGAGAAATAAACGTTTGAAAGCAACAAAAAACCGGTTGCCCGGTTTAGCGAATTTTGACGTTCTTTTGCACCATTTTACTCCGCGGTACGATCTTTTTGGTGATCGGCTCGGTATAACCTGGCCCGGTTAGAAGAGTTTTAATGCCCGGGAAGCTGTTCACGTATGGCCCTTGATAAGGAAAGCCACCTGCCCCCCTGCCCATACCGAGCTTTGACTCCATGATCGCGCCGAATAGAAAGCCGCTGGCGTTCGCTGTTGATGTTGTCGTTACTACTATGAGTAACGCCGAAAGGAACATGATTTTTTTCATTGATTGGATTCTCCTGCGGCTGTACACTGCCGCTCCAAAATATTTTCAACAATATTCGTGAGAACAATATGAGCAACAAAAAAGCCGAGGTGTGCTCGGCATTGATTACTTACCAATTACTTACCACCGCACCCAGGGGCGGCCCGTCTGTAGATAATGGTGTTCCGGGTATGGCGGAACCGAATAGAGCACTGCTCCGCGGTAGGGCGAGACATAGGCAACTGGGTACCTGGGGCCGTACGGTACGTAATAACGCGGACCGTAGTAAGGGCGAGCGTAGCCGTAGCCTCCGCGGTAACCGCTGTGGCGATAGCCGCCATAGGCATAACCGCTGTGGCGATAGCCGCTATAGCCCCGATAATAGCCGTGATGACCTCTATAGCCGCCGCGGTAGTGAGCGCCGTAATGGCCTCGGACTGGCGGGCCGCATCCGTGGCCTCCGCCGAACCCGAAGTCGACGCTAACGCCGCCGCCGAAATGGACGCTGGCGAAACTGGCAGTGTTGGCAAATAGGAGCAGTGCTCCTGTGAGAAGGAACCATTTGATTCGTTTCATATCGATCTCCGATGTTTTGTTTCCCTCAAATAAAACTAACAAAAGGAGCTATTCAATTACAGGAAAATTGAAACCGGAAAAATTACTGGACAAGCTGTCAAGCAAAGTTTGAAATAAAAATCGCCCTCGAAAGGGCGTTTAACGGTAGTGATTAGTAGTAGTAATGCGGCGGGCCGTGCCAATGGTGGTGGTAAGGCGGCGCCCAGTAGCCAGGTCCGCAGTCGGGATAGACAGCGCAGCTGACCCATCCACTGGCGAACAGGATTGTCACCGCGAGGAACAAGTACGAGAACATTTTTTTCATAAAAAAACGAGCCGTTAATCATTATTGCGCAAAAAACGGCACTTGTCAAATTCATGGAACACGAAACCGTTGGTATACTTCGGACGTTGTAAGTCAGGTTACCAATAAAACATCACTATGAATCTAATACCCGCGGTTATTGACCCAGTAGCAGAACCTCCTAATGTCGGTTCGCTATGGGCGGGGAAATCTCTTTATTAATCATCAAAAATAAATTGCCATGAACTTGATTCCAACGGTTATTGAAAAGTCTCAGTTTGGCGAGCGCGCTTACGATATCTACTCTCGCCTCTTAAAGGAGAACATTATTTTCCTCGGCGGGCCGATTGATGACGATACGGCCAACATCGTTATTGCCCAGCTTCTTTTCCTTCAGTCGGAGGACCCCAAGAAGGATATCTCGCTTTACATCAATTCCCCGGGGGGTTCTGTCTCGGCCGCTATGGCCATTCTTGATACCATGAATCATGTAAAGAACGACGTTTCAACTGTTTGCGTAGGTATGGCCGCCTCAGGCGCCGCCGTTCTTCTGTCGGCCGGTAAGAAAGGTAAGCGCTATGCCCTGCCCAACTCGGAGATAATGATCCATCAGCCTTTGGGTGGTGCTCAGGGCCAAGCGACCGATATTGAGATTACGGCCAAGCAGATCATCAAAATCAAGATGAAACTCAACAAAATATTGGCTGATAATAGCGGTCAGACCATGGCGACCATTGAGAGGGATGTCGAACGTGATTACTATATGGATGCGGCAGAAGCCAAGAAATACGGCATCGTCGATAAAGTCCTTGGTTAAGCCCGTAATTCAATAATTCGGCCATAGAAATAGGGCTTTGTAAAGACGCCAGAGGCGTTTTCATTTGCAAGAGATATGAAGATATTGTACGATTCAGTCATTAATATATTAAACATGATTTCGTTTCTTTCCTACAATTCATTTCTCATCGAACGAGACACGGTTGCTTGCAACTTGGACATTTCCTTTTCCAACAAACAAAAAAACTTTCTCAAGAGAAATAAATGTATAAAAGAGCGAAGTTAGTTTCGCTATGTCATTAAAAGTTGTATTTCTTTTGCTCGGAGCGGCAGTGGTAGCTGGCGTGGCGCTTGGTTATTATCTGCGCCTCATCATCGCGTTGGGTAAAAGAGGTTCCATGGAACTCGAAATCAAAGAGTTCATGGTCAAAGCTCAAGAAGAAGCAAAAAAGATCCTTCTTAACGCTGAGAACCAAGCCGCCACCACCCTCAAAGAAGCCAGGCTCGAGATAAAGGAAAAAGAAGAGAACGTAAAGAAGACCGAAGAGCGACTCATAAAGAAAGAAGACCTTGTTGATCGAAGGCAGCAGGACGTCGATAAACAGGTAGAAGAGGTCAAATCAAAGATCGCGGAAGTAAAGAAGATCAAAGAAAAAGTTGATCAGATGGAAAAGGATAAGCAGGCCGAAATCGAAAAGATCGCGCGCTTATCCGAAGACGAGGCCAAACTACAGCTTTATGCCGTACTGGAAAAAAAATACGAGGACGACATTCTGGCCCGGATGGCCAAATTGGAGAGAAGCGGCGAAGAACGTCTGGAGAAGAAGGCCCAGGATATTTTGACAACTGCTATCCAACGCCTTGGTAATTCTGTTTCGCCGGATATCCTGACGACCTCTGTAAATATTCCCAATGACGATCTTAAAGGTAAAATAATCGGCAAAGAAGGCCGTAATATCAAGGCTTTCGAGCGAGCTACGGGAGTCGAGATCATCGTCGACGACACACCCGGTTCGATCACTATTTCGTCTTTCGACCCGGTTCGTCGTCAGATCGCCCGAGTTGCGTTGGAAAATCTTATTTTAGACGGTCGTATTCAGCCAGCCAAGATCGAAGGCGCAGTCGAGAAGGCCACTCAGGAAATTAACAAGATCATCAAAGAAAAAGGCCAACAGGCTGCTTACGAGTGCGGCGTGCTGAACTTGGATCAGCGCGTGATCGCCATTCTCGGCCGACTGCATTTCAGGACGAGCTACGGCCAGAATGTTTTACAGCACTCGGTTGAAATGGGCCATATCGCCGGCATGCTCGCCGAGGAGTTGGGGGCTAATGTGGCGACCGCCAAGGCGGGAGCCCTGCTCCTCGATATCGGTAAGGCCGTCGACCACGTAGTTCAGGGTACTCACGTCGAGATTGGCAGGAGGATTTTGCAAAAATTCGGAGTGAGCGATGAGATAATCAAATCCATGCAGGCTCACCATG
>CAZYRJ010000018.1:0-11879 GCA_964649625.1 uncultured Candidatus Saccharibacteria bacterium
ACTCATGGAAACTTTGAGAGCCCGTGAGAAGAACAAGGGTCCTCCAATACCTAGAGAGCGAAAGTGCCCAGCGTGTGGGAAGATTCTTACTTTGGTGGAAACTGTACAGTGGTGGGGAGTTCACACTTCTCCAGCTTCTCTATAAAAAAATACGGCGAACCCCAGCAGTTCGCTTTTTTTATTGATGAATTTGTTTTATAATAAGTGCTATACGCTTTAAGCTAAACGCTATTTTGTATGCTTGATATCAAATTCATTCGAGAGAATAAAGACCTGGTCAAGGAGGCGGTAAAGAATAAGAACCGCGATGTTGACCTGGACCTCCTTTTGATGTTCGCCGACGAGCGCAAAGCAATGCGGACCAAGCTTGACGAAAACAATCAAAAGCGCAACGAAGTTGCCAAAGCGCGCGACATAGAAGCGGGCAAAAAACTCAAGGCCGAAGCGGAGGAACTCGAAAAACAATTTGCCGAGATCGACAAGAAATACATGTCACTTCTTTTGAAGGTGCCCAATGTCCCGTCGCCGGATACCCCAATCGCTAAAGATGAATCGGGCAATAAAGTCATCCGTCAGTGGGGTGAGAAGCCCGCCTTCTCGTTTGAACCCAAAGGGCATTCCGAACTCGGCATGGCACTCGGCATCATTGATACCGAAACAGCTGGCGTGGTGTCCGGTTCGAGGTTCGTCTATCTCAAGGGCGGGGCCGCCATGCTCCAGTTCGCACTCATTAATTTTTGTCTCGGAATATTGACCAGTAAGGAGAAACTCGAAGAGATAGCTAAAGTTGCCAATCTTAATATCAAGGTCGACGCGTTCATTCCAGTTATTCCGCCGGTCTTTGTTAAGCCGGCTGTTCAAAATCGCATGGCCAGATTTTTGACGCCCGAAGATCACTACATGTTTCCGAACGACGATCTGATGCTGATCGGGAGTGCCGAGCATACTCTCGGCCCAGTCTATATGGATAAGGTTATCGAGGAGAAGGATCTGCCGATCCGACTGGCTGGTTATTCGACGGCTTTCAGACGAGAGGCCGGTTCCTACGGGAAAGACACCAAAGGCATAATCAGGCAGCATCAATTCGACAAATTAGAAATGGAATCGTTCGGGTTGCCAGAGCAATCTCTTCAGGAACAGGATTTTTTGGTCGCCATTCAGGAGGATCTTCTTCAATCTCTAAAATTGCCTTATCAGGTCGTGTTGGTTTGCTCGGGTGATATGGGTTTCCCAGATTATCGACAGATCGACATGGAGGTTTGGATGCCAGGAGAAGCCAAATACCGCGAGACCCACAGCTCAGACCTCACCGGATCTTTCCAGTCGCGCCGGCTCAACGCGAGAGTCAAACGGGCGAACGGCAAGTTGGAATTCGTCCATATGAACGATGCAACAGTGGTTGCCATCGGCCGTATGCTCGTCGCGATAATGGAGAACTATCAGCAGGAAGATGGCAGTGTCAAAATACCGGATGTTCTCAAAAAATATATGAATATTGAGGTGATAAAGTAGATTTTTTCACATTGGCGTGTTGAATTGATCTAATTTCTAAAAAATCCCAAATTCCAATGTCAAAAAATTGCAGTTTGGTATAGGTGCTTGGTCATTGTTTAGATTAATTCGGTCAATTAGTAATTAGATATTTTCTATCCTCCATGCTTCGGCGAAAGCGTTTACTATCTTCTCCTAGGCTTCGCAAAAAGCGGCGCAAAGTCGTTTTGCGAAAAGCGCTTTTTGCCGGCGGAATCCTGTTTGTGGTCTTACTCGCCGCGATTTTTATGCTGAACAGCGATTCTATTGCGATTAAGAACGTGAAGGTTGTGGCCGCCGAGCCGGAAAGAGCGTCGTTCATCGGCAGTTTGGTCGAGGACGAAATAAGCAATCCCAAGTTCGGCGTTATTCCAAAGAATAATTTTATATTTCTTGATCAGCTGGATCTCGCGGCCGCGATAAAGAAAGCGTTTCCTGAGATCGGTCTTGTCCGCACCAGATTCAATACGATCACTGAACTTGTGGTCGAGGTGAAAGAGCGGGAAGCGGCCGGCCTCTGGTGCTCAAAGCGCGTCTCCAGGGGCTGCCTTTATATTGATATTGAAGGGCTGGCTTTTAAGGAAGCCATCGGGGAAATGGCAAGCAGTACTCTTGTCCTATTCAAGACTGACGAACAGCCTGAGATCCAAAAAGTTGCGTTAAGCCCTGATAAATTGAGCGTCTACAATAAATTCATCAAGGTTTTCGAAACCGCCGGCCTAAAGGTGGTGTCTGTGTCAGATTACGGCAGTGATGTTTATGTTGTGCTTTCCGATGGCGCGGAGATACGGGTCAGGTTCGATGACGATCCCGAGGCGGTGGCCTCGCGGTTGGCCACGGTTTACGAATCGCTCGCCAAGGAACCCAAAAAAAAGCCCATCGAATATCTAGATTTGCGTTTTGGCAGCAAAGTTTTTTTGAAGAGGAAATAGCGGCTCTAGTAACTTAAAGCTGAGCATCATATAATTGAACGAATATGGGCATTGCAAAACTGGTTGCAATAATACCTACATATTTTGTTTGGCACTACACGACGGCACTGCGCGATTTCGAGCGCGTCAGTGATAACTTGCTTTGGTTCGTTTTCCACTTTTTTTCGGTGGACGCGCTATTGAAATCGTTATTCTCACCGTGGAAGCGGTTATCAAAAGATGAAAGCGTCCGTCACCCGACGTTCTTCAGCAATCTCATCATTAACATTCTGATGAGGTTCGTCGGTTTTGGCATCAGGACTATCACCATAATGATCGGGCTCGTTACTTTTATCGTCGGCACTTTTCTTTTCATCGTTGTTTTCCTCGGATGGCTTTTCCTGCCTTTTCTGGTCGTTGTCTCCTTTTTGTACGGCATCAGCTTCTTTATCACTGGTGTTTTTCCAGGATGAAAATATTCGATCTAAAAACCACAGCTACTCCATTCTGGCCGGCCGTTTTCATCGATAGGGTATTTAAGATGAACGTCGGCAGATGGTTGGCCATAGTCGTTCATTTCAGCGCCTTTCTATTATCCGTGCCGGTCCTCATCATCTTCATTTTAGGCAAGTTGGCGATCGTCGAGGGACAAGCGGGTGTCATTGCGGCCACTCTCGTCAATAACCTGGCGCCGGTTACGCCTTTCATTTACGGCTTGTTTTTCATTGCCCTTCCGCTCGAACTCATTTTTCAGGCCGCCGCGGCGTTCTATCGCTCGTACGCTTACCTTGATTTGGAATCGATCTCGACGGAAAAGAATACCAGCCAAATGGGCTGTAGTTTCGAGGCGGCGTCGCTCATCTTACAGTCGCCGGAGATGGATCCGGTCCGAGCGATCGCCATGACCCATGTTGGCCAGACTGCTTTTTACCGTCTCGGCATCGGTCTCAAAGAAACGGCGGCGTTTCTAAATGATCGAAAAGGGCTCATATCTCTTGGTGATATCGATGTCGATGATAAAAGCGGCACGGTTACGTTTCATAAGCTAGCCAAGGCTGTCGTTGCCGCAGACAAAGAGTTCAATATTTTTCTCTCATCGAGAAAAGTCACGACCGATGATTTTGTCGGTGCGATTGGTTGGGCCGAACACATTTTCAATCTGGTTCGAAGACACAAGCGTTGGTGGAGCAAGGACGCTCTGGGCCGCATTCCGGGCATCGGCAAGGACTGGTCATACGGCGAGACGCCGACCCTTTGGAAATACGCCATGCATATCGGCGAGACGCCGTATTATCTCGATGCGCCCAACGTTCTCACTGTGCGAAAAAAAGAAGTGGAAGAGCTTGAAAAAGTTCTCGAGAGGATAAGCGGTGCCAACGCCATTATTGTCGGCGATACGGACGAAGAGGCGATGGGTATCATCGCCGGATTGGGGCTTATGATAGGTGATGGCAGGGCTATGCCGAATCTGGAGCACAAGGTCATTTATGTACTGAATCACGAGGCCATGATCTCGGCGGCGAAAGACAAGGCCACCTTCGATGTAAAGTTGGGCAATGCTTTTGCCGAAGCCATAAAGGCTGGCAATATTATTTTGGTAATTAAGGATTTTCCGGCGTTCATTGCTGCGGCCGCGGAGCTCGGTTCCGACGTGATGAGTTTTCTCGATATGTATCTCGCCTCGCCTTCGATCCATTTGATCGCTACGGCGAGCACCGGCAGTTTTCACGCGGCCATCGAGGGTAAACAGGCGATAATGAGGCACTTCGAGAAGCTCCTTCTCAAGAGCGTCGGCGGCAACGCGGTAGTCGATTATTTGAAGAACGAAGCTCTGACGATCGAAGGGAGAACCGGTGTTACTTTTTTGTATCAGGCTTTGAACGAGGCGGCGGTAAGCGCCGAGCGGTATTTCTTCGGCAGTGACCTAGAAGACAAGGCGGCCGACTTGCTTATAGAAGCGGCGACCAACGCGAAAAGTCTGAATACCAAGGTGGTAACACGGGAAGACATAATGAAATTGGTCGAGGTGAAGACGGGCATACCTCGCGAAGCGACGTCGGGCAGTGCTGATACTAAAACTCTATTAAATTTGGAAAAGATTCTCTCCGAAAGGATCGTCGGACAGCAAGAAGGCGTAAAGGCGATTGCTTCCGCAATGAGACGGGCCCGCGCGGGGATAACCAATCCGAAAAGGCCCATGGGTTCGTTCTTATTCTTGGGTCCGACCGGTGTCGGCAAGACCGAGACGACGAAAGCTCTGGCCGATTCGTTCTTTGGCGGGGAGAGCGCCATCATCCGTCTCGATATGTCGGAATACCGAACAATGGATGCCTTGGAACGGTTGATCGGCAACTTTGACCTAGGAAAGCCCGGCGTTTTGACCTCAGCTTTAAGAGATAAGCCTTACGGCGTTTTGCTTCTCGATGAGTTCGAAAAAACTTCCAAGGATGTTTTGGATCTTTTTCTCCAGGTTCTTGATGAGGGCATGTTCTCTGATATGGCCGGCCGGAAAGTCAGCGCCAGAAATTTAATCATCATCGCCACATCGAATGCCGGAAGTGATGTGATCTGGCAAATGGTCAAACAGGGTGGCTCGGCCGCGCTCAATAAGGACGTAATAATAGACGGCATAATTAAGCAGGGCATTTTCAAACCTGAATTGCTAAACCGCTTTGACGGCGTGATCGTCTTTCATCCGCTCGGCCGAAGCGAACTCACTAGAATCGCCGAGCTGATGATAAAGAAATTCAGCAAGAGCTTGGCCGACAAAGGCCTGGAGATCGCCATTACTCCCGAGCTGATAAACGCTCTCGTTGAAAAGGGAACAGACCCGACTTTCGGCGCGCGGCCAATGAATCGTGCCATTCAGGATAAAGTGGAGACGATGATCGCCGATAAAATATTGGGCGGGGAGGCGCAGCCGGGCACGAAGATAGTCTTTACGCCGGAGGAGATAGAGACGATCCGGAAGTAATGATTCAGGATTTATGATTCAAGATTCAGGAATAACGCAAAAAATCAAAAAGTTTACAGATCTCCTTGCTTGGCAAGAGTCTCATAAACTTGTTTTGAAAGTCTATGGTTTGAAATTTCCCAAGGAAGAAATGTTTGGATTAGTCAGTCAGATGAGACGTGCGGCAATATCAATAACCTCAAATATAGCGGAAGGTTTCGGCAGACAGGGATTCAGCGAAAAAGTTCAATTTTATTACTTGTCGCGGGGTTCGCTTACTGAGCTAAAAAAACAGCTAATTGCGAGTAGAGATATTGGTTTCATTTCAAGTACTGATTTTCGAATTTTAGATGAACAAATGAAACTTGCCCATAGATTGCTCCAAGGACTTATTTCTAAGTCTAAATCATTCTTGAATCGTGAATCTTGATTCTTGAATCTTTCTATGACGGACTGGCACTTAATTCTCGGCATTATCTCAGGGGTGATCGGGGCCGCTTCGATAGTTCCTTACGTCTACGACATTCTCTACGGAACGACGCGGCCAAATATCGTAACCTCATCTGTCTGGACATTGCTCCAGGGCATCGTCGTGGCCGCGCAGTGGAGCGCGGGTGCTTCCTGGTCGATAATTTTGCCCGCGGTTTTGTGTTTCAATACGGCCTTCGTGACCGTGCTCTGCCTTCGGGGTTACGGATACAAAAATTACGGGCTCATCGATAAGCTCTGTTTTGTTTTAGCTCTTTTAGCAATAGTCCTCTGGCAAATAACAGCGAACCCTTTAGTGGGGCTTTTGTTAGCGATCGTTGCTGATTTGCTCGCCACGGTTCCGACAATAGTAAAAACATACAAAGAGCCGCGCAGTGAATCTTTGCCAGCATGGCTCATGTCTATCGTTGCCTCTGTGCTCGCTCTAATATCGACGACGAGGCTCGATGTTGCCAACGTTGCTTATCCGATCTATTTCATCGGTGTCGATATAACCATTACGTTTCTAGCCCTCCGAAGATACCGAAAATAAAATTAATATACGCAGAGGGAGAGAATGCCGAGTCATTTTTTGGTTGACAGTCAGTGTTTACACTTCCTGACCCAACATACGTTAATTATGCGCTATAGCGCATAATTAACGTATGTTGGGTGCAGTTTGGATTGGTAAAATGAAAACTTAAAAAGACGCGTTTTAAAGATTTGCGGGTAGCGAAGGATGTTCCGAGCACAACGTAGCACTCTACAGCGTGTGGTAGGGAGCCATTTTATTGCATTTTGATCAGTATTAGGTGAACACTGTAGTAATAAATTAGCCTTTAGTTGCGCCACTTTCGTCTTGTAGACACCTTGGGTCCACAAGAAAGTCCATAAAGACATAAAGATAATTGACAAACTCAACTGTTCGTGTATCATACGATTGTAATGCAAAGCCGACAGACAAACTCATATTTCTTCTTTAGCTTTTGGAGCTCTAATATTTGAGAGTCGGTTTCTCTTATTGAAAATAACTTAGTTCGATAAAAGAAAGGGGCTCTCAAAGTAGAGCTCTTTTCTTTCGCTACTCCGTGTAGGAGATGAGCGAGTAGTTCTCCAAAAATCGAACAGAAAACAAAACCCAAATCGCAAAAGTATGATCGTAACGATGCAACCCGGCATTCAGCCGACCGACCCCCGCGTCCTGGCTGTCGTCAACAAAGCCGAGAAGGGCTATGGCCTGCGCACCAAGGTAAACACCGCACGGGGCACAAACCTGGACGTCGTAGAGATCTACCTTCTCGACGGGCCCAAGGTTACGAGCGCCGCTGTGCCCGATTTTCCATTCAGAGTGGAAGACGGGGTGAGCGAAGTTCGTCGGGTCACGCCTTCGAAGGTTTCGATCCACTTCAATGGCTCCACCGAGCCGCACAGATTCAAGATCGGTGGCATTGAGATTGGTGAAGGTCACCCCTGCCGCCTTGTCTCCGGTCCATGCACCATCGACCGCAACGTATTCACGATTGCCAAAACGGTCCGTGAGGCGGGCGCGACGATGCTTCGCGGAGGCTGGTTCAAGCCGCGAACGGATGCCACGAGCTTCTGCGGGTTCGGACCCATAGCTATCGATTGGCTGTTCCAAGCCGCGGCCGAGAACGACTTCAAGGCGGTCTTCACCGAGGTCTTCGAATCGAGTGATCTCGACCTGGTCCGGAAATCAAGAGAGAAGTCCGGTTTCAAAGGCGGAGTCGTCTGCTGGGTCGGCGCGCGTACCGAGAATCTCAAGCTTTTGAAAGCTCTCGGTCATCAGCACGACCTCAAGATCATGCTGAAGCACAGCCATCGCCAAGGGACGACCATCGCTGATCTGGTAACCAGGGCGAGCTTCGTCCTCTCGGGCAACATCGCCTATGGTGAGGATGGTCAAATGGATAAGGAAGCCTCCACAAAGGCACCGAATCAGAAGATCATCTTTTGCCTCAGGGGCACCGCCCATGACGACAAATACTTGACCTGGCGATTCCTGCCGAATCACCACTGGATCACGTCGCTTCGCCGACAGTTCTGGCCTCCGGTTGCGGTCGACACCTCGCACAGCGCCGGGACGATGAAGAACAATCTCGTCTTGCAGAATACCCAAGCCGCTCTCGAGTATTGCCCGGACCTCCTTATGGTCGAAGGCGGTTATCCGACAGCCGGTTTTCCCGGCACTAACGGTCACGGCTTCTGTGATGCCGAACAGCAGGTCCCGGCCGAACGCTACAGCGAGCTGGTCCACATGATCAAGTCTCACAACAAAAAGCATTTCGGCAAGGACATTTGCTAGTCCGATTTGCTTCAGACGGGCCCTTCTTCGGAAGGGCTCTTTTCTTTTGCTCGGTTATTTTGATAATGTGTAGCCATGCCTCATAAAAAGACCAAAAATTTTTGGGCGAAATTGCCGAAACCGTTCTTCTGTCTGGCGCCGATGGCCGATGTCACCGACGAGGCTTTTCGGTTGATAATCAATAAATACGGCAAGCCGGACGTTACCTGGACCGAGTTCACTTCGGCCGATGGACTTTGCGATAAAAAGGGAAGGCTGGCTCTAAAGGTGAATCTGATATTCGCACCTAAAGAGCGGCCGATCGTCGCTCAATTGTTCACTGGCAATCCCGAAAAGATGAGGGAGGCGGCGAAATATGTTTCTTCGCTTGGCTTTGACGGAATAGATATCAATATGGGCTGTCCGGACAGGAAAATCGAAAAGGGCGGCGCCGGTGCAGCGCTTATAAAGACGCCTAAGTTGGCGCGGGAAATCATCCGCGCGGCCATAGAAGGTGCAGAGGGGTTGCCTGTCTCGGTCAAAACCCGCCTTGGCTATAATAAAGACGAACTCGAAAGTTGGCTGCCGGAAATACTTGCCGAGGATGTCGCGGCGGTAACCATTCACGCTAGGACCCGTAAGGAAATGTCCGATGTGCCAGCTCATTGGGACAGAGTGAAAAGGGCAGTGGAAATTCGGAATGAATTGAAGAAGGATGTCTTGATAATAGGAAACGGCGATGTGATTGATATTCCGGGTGCGAGAACGAAAGCCAAGGACACCAGTGCGGACGGCGTCATGCTCGGCCGGGCAATCTTCGGAAATCCTTTTCTATTCTCTAATTCGCGCGAATTAGAGAATAGAGGAAATTGGGCGAAGCCCGATATCGTCAAAAAGAGGCTTCGGGTTATGGTCGAACACGCCAAACTTTTTGAAAAGCTATATGGTCGCAACTCTGGCACCAAAGCTTATATGAACTCGCGCTCCCCGCAGGACAGCACATCTGCCAACGGGGCAGGAAGAGCTTTGGAAAAAGCTCTTCCGCGAGCGACTATAAAGAACTTCGCCGTAATGAAAAAACATTTTAAGGCCTACGTTGGCGGCTTCGATGGGGCGCGTGAGCTTCGCATCAAATTAATGGAAACCTCAAACTCTTCGGAAGTTGCTTTGATCGTCAAAGAGCATTTTATACGCTTTGCCGCTTGACATAGACCTAAGTGAGGGTAGGCTTAGTTTGCCAGTAGCGGTAATCTCCGCGGGACGCTGGAATGCACAGGTCATATGAACAATCTCCGACTTAACGCTTAGCGCCAAGGACGCGGCGGGGAAAACAGCACTCGCGTGCTGTGCACTAACAGGGCGGGAATCTACGGATTCCCGCCCCCACTTTTTTCCAGAAATTAGCGAAGAAATAAAACACAGTAATTGATGCTCATCAAATTGTCATAGATGACCCTGTAATGTTACTTTGGCCATAGGTAGTTCACTTCATGAAGTTCATGAGTGGGGAACTGCCCTGACAAAAAATATCTGCCATTGGCAGATATAAAAATTGAAGTCAGTGGCAGAAAACAACAACCGAGGAGGTTATGAACATAAGAGCAGTTGCAATTGCGGTTTTTCTTGCCTTTATGGGCGAGGGCCGTGCCCAGTGGGTCGACTTGAGTAAGTTGTTGCCGGTAGTGCCGTTTGCACCGCCGACAGCGACAGCTAAGAGCGACGTCAACGCTTCGAGCACAGTCGCGGGAAGCAGTGTTGCGGCCGGCAGTACAGTTGCGGGTAGTACCGCTACAGCAGACGGATCGGTCTCGGGTGGCACGGTAACGGCTGGCAGCACGGTTGCAGCCGGTACGGTTACCGGCGGCAGCACGTTCTCGGCCGGAGGCACGGTGAACTTCGGCGGAACGTATTCCGGCGGCACCTATATCATCGGCGGCAATTACGCGGCCGGAACGGTGACCCCGACGCTAAATGGCGCCATTGTTCCATCATCACCAGCGGCGAACTCTTTCGCGAGTGCGTCTTTGAATCAGGTCAACGTCTTTCCCTGCGCCACGTGTCCAGAGGGCACGGTGATCGGGTATATGAATTATCCGATCGTTAACCCGAACACGAACATAATCAATGTCGGGTTTCCAGGCGACGTGGGCACGACCATTACGACGATGGGCGGTATCCATCCGGTTCCACCGTATCCGCTTTGGGTCAACCGCTACCCTGTCAACTACGTTTCGGTGCCGACCGGAAATTACTTGGCGCCGGGGGTGGATGCCCAGCTTGTGCCCTTGTTGGCGCCGAATGCCGAATGCTCGCTTAATGAGTGGTTAGTCAAAGCCCAGACGGCTCTCCAGACAGGGAACGATTTCGTCCCCGATATGGAGAATCCAACTGACGTGTATATCCCGACTCGCTTGGAATACAGCGATTTCGTGAATACTCTCGGCCGGTTCGCTTACTTCCGGAACAAGCCGCTCTTGGCTGAATGGGGTTGCCAGCAGACTGGCTCCCATTTGGTTTTGGCTGTTGTTGTCCGGCAATCGGATGAGCCCGTTTCACTCTCCAGGATCGATTGGGGCATTTTCAGCTCCGAGTCGAACCTGCGGATCCTGAGGATCGTCGATTTCCGGTTCCGCGGAATGGGCGATTACGGTTATCGTAACGGTTCGCTCGCTATCGGCTATCAGCACGGTCCCGACGGCGACGACGTGACGATCGGCGACGGCTTCGGAGGGGGCACTCCGGTTGACGAGCTCTATGTTACTGGTTGGGGGTTCAGGAAGAACATCGGCGATGTCGGCAGTCTCCTTGCTCTTCAGCGGTATTTTGCGGGCAAGTGCTACTACATTTCCGGCTACGCCGTGGGATACGGCACGTACACCGGCAAGGTGAAGTTCGCTCTCAGGGTGGATATTCCGGTCGGTTGGACCCCAACATACCGTTACACGGTCGCCGCAGGTGCGCCAGGGTTCATATCGGTGAATATCATCGGCTGGAAAGCCGGATTGTATTTCATCGAAGGCACCAATGGCGACCCCGGCAATCCGAATACGGTGTGGACGAGATTCAATCAAGTTCCCATACCGCCAGGCCGCTACAGTCTGGCCTCGGATCAGCTGACAACGTATTTACGCGTTACTCAGCGATAACATCTTCGGATGACTGGGCTATAACAACCGCGCTCTTACCGGCGCGGTTTTTCTTTATGGGTTTGCAATTGCCAATGGCGCCCATTGGAGCCCAGTCGCGGTTGCCGCCGCGTAAACGCGCTTTGAATTGCGCCATTTTTCATGAATGACTTATGCACAGGCCGCGCTATATAAAGGGGGGTTGTTACTGTATAATTAAAGCGCGAAAAGTGTCTATGTCCTTTTTCTTTTCATGAACAAAATAAATCCATACCGGGAAGAGCGTCCTTGGGGCAGATTCGAGAAATTTGTCGACAACGTTTCTTCAACCGTGAAAATAATTACGGTTTCGGCGGGTGAAGAAACTAGTTTGCAGACTCACGAAAAACGCGATGAGTTTTGGCGCATCTTGGGAGGCAACGGCGAGGTTACCATAGGTGAAGATAGAATACCGGCTGTGCCACCAAAGGAATTTTGGGTTCCAAGGGGGATCAAACATCGCTTGAGCGGCGGTTCGGAAAGCCTCGTTTTGCTTGAGGTGTCGCTCGGTCATTTCGACGAGAACGACATCATCCGTTTAGACGATAAAT
>CAZYRJ010000018.1:11889-21789 GCA_964649625.1 uncultured Candidatus Saccharibacteria bacterium
GCGTCCTTATAGCCCTGGTCGCAATAGTTCTCCTCGCCATACTGATAGTGGCGGCGCGTTTAGGGCGGCTCCAGGCTGTTCGCGAGGCTCTTCGGGGGCCATTTCATCTGAAGCGTTCAAATAAGAATCCGATAATATCCCCTCGAAAAGAAAACGGCTGGGAAGCTGAGGGTGTTTTCAATCCGGCCGCCGTGAAGATCGACGGCAAAGTTCATCTCCTTTTTCGAACGACGGGCACCGATGGAGTTTCAAGGATAGGCTATGCCTCCACGGAAGACGGCATTACGATAACGGAACGCTCGATAAAACCGGTTTATATCCCGCGCGAATGGTTCGAAGGGGCGGTTTCTGTCGGCCCAGGTTTTTCCCAAGATGTTTGGGGTTCGGGCGGCGGTTGGGGCGGCTGTGAAGATCCAAAGGCTACATACATTGAAGATGAGGAAACGATTTACATGACCTATGTCGCGAATAACGGCTGGGGTCCTCAGCGCATTGCCTTAACTTCCATTTCTAAAAAAGATTTCTTGAACAAGAATTGGGAAAAAGGCTGGAAGAAAGCCAAACTCATTTCGCGGCCAGGTGAGATTAACAAGAGCGCCGTTATTTTGCCGAAAAAGATCCACGGCAAGTACGCGATATTCCACAGGGTATTTCCTGACATTCTGGTGGATTATGTTGATGACCTACAATTTAAGAACGATTCTTTCTTAGAGCCCAAGCATCGGATTCCGGCCCGTAAAGACAAGTGGGACAGCCGAAAGGCCTCGGTCGGTGCGACGCCTATCGAAACTCCATACGGCTGGCTGACCATTTACCATGCAGTCGACAACAAAGACTCCGGCAAATATAAGATTGGCGCGATGCTTCTCAAAAAAGACGAACCCCATGTGGTTTTAGCCCGAAGCGACGAGCCGATTCTAGAACCGGATGCGCCCTACGAGAACGACTGGAAGCCCGGTGTCGCTTATCCCTCGGGCGCGGCAGTGGTCGGCGATCAGCTCCATGTCTATTACGGGGGCGGAGATAAGTATGTCTGCGTAGCTTCGACTCCGGTCAATGACATCTTGAATTACCTTCTGAAATCAGGCCCTAAGCCGCAAATGACCGTTGCCTAGCCTCTGTTTTCCGCACTAATTAAAAAATAAGGTAGAATATCCTTGTGTTCTCGGTTAAACGTGTAGAAGAAAACCCGCTATTGTCGCCGCATCTGGATCATCCCTGGGAAGCGGCGGCTGCTTTTAATTGGTGTCCGGTAATGCATGCCGGAACTATGCACGCGGTTTATCGCGCGATGGCCCAGCCTGAACTCATGGACGACAAGCATCTCCAGCTGTCCGTAGTCGGCCACGCTCTGTCGAAGGACGGTTTCCATTGGAGCGACCGCAAGCCTTTCATTCAGCCGGAATATGATTGGGAAAAGTATGGCTGCGAGGACCCTCGGGTTACGAAGTTCGGCCAGAACTACTACATTTTTTATACAGCGCTGGGTTCGTATCCTTTTAGGCCCGACACCATTCGTATTGCTCTAGCCAAAACCCGCGATTTCAAAAAGATCACCGAAAAACATCTGGTTACTCCCTTCAACGCCAAAGCTATGGCACTTTTTCCGGAAAAAATTAACGGAAAGATGGCCGCGCTATTGACCGTTCACACCGATTTGCCGCCAGCGCACATTTGCTATGCTGAGTTTGAGAACGAAGAAGATATCTGGTCCGAAGCTTACTGGAAAAATTGGCATGACAATCTCGATGCTCACAGACTCGAGGTCCGCCGCCGTCCGGCGGATCAGGTTGAGCTCGGCGCACCGCCCATTTTGACCGATGCGGGATGGCTAGTCGTTTATTCTCATATTCAGAATTATTTCGCCGGCAAGCCTATCTTCGGGGTCGAGATATTGCTTCTTGATCGAAACAACCCTCGCTTAATCATCGGCCGGACAAAATGGCCGATCATGACCCCGGAAGCTCAGTACGAAAAGACTGGTGTGGTGCCGAACATCGTTTTTCCAAGCGGAGCGATGCTCGACGGCAACCGCCTTGTCATCTATTACGGCGGAGCCGATACCCATTGTTGCGCGGCATCAGTTGATCTCGGAAACCTCCTCGCCGCAATGAAGGAAGGGTCATTTCAATCTCATATCACGCGATTTACGGGCAATCCGATCATTTCACCCCGATCCGGGGTGAAGTGGGAGGAGGGCGGCACTTTCAACCCGGCGGCTCTTGAGATCAACGGCAAGATACATCTTTTATATCGGGCGGCCAGCGATGATTATGTTTCGACAATCGGTTACGCTTCGACAACCGACGGATTTTCCATTGATGATCGGCCGACGGAGCCCGTCTATCGCCCTCGTGATATTTTCGAATCGCGGGGTTGCGAGGATCCGCGAGTCGTCATGCTGGGCAGTGTCATCTATATGTTCTACACGGCCTACGATGGCATCACGCCGCGCGTGGCTTGCACGTCGATAACTAAGGACGATTTCATTGCCAGACGATGGAACTGGACCAAGTCTTTTGTTGTGACCCCGCCGTTCATTCCTGACAAGGATGCGGCGATTTTCCCGGAGAGGATAAAGGACAAATATCTTTTTATCCATCGCATCGAGAATTTCATTTGCGGTCAGTACATCAACTCCATGGATTTTTCGAAAGAAAAGATCATCGAGTGTATCGAAATTCTTGGGCCAAGGCGCGGTCTTTGGGACGAAGAGAAGGTGGGTTTAGCGACGCCCCCCATAAAAACCGATAAGGGCTGGCTTCTTCTTTATCACGGCGTTTCCGAGCACACTATCTATAGAATGGGCGCCGCGCTTCTGAATAAAGACAATCCGACCGAAGTGTTGGCGCGGACAGCGATGCCTCTTCTCGAACCCTCTGAGGAATATGAACGCGTGGGCAAAGTGCCGAATGTCGTTTTTCCGTGCGGGGCTGTTCTGCGGGGCGATGCTATCTTCATTTACTATGGTGCAGCCGACACGACCATAGGCGTGGCTACGGTGTCTCTCAACGCCATTCTGAAGTCACTCATATAAATTCGGCGTTTGGCCGAGTTTTGGATTGGGTCGGCGCGGCTTTTTATTGACAGAGTTCCATTCGATACATATTATGGATCGGTTTCATTTTTCAAGCACTGCCCGTAATGGGCCGCTATGCCCGCAGAAACAAAAAACAAAGTCAAATCTGAGCTGGAAAAGGGAACGGCCATCTCTATAGTAACTTTGGTGAACTCGCTTATCGAAGAAGCTGGCGACCGTCACGCTTCGGATATCCACGTCGTGCCCGAGGCCCAAATGACCAGGGTTCGATATCGGATCGACGGTATTTTGGAGGATGCTCATCAATATCCGCTGCCTCTTAATCAGTCCGTTATTTCGCGCATCAAGGTTTTGGCCGGACTTCGGACCGACGAACATCAGGCCGCGCAGGACGGCCGTTTTAGTTTGGCTCACGGCGGGATTACGGCGGACATTCGTGTTTCAATTGTGCCAACCTATCACGGCGAGAATGCCGTGTTGCGCATTCTTTCTGACAAAGCTGAGAATTTCACTTTGGAAGCATTGGGTTTTAGCGAGTCCGATCGGAGGAAGATACAGAAGGCCATCAAAAGACCTGTCGGCATGATCCTCTCGACTGGCCCGACCGGAAGCGGCAAGACGACGACCCTTTATACCATCATCAAACTTTTGAACAACAAAGAAACTTCGATCGTTACCATTGAAGACCCCATCGAATATTCCATCGGCGGCATTACCCAGATTCAGGTCAACCAGCGCTCCGGATTGACATTCGCGAATGGTTTGCGCTCTATCTTGCGCCAGGACCCGAACGTCATCATGGTCGGAGAGATCCGAGATTTGGAGACGGCGGCGATTGCCGTGAACACGTCGCTCACCGGCCACCTTTTGCTTTCGACGCTTCACACGACCGATGCGGCGACTACTTTGCCGAGGCTTCTCGATATGAAAGTCGAGCCGTTTCTTGTCGCTTCGACATTCAACGTTGGGTTGGGCCAGCGGTTGGTTCGGCGCATCTGCGAGCACTGCCGGAAGGAGAGGCCGCTCAAGCCGACGGAAAAAGAAGGTTTAGCCGACGCATTGCCGGAATCTTTGGTTGTGCCAATAAATTCGGTTTGGTTCGGCGCAGGTTGTGAAAAATGTCACGCTAGCGGTTATTCCGGCCGCGTCGGTATAAACGAAGTCATGTTGGCGGACCAGGACATTAGGGAAGCCATTCTCTTAAAGGCGTCGGCAAAAGAAATTAAACGTATCGCTGTCCAGAACGGCATGACGACGATGCTCGAGGACGGAATTGAGAAAGCCAAAGCTGGAATGACAACCTATGAGGAAGTCTTAAGAGTCATTCGCGATTAGTATTATGGCTGACGACATAAAACCGAAGAAGGGATTTTGGCGGCCGGGCATGAGTGTGCTCGACTACTTACAGAAAAACACGGCTCCTGTTAAAAAGGTAACGGTCGTTGAGGCTAAGGACGAGAAGAAGAATGACCTGAAGCAAAGGGACGAAAAGAAAAACGGTTCTAAGGAAATAAAGAACGACAAAACCGCCGGAGCTAAGGCTGTGCCGGTATTCTCTCAATCTGTTCCGCCCGCGGCCAAGGCGCCGGCATTGCCGTTTTTTGGAATAGTAAAGACGGGCATCAAACTCGAGAAGCCTCTCATAAAATCCGCCATCGGATTTTGGAACATATTCGGCAAAAAAAAGAGCGGCCAGAGGAAAGAGCCAAAGGCGAGGATCGCAGTTCCCCAGAATGACGCCCCGCCAGCGGCCAAATCGGCTTACTCGAGTTTTCTTTTCAAAAAGAGGATAAATGCGCGAGTTGCGCCAGTCGGAGTGCCGAGCAAATTGAAGCAGGCCTTGTCAAAATTCGGAACCAGTTACGGGACTAAGGAGCTCGTCCTTTTCGTTAAGCGTTTGGCCTTTCTGACCAAATCCGGCGTGCCGATCATGGAAAGCGTACAACTGCTTCGCAAGCAGACTCGCTCGAGAGCCAAAGGCAGGGTGCTTGATAAGATAATCGACGATGTCTCGAACGGCCAATTTCTTTCGGATGCAATGGATAAGCGCCGAGAAGTTTTCGGCGCCTTCGCCGTTAACGTCATCAAGGTGGGCGAAATGAGCGGCACGCTAAGCCAAAACTTGCTGCATCTTTCGGAAGAACTGCACAAAAGGCACGCGCTCAAAAAAAAGCTGATCGGCGCTCTCATTTATCCCGCGTTCATCACGGTGGCGACCATCGGCGTGGCGACCCTCCTTACTGTTTATATTTTCCCGAAGGTCATGCCGATTTTCACCAGTCTCAACGTCAAATTACCGGTTACGACCAAGGTTCTTCTTTTTATAAGCAATTTTCTCCAGCATTACTGGCTTTACCTCGGTTTCGCCCTCATCGCTCTAATCGTCGGTCTGACGGTGGCGGTCAAAACTCTGCCAAAATTCAATTACATCCTTGCGCAAATAGTGCTTCGGTTGCCGCTATTTGGCACACTCGTTCTGCACTACAACATCGCCAATTTTTGCCGGACGTTCAGCTTACTCTTGCGAAGCGGCTTCGGCGTCGTAGAGACGTGTACTATCATTGCCGATTCGACCGAGAGTCCGGTCTATAAGAAAGAATGTCTTTTGATAAGAGAGTACGTTACCGCGGGGGAAAAAGTTTCCAAACATATGGAAGAAGTCCCGCGGCTTTGGCCGGATATCGTGAGGCATATGACATCCATCGGTGAAAGTTCCGGCAACCTTTCCGACACGTTCATGTATCTTTCTGAGCATTACGAAGCCGAAGTCGACGACTTGATAAAAAATCTTTCGAATTCTATCGAACCGGTGCTAATGATATTCATGGGACTCGTAGTCGGCTTTGTCGCGGTTTCCGTTATTACGCCAATATATGAAGTTACTCAAAATCTGCAGAGATAGGAGTTTGCAATTTCAATAAATTCACGATCGTGAATACTAAACGCTATACGCTATACGCTAATCGCTTCTCCTCCGGTTTTACCGCCATTGAGCTACTGGTCGTCGTAGCCATCATAGCTTTGCTGGCCGCCGTTGGCGGCCTTATCGGATTCGACGCGCTCGGGAGAAGCAGTGTTCATAGCGAGCGCGATCTATTGGTTTCGCTTCTTACATCAGCCCGTGCGCGGGCGCTAGCGAACGTGAACGAAAAAGGTCATGGTATTCATATAAATTTGAACGAATTCGTTATCTTCGAAGGGACGACCTACAACATTTCAGATCCCAAAAATCGCTCCGTCGGCCGAAATACTGGCGTTACCGTGACGACCGTGCCTGCCAATGCCGATATCATTTTTAATCAGCTTTCCGCCAGTGTTGTAATTCCAGTTGGCATCTCTCTTACTCAGGGCGGGCAAACCGACGCCGTTGACATTAATAGCCAAGGTAGAGTTGAATGGTAGGAAGCAGATCAGATTTATGATCCAAGATTCAAGATTCAAGAATAAGGGAGCCGCAACTATCGAACTGCTCATCGCGCTCGCGGTCGGGGTTATTTTCATCACCGGCGCCGCCTTGGTTTCTTTCGGCGCGCAGACTGCAGGATTGGATACCAGCCTTACCAAGCGAGGCTTGGATATCGGCTCAAATGGCATAAATGACAGGGTGGCTGCCGTTTCCGTCGGTTGGAATAGCTCTCTTGACACCTCCTCCGGAATTAATCCCGAAGATGGTGTTTATGCCACATTGAGCGTGATTACCGACATATCAGACTGCCGAAAAGACATCCCCGCCGACAGCTCTTGGACGTCGGAAGGTAATAGAAATTTTATTTCCAAATTCGTAACCTCGGCGGCGAATTTCGATATCGCCCGAGCCTTAGGAGGGGATTGCGATCCTTTACCGCCAAGTGGCACTTGGGAGGCACCCAAGTTTTATGTGAATGATGAAGTAATGCCACCTGGAACTGAACCAACAGATTTGGATGTTTTCAAAAACACCAAGGGTAAATTTGCTCTGATGACTTCAAGGCCCACTGGTGCGCCGCAAACACTTTGGTTAGTGGATGTGACCGATCCTAATAACCCTTTGATTCAATGGGGGGAGCCTGGTTTTCCTTTGGCCGCGTATAACACTTTGGATAATAAGGAGCTTTTTTCTGTAGACGTAATTGTTGAAGGTGATTTGGCGTATGCTTTTGTCGGTAGCGCCTCAAGCACGGCTCAATTCCAGGTTTACAAGGTGAATTTTTCCAATTATCCAAGCGTTCCTCCTGTGATAACTTTAGTCGCTTGGCGGGCTTTGCCGGAGGCCTCGACCGGAGAAGGACGCAGTATTTATTTCTATGATGATAAAGTGTATTTAGGTACACAATATTTACCATGTCCGCCAGCGTGTGTTCCTTCAGTGAATAACGAATTTCATATTTTTAATGTGACAAACCGGGAGAATCCGCATTGGGAAGCAAGCATGGATATTGATCACAAAATCAATGACATAGAGGTGGTCGGCGACTGGGCATATCTTGCCACATCTGATAATGACAATGAGTTAATGGTTATCGCATTGAACCCGTCTCACCCACATTATTGGGAACATCCTGATATAACTCACTTTTCTTTCAATGCTTCTGGTGATTTTGACGGAACTTCGGTTAAGGTTATTGGGAATAGAGCTTATCTCGGGAGGGTTCAAGGCGGGAGCGGTTCATGTACTGCCGGCAGTTTTCTTGTCCTTGATACCGGTAATCCAGAAGTCCCAACTCTATTTCCTGGCGCTGGTCCGATTAATCTTGGTTTAAATCCCGGAAGACAGGTAGTAGGCTTGGAAGTGAAGGGTGAGCTCGCTTTCATTGCCACTTCCGACAACAACCCGGCACATGGGCCGTGCGGAGATGGCGGTCCTTTTCTGGTTTACAATATAGCTGATCCCACTAATGTGGCCCTCGTTTCGACATGCGCTTTTAACTTTTCAGAAGTATCGACCGGCCTTGATTTTTTAGAGAACACAGCATACCAGACGAACAGCGCCAATGATGCTCTTAGAATTATTTATCCATCGCCTGTATGTGGTCATTAGATCAGAGGGGCTTCACGCTTATAGAAACCATAATTTACATCGGCCTTTCTGGATTGGTCATGGCAGGCGTTTTGTCTGCTGCATATCCGATGTTTACGAACACGGAAAAAATAGTAGCCAACGTGACGGCTGAAGGGGAGGCAGCTTTTGTAGTTAACAAAATTTCTTGGGCGCTTTCTCAGTCAGTTTTGCAGAGTCCACCTACGCCTGCCAGTCCGATTTTATTGCCTGCGCCTGATGGCACCCCCGATTCACAATTACAAATAAACACCGCTTCAGGTGTTGTCTCTTTCATATCCAACGGCACCGATCTTGAAGTTGGAGGTTTGGCTATAAATGCTTCTCGCGTGCCTATAACGGATTTTTCTGTAAAACATTTTTCGCCAGTTGCGAACGGACTCCCGCGTTATGTGGAGTTCACATTTGAAGCCAACGGCAAATCCTTCGGTCCGATTAGAGAATATTTACATTTTTAGCATGGTCTCTGAACACTCTACGATGCACTCTTTACGTTCTAAGAACGGCGGTTTTATTGCACTCATTTCCATTCTGATCATCTCTATGGTTCTGCTTTTTGCCGTATTTGCTATTGGCCAAAGGGGCATAGCTAGCCGTTTTCTACTCTTGGATTTAGAGAGAAAAACCCAAAGCGAGCAGTTGGCCAATGCATGTATTCAGATTGCCACAATCGATATTGCAAATAATGCCGGCCACATTGCCGCAAGTGACAAGGAATATAATGTCGGATCATCCAAGTGCACTATCCATAGCGTTCAGCCCAACTTTCCTTCAGCAGGACGGAGCACTATCGAAGTCTTTGCTATCGTGCCCGGCCCGACTGAAGGCGCGACAACCAATCTGCAGGTCGTCATCGATTCGACCAACGGCAACATCATGTCCTGGCAAGAGCTTACAAACCTGCCCTAACGCCGGGTTGCATGCCCTCCAACATTCTAGACATTCCACTGGGCACCATTGGAAAAAATGGAGATCTCGAAATTTCGTGGTAGGCAGCCGGTCCTTCCCCAACCGGTACCTGCCCGACCGGTATTTCCCAATCGGCATTTCTCAATCGCCTTAAAAAAAGCCTGCTATCTTTAAGACATGCTATAGCGTCCTTAAAGATAGCAGGCTATAATTAATCAATATGGGTGAGTTGGAGAAACAATCTCGGATTCGAACTCGAAAAAGCAAAATAAAGAGCGCGATTTTGATCGCGCTTTTTGTGGCGGTAGCCGGCTCGCTCAACTCCAGAGCTTTAGTTTCAGGCGTATTGAAAGAGCTCAGGACGCCTAAGGATAAGCGAAGAGCTGTTTTGTCCAGCGTATATCGTGCCCGATCGAAACTTATCCAGGCAGGTTTAATATGTTACGAAAACGGCTTCGTGCGTTTGACTGACTTTGGGGCAAAGAGTCTAGATGTCATGAAGGCCAACAATTTCCAATTCGCAAAACCCAAGAAATGGGACAAAAAGTGGCGCATTCTCATTTTCGATATCAGAGAAGAGCGAAAAGGTTTGAGGGACAAGCTGAGGAAAACTCTGGTTTCAATCGGTTTCGTTCGGCTTCAGGACAGCGTGTGGGTTTATCCCTATGATTGCGAGGACTTGATCACATTGCTCAAGGCCGATTTCAAAATAGGGAAGGATGTGCTCTACATAATAGCCGATGAGATCGAGAACGACCGCGCCATATGTGATTATTTCGGTCTCAATCGATGATTTTGTCGCACCTTGTTTTTTATAATGCGACCCAAGCTATCGCGACCCAATGAGCTCGAACGCGAACGCGAATGCATGGGAATGGGAATGCAACCGAATGCGATGGAATGGGAATGCGATGGA
>CAZYRJ010000019.1:0-20772 GCA_964649625.1 uncultured Candidatus Saccharibacteria bacterium
GTGAAGCTCCAGCGACTTTTAGACGGCTATTTAGACCAAGATATAGAAAAGGAAATTTATCGTTCTGAAAAATCAAAATTGTTATCTGAAAAAAAGTCGCTGGAGACAGAAATTTCTCGTTCGGAAGGTAAACAAAAATTGTGGCTCGAACCGATGCAAAAATGGATAAATAAAGCCCAGAATATGGAAAAAATTGCATTGGATACAGACCTTTTTGCGAAAAAGGTCTGTGCCAAAGAAATCTTTGGCTCGAACTTCCTTCTCCAAAACAAATCAGTGCGCGCAAGCGCGCCAAATTTCCTGAATTCCCCCACAAAACAAACACAATCAGCGTAGGCGTCGCTTTGCGACGCCCACTCCTTTGTTGATTCCCAACCAAAAAGTCGGGTCTTTGAGCCGATGGTCGGAATTGAACCGACGACCACCTCCTTCGCTTACACCCTATCTTTTTGTATACATAGGGACTAGACTGTATCTTTTCGCCGGAGAGGCGAACCCTTGTCAGTCGTTCGGGCGTTTTATACAACGCCACGGTCTTACCCCGATGATCATTTCATACGATATATCGTATGAATACCATCTGGCTTTAACCGTAATTCGGGATTCATATCGGCGTTACCGTCGAGATGGGCAAAATACGTTTACCATGGAGGTGCTCTACCAGCTGAGCTACATCGGCATTATTTATCCTGATTACTATCAGGATAAAATGATGACGGCGTACTAATGAGCCCTTCGGGACACGGCACTCCACTATTTTCAGGCTTTTGTATATTAACAATTTTGACTTTTTTTGCAAAAAGCCGCTAACCCTGCGAAGGTTGCTTTGATGACCGGAGAATGGAACGGGGCCTTTCGGAAGCGACATAGGTTGCTTCGGATATCTTGTCCAGATAGCCGTGCATCAGGTGCTCGAAATAGTCCTTGGGGTCGGTAAAAACCACCTCGTAAAAGTGCCCCAGCGGATTTGCCTCGGCCGTGTATTCATAATGACCGCGGATCTCGCCGTCCTTGAACAAACGAATATGGTATTGAAAATTTTTTCTGATTATCTTTCGGACGCTCAGTATCTCACCCGGGTCCCGCCAGGCCATATAGGCTTTCGTGTAACCTCTTGCCCTTAAATGCCGCGCAAAATCTTCCGGCGTTTTATCCTTCTTCAAAAACCCGATTATGTACTTTTGGCGGAACTGGTGAATGCCGAGCGCCTGAACGAGCGATACAAATTTTGGCCAATAATGGTAAACGTTAGTCCAAAAGAGGGTCTGGTACCGGCTAGGCGGCGTGTCTTCGCCGATAGTCTGGACCTCGCGCTCAATAGCGATGCCGGTTTTCTCTTTGACCTCGGAGGCGATCTTATCGGCAAAAACGGAAACCTCATGAGAAGTCGTATCCCCGTCAGTTACCAAAACGAGCGGCTGTCTTTCGTACAGTGCGACGCGGCCCATTCGCCGGCCTTTTGAATTCAAAACATTGTCCAATATCCAAGCCAAGGACAGTTTGACCAAGCCCTCGCCGGCGGGAAATGCCGGCAGTCCGGGAAACTGCTCCTTTAGCCGAGAAAACAGCTTTTCGGGAATGATCGGATTCTTAAAGAAGGAGCCGGCCGTGCCGAATTTATCCAGCGCCGGAAACTTTTCGTAACGAATCTTGAGCACTGCCTGCCGGATCGTCCGAAGATCGGCTTTGGGCGCCCCCGAGGCGCCGAAATAACGATCCAAATCTTTATAGGCGATGTTCGGCTTGCCGTCTTTAGGAAGTCTGAACCTAACGGATGTGATAACGGACTGCTTGCCTTCCGGCTTCTTGAAAAAACTGTCGCGGTAACCAAAGAGGCATTCTTCCCGTTTGAGGCGCCTCTCCACATTTTCCTCGAGATCATAGACCTCGACGGATTCTATCGCTCCGGAGACATCGCTTCCGTACGCCCCGATGTTCTGTATAGGAGCGGCCCCGTCGGTTCCAGGACTGCCGGAAAGATTTTCGAGCCCCCAGAGTTTTTCCGAGATCACGTCCTCGACGAACGCGTCCCAATTCTCTCCGGCTCGCACGTCGACGTCGGTGTGCCCCTTGTTCTCCTTAAATTCTATTCCGCGCATCGCCATCTTAACGACCAAACCGGGAAATCCTTGGTCGGACACCAAAACATTGGAACCGCCGCCGATGATTTGAATGGGGGTCCGGCTGCGTTTGGCAAAAATGGCGGCTTCTTTGATGTCCTCGAGATTACGGGCCACGCAAAAATAGCGGGCCTCCCCGCCCACTTTCAGCGTCGTCAGATCTTTAAGCGGTACGTTTTCGTCGATGGTCATTTCGTTTCTCTTGCTCAGACTTATGGCCGGCGGGGCTAGCTCCTAAGTAATGTCTTATGTGAGTGCAACCGCCAGCCATAAGTCGGAACAAAAATACCTCAAAAGCCAAAAAGACTGCGCCCAGTATACTATTTCCGGCCTAACAATTCTATAAATTGCCGCTCATTGAGCGTCGGCACGCCCAACTCCTCGGCCCTGTCCAATTTAGAGCCAGGATTGTCACCATATACCACATAGCTGGTCTTTTTAGAAACAGATTCTGATACGGTGCCGCCGGCCAAACGGATCTGCTCCTTAGCCGCGTCCCTCTCCATTCCCTGCAACGTGCCTGTTAATACGAAAGCCAGGCCCTGGAGCCGAAGCGATGAAATCGCCGCCTCCTCCGGCGCGTTTTTAATCTCTACTCTTTTTTGGAGCGCTCGCACCAATTCCCGATTTTGCCTATTCTTGAACCACTCCGAGAGTGATTTCGCGACCACTTCGCCAACCCCCGTTATCGCGTCGAAATCTTCGGTTCTGGCATCCACGATGGATTGAATTTCTCCAAAATGTTTCGCGACATCTCGTGCTGTTTCCTCACCCACCTGAGGTATCGACAAGGCGAACAAAAAACGGGACAGCGAAACTGACCTGGCCTTATTTATGGAATTGAGGAGATTGTCGGCGGACTTTTCGCCAAAGCGCGGCAAAGCCAAAAGGTCTCCCCGCTTAAGGTCAAAAATATCATATGACGCGTTAATGAGATTCTGATCGAGCAAAAGGTCGATCACTTTCGGTCCAAGGCCGTCGATATTGAAACAATGCTTAGAGACAAAATGGTAAAGCCTGCGCCGGTGCTGAATAGCCGAATCCTTCGCAACACAACGCCAAGCGGCCTCCCCTGAGACACGCTCGATCCGGCCATCTCCTCCGCACTCCGGAACGCGAGTCGGAAATTCATAAGGCCGCTCTTTGCCGGTACGCATCTCCCCGACGACTTTGACAATATCGGGAATGACATCGCCCGCTTTCTGCAAAATGACCGTGTCGCCAATTCGGACATCGAGCCGCTTGATCTCGTCTTCATTGTGAAGCGTGGCGCGAGAAACGACCGAACCCGCGACAGAAACGGGCCTCAGGTGAGCGACTGGCGTCAAAACTCCCGTTCGCCCGACCTGAAGAACGATATCCTCGACCACTGTAGTAACCTGTTCGGCAGGAAATTTGAAAGCTATGCCGAATCGCGGCGCCTTACCGGTAAAACCCAATATCTCCTGATAACGTCGCTCGTTGACTTTAATAACGACTCCGTCTATCCAATAATCCCGCGATTTGGCCAGCTTCTGCCATTTTTTCCAATATGAAATTATCTCCTCCACGCTTCGGCACACGGCAAAATTCTTGCTGACCTTGAAACCGAGTTCGCCTAGATACTCCAGTTCGCCAACCTGGCTCTCCGGCGGGTCCTCGGAAGTCAGACCGAGATCGTACACGAAATTGTCCAGTTTGCGGGCAGCCGCGATTTTCGGATCGAGCTGGCGGATGCCGCCCGCCGCGGCATTGCGCGGATTGGCAAACAGCGGTTCCCCTTTTTTCTGGCGTTCTTTGTTTAATGTCTCCAAATTCTTCGAGCTCATCCAAACCTCGCCTTCGACAACCACATCCACTTCTCGACAGAGCTTGAGCGGCACCGACTCGATCGTCCGGACATTGGCCGTTACATCTTCCCCGATCTCGCCGTCGCCTCTTGTAGCGGCACCCATAAGCAGGCCCTTTTCATAGGACATGACCACCTTGAGACCGTCGATCTTCAGTTCGCAAACATAAGTGGGCGTTTGGTCTTCTCCGGTGCCCGCCTTAATGAAACGCTTAACGCGCTTGTCGAACTCAACGATATCCTCTTCCGTGAACGCGTCGTTGAACGACCATTGGGGCACTTTGTGCCGGACCTTTACGAATTCCGGAAGCGGCTGACCACCCACTCTTTGGGAAGGCGAATCCGGGGTAATAAGCTCGGGGTACCGCTCTTCGATATCCAATAACTCCGCTTTTAAAGAGTCGAGCGCCTCCTCCGGCATGGTTACCCTATCGAGCACATGATAGTTATGCCGGTGAAGCTCAATAGTTTCCTTGAGTTTGGCGAGTCTTTCTTTTACCTCTTTCGGTGCGCTCATACGCTAAGATTATACCAAGGAAAAAGCCGGTCAACGTTTTGACCGGCCAAAAGCAATGATGAGTTAGAACTCATCTCAAAACCTAACACATGATTAATTCAATGAATGTTTCGCATCGTCGCCAAGCCAAATTCGGTAAAAAAAAGCTTATCCTCGGTCAGAGTAGCTGGCTACACCTCCCTCGTCTGCGCCCTTTTTTCCTCGAATTTGGCTTGGCTTTGGATCGCGATAGGTTTTGAGATGAGTTCTAGTAATCGACCCGTAAAGCTCTCTCCACCTGGATGGCAGTTCGGTCGCCCGAACATCTTACGTTCCTGCCCCGCGCTTCGATTACCGTGCCTAAGCCCGGCCCGTTATAGCCGTCCGGTTCAGGATAAACGACGGGATCGCCTGGACCATTCCTCGGCGGCTCCTTGCCATCCCAAAGGTCAGTCTCATCCCCCCAGTCCGTTTTAAGTATACGGACTTGGACACACGCGCTGTTATTGTAGTTGAACTCGAACTCGTTATAAACGCGATACCTGTCGCCGAGACGGCTCATGGTGTTAACCGTGCCAATGTCGTTGTAAACCGAAACCCCGATATCTTGTTCATCACATCTTATCTGGGTCATCGGCGCGCAAGCAAGAGAATTAGAATCGCATTCGTAAGGCTCCCTGAAGTGCGGTCCGCCCTGGAAATCATAGTAGAGCGCGCATTCCATTCCGGCATCGGCCGCGTAGAAAGCCGCCTGAGAAGCCCTCGACGTGCCGACGATAGCGAATTCCTTGAGAGCTAAATTGGCCATAGCCGCACCAATCGTAACGAGCGTAGCGCTAATCAGGACGGCGAATATAAGGCTATAGCCAGCCTGTTTGGGGGATTGACGTGTGGAACTCCGATTTTTATTGAAATTGTTCACGGCGTTATTTGCTGTTTCCAATTCATCAAAATTGCCCGCATCGTGTATGTCCGAGTCGGATAATCGAGGCGCCGCCTTTCTATCGTAACGACAATCTCAGCCTCGCGGTCAGCAGCCGTTTCCGTTAGCCGCACTTTTCTTTTAATACCCGTCGGCAGCCAGCCTGAGCCATTCCGGTAGGTGAACAAACCGGTGCTCTGATTAAATTTAAGTTCACAATCGCCGGTTCCCGACAGGCATTTCGATACATTGTTTTCTGTTACGCTTATACCGCAGCCGCTCGCTAGGAAACAATCACCGAGTGAATCGAGCCATCCTCGGCCTTCAAAAATATTATTGTCCCTCACCATGCGAATATATTCGACGGCCTCGTCCGCCAAATAGACCGACTCGACATGGTTACGGATGTCTGCGGCGGCGACCAAACTGCTTTTTGCCGCTGAGAGCGGCCCGATTATCGAAAAAGTGATTAGGGCAACAGCCACGATCATTTCAACGATCATGAACGCCTTTTGGCCTGTGATTTTATTGATAAGCTTGATCATGTGGTTTCGTCGGGGTCGACTTTCCTTTGAGTGGCCATTGTTTCGATGGAAAAGCGCGTCGTTTTGTCTCGGAAGTCGACGTGGCCAACGACAACGATAAGCACATTCGGCTGGTCGGAGCCCCGCCCCCGGCCGTCGACATAAAAAGTCAGCGTATCGATCTTGACCTCAGGCGAAGTAATATCCAGCCAGGTTGATCCGGATTTGACCTGGATGGCCGTACCGCTTTTTCGATACCCAACGGCCCGCCCCCGATAATCGATATACGTCATCGATTCGCTTCCCGCTCCGGAACCGGCCCAAACGGAACAATTACCAAAAGAATCGCGGGGGGTACCGCAAGCGTAATCGGTGCCTATCCGCAGATTTCTCACCATGGATTCAAGCGCGTAATTGAAATTACTGATGACAGATTTTACCGCCTCGGCTTGTTGATTCGCGGCGACGATAGAAAGCGTGGCGCCTACAGCGGCAGTCATGACCATGGAAAAGATAAAGGCCGCAACGATCATTTCGATCAACGTAAAACCTTTTTTTGCTTTAGATCTCGAAAAAATCATGACTATGGACCGCCGCGGGCGCCGCCGCGCGGTGAAATGTAGCCTGTTATCGACACATAAACTTTGCTGGTTTTTGTACTGCCGGGGGTCGATATCTCTATGTAAGCCTCTTTATAGGCGGGAATGTTAGTCGGTACGTCATACGGCCGAATCACATCCGACACACTCGTTCGTATCGTTGCTTCAGGATTGGGCCTGATGAAGCTGATGGCCATGTAAGTCAGTCCGTTATTACTGCAATCCTCCGTGTTATTGTCGCGAACCGCGCAGAATTTAGAAATATAATTGCCCCTCCCCAGATGAAAACTTTTCAGGAATTCAGTACTGTTTTTGCACTGTCCGAATGTTGTAAAATTATCGTTCCACGCACCGCACCTTCTGTTGTATTGATTGGCCTGAGTGGTCGGATTTTCAACGCAATCTTTGGGGTCATCCGCGAACATGACGTAGTCGCTCTGGTCAGTCGAATAAAAAACGATGCCATAAGCTGATTGGTAGTCGCAGGCCGTATAGCCCGTCCTTGACCGTTCGGCCACGGACACGCCGTAGGTTTGAGCCTGGCGGATGGTCGCGGCCATTTCGTAGGCCAAGTTCGTCAAATTGATATGGCTTGAGAATTTATTGACTGAAATGGCGACCCCCGCTGACATAAAAACAAAAAAACCGATCACCACCATGATCTCGATCAAGGTGAAACCTCCGCGCCCAGAAATATTCGATCTAATATTTTCAATTATCATTGAATTTTAAACGGGGGTGTTTTCGATGCATTTAGGACCTTGAAAATTTAGTGAGAATTGCCTGCCGCCAAAGCCAGAGCAACGATTAAAATAATTTATATATTCTGAGTATTTTTTTTCCTAAGTGTGGTTGCTTTGGTGCGATGGCAGGCGGCAATTGAGAATTGAAAATTATTTATTCTATTCTACATCATTAGAAAGAAAAAAACCGAATTGATGTTGGCAGTGAACCAGAATGTCAAAAGCGAACCGGCGATCAAAAACGGACCAAGCGGCACTTCGCTCTTTCTGTCCAACGCCGCCAGTTTTTTGAACGCGGACCCGCGGGGTAATAGCCGAGCCACCGCCATAAGACCTAACACTACGATGGCCGCGAGCCAAAAGGAAATGGCTATGGCCGGCAGCCATAGGCGATAACCGAGCAGAATGCCAAGGCCGATCATTAGTTTTGCATCACCTAACCCCATCCACTTTCCGCCGGAGAAAAGCCAGAGAAAAAAGAAAGGAGCCGCCGCGAAGGCGCCGGCAAGGACCTGCCATAAAAAGGCCAGGCTTAAAAGTTCGCCTGAAAGCCCGAACATAATGGACACTCGAAGCAACGCCAAAAACGCCAACGCGACAGCTGACCAGTCTGGAATTATCTTATGTCGAAGATCATAAACGAAAATGACTGCGAGCACCGCGCCGATCGCGGCAAGAGTTAAACCGTCAGCTAACGCGAGAGCGAGCGGCTCGTACAATCGCGAGTGCTGGTAGGCCAGGACGAAAAACAGTCCGGTCAAGACCTCGACGACAGGATACTGCAAAGAGATCCGGCTTTTACAATTTCGGCAGCGGCCCTTCAGCATGAAAAAACTGACTACGGGAAAAAGATCGCGATTCTCGATTTCGACGCCGCAGGAAAGACAGATCGAACGTCTGTGCCTTTTACCGCCAAGACTCTGCCTTAAGATCACGACATTGAGAAAACTGCCGACGACCGTGCCAAATATAAAAACCGCTACGGCTATTAATACTGCGTTCATTCCCAAAAGGACTCCCCTTTAAAGGACTCCCCTTTAAAGGGGAGTCCTTTATGGATTTGGAGCCAGTCATCAATAAACTTTTTAAAATCGCCCTTTTTCTCAAAATACTCCGGAAAAGCGCCTGTACTAAGAATTTTACCTTGCCGGCGCTTTTGGCCGAGTAAATCCGGGCAACTGCCATATTTAAAAATAAAAAAAAAAATTCTGGCTTTCTCCAAATCGAATAGCCCATTTTCTTTCCAGCTCGGAAATTTCAAACTTAACGGATTCAGTGTTATGTAAGCAAACAGGTACTTGAGGTAGACGTCGGTATTCGCGTGCTCGGCCTTGTACGGCCTAACAAATAAGCTTCCCGACCGTTTATTCTTGGTATTAAAGTACATCGAATACCCCGTCAACAGTTTGCCCAAAAATTTACTGATGCCATTTTCTTTTTTTTCTTTTAACAATAAATGCGGGTGATTGGGCATTTCAGCATAGCAGCCGATATCGGTCAAGGTTTCGCCACGGTCCATCTCGTACGGATCCATGTCCTCTGGCAACGTGCTCAAATGAATAGACTTTTCCGAATTGGCCACATAAAGCAAAGTTTGGAAACGTTCGAAATCCGCAGTGTCTCCGAAAACAACGCACTTATCAATGCCACGCGTAAAAACGTGGTAATATTCGCCCACGGAAAAAACAAATTTGCGGTTCATGACAACAAAATGATAGCAAAAAAGGGGAGTCCTTTAAAGGACTCCCCTTTTTCTGAGTGATCAGTAAGACTAGTTGGCATCGCAGGCGCCAGTGGAAAATCTACAGGTAACCGTATGGTTCTCGCCCGTAGCTATGTAAACATAGTCATTCCCGGCCAAAGTACCCGTCGTTCTTGAATAAGCCCAGGCTGGACTGCCAGCTGTGGGGAGTGTAGGCCAAGTAATGGTATGGCCCGCTTTTGCGGCATTAGCCCCTGCCGAAGTGTTTTGACAGGCAAACGTAGTGCCTCCAGTTGGTGCTGTGCTGTTCGGAGTGTTAGTGTCCGTCCACCCAAATCCTGCGTCATCTGCACAGGTCTGGAGTTCAGGCATGACACTGCGAAGAGTTGACTGAACCGACGCGGTTCTTGCCTTAGACCTGGCACTATTCAGAGAAGCAAATACCACCGACGAAAGAATACCGATGATGGCGATGACCACCAACAGTTCAACAAGGGTAAAACCTTTGTTTCGCTTCATATTTTTTTGAAACATTTTAATAAAAGCTAATAATTCCAATAACGACTATTATAGTAGATTCATTATACCATCATTTTTTGAGTGTCAAAAAAAACTGTGGACAACCTTCATTTCTTCGAATCGCGCGGAAAACGTTATGGCGTAACGTCAAAACAAAGACCCCCTGTTGTCGCCCCGTCGCACTTAAATCCATCCGCACCGTTAAAGCCGCCGGTCCACGTCCCTCCCGTCCCCGGGCAGTTGGTCGGAGCGGCAGAGTTACAATCCCTGTCGTCTTGGGTGACTACGTTTGTGGCCTCAAGGGCCGCTCCTAAATGATAGGTTGTTCGCACACTCGAGGCCGTGTAGTAAGCGTACTTATAAGCCACCCGAGTCAGCGGGTCGGTTGGAATGCTTGGAATAAATGCCCCCAGGTTAGTTACGTTCACGGCATCAGGATAAGAACCGTTTAGATCCTGATACATGGCGAGAGCCAGCTGTATCTGCTTGATGTCGGAGACCCGCTTAGAGTCTCTCGCCCTCTGTCTCGACGAATTTAACGAAACTACGACGACCGATGACAAAATGCCGATTATCGCTATAACCACGAGAAGCTCTACGAGAGTGAAGGCGCGAGAACGTTTATTCATAGCTCTATTATACTTCAAAAATTCAAAATGAAAAAACAAGTGAAAATAACAATCGAAAATATCCCAAATTAAAACAGGTACCGCGACCTTAATTCTTAACTGTCATTTTGCATTTTGGCTCTAATATCTACATTTCTCTTAGGACTAATCATATCATTCGCTCGAATAGTATGATTAGTTCTTAAATTTTAACGTCAAAGCAATTTTCGGCCCCCGCGACTCTCGGCCTCCCGCTCTCGCAATTTAAGGCCCGGCCGTCAAAATCTTCGGATAAAGCGCCGAAACAGGCGCTTGAGGGGGACGCGTCTTCGTCCCGCGATAAATGCTCGCTTGCCGTCTCAAGCGGCACTCCGAGGTGGTAACCTGTGCAAATTGGACCATTGCCAAGCGGAACATAGACATATTGGAGAACTGTGCCTCCATAAGGAGCAGGGGTCGGCAGGTAGAGCAAGCGCCCGTCGGAAACGAGATCCTCCAGACGGAGCGGGTACTCGGCATGACTATCGTAATATTCCTCCAAAGCACGTGCCAGCTCGTTTATTTCGGACGCCCGCTTGGAGTCGGCTGCTTGTTTTTTAAGCACATCGAGGCCAAACGCGATCATAGTGCCTACTGCGACGATAAAGGCCGCGAGGACAAGAAACTCCGCGACCGTTCTGCGGTTATTTTTTGGGCGCCGGAACATAGCCTTAGGCAAAACTCATGGAAACGTTGTAAATTGGAATTAGTACCGACGCCAATAGAAAACCTACGCCCAAGCCGAGAGCGACGACCATAGCCGGCTCGATTAGACCAACCAAAGCGTCGACCGCGTCCGAAACTTCGCGTTCGTAAAATCTCGCCATAGTCTTCAGGATCTGGGCCATTTCACCGGATTCTTCGCCGACCTTGAACATGGCTACCATGATGCCGGGAATCTCTTTATGCTTGGCGAAGGCGCCGGAGAGCGAAACACCGCCTTTTACGTCTTCGGTGGTCTCTTTGATGATTTCGGCAAATACACTGTTTTCAATAATATCACCGGTGATCTCAAGAGTCTTAACGATCGGGATAGCGGCCGCCAACATCGTGGACAAGTTAGAAGCGATGCGCGCCAGGTAGAGCTTACGATAAAGCTTGCCGATATATGGAAGATTCAGCTTGATACCGGCCAAAGTGTAGCGTCCTTCGGGAGTTCTGGACCATCGCCATAAAAAGAACCCGCCAATCATGACGCCAAAGAGCAAAAACAGTCCGTAATGAACGAAAAAGTCGGAAATAACTATGACCACCCTGGTATAAAGCGGGATTTCTTGGCCGGATTCGATCAAAATAGCGGTCAGTTTTGGAACGACCATCGTAAGCATAAGGACCATGACCACGATAAACGTCGCTACGACGAAGATCGGATAGATCATAGCGTTCTTTGCCTTGGAAATAATGGCAAAAGAGCGTTCCAAACTGTCGGCAAGGAACGTAAAGGTCTCGTCAAGTTTTCCGGACTCCTCACCGGCCCGAGCCATGTTGACGTAAAAGGTCGAAAATATCTTGGGGTGGCGCGACAGGGCTTTCGAAATGGAAGAACCGCCTTGAAGGTCATCGGCGATCTCATTCAAATGGCCGCGCATGGCCGGGTTATCCGCTTCTGACCCGAGCAACCTGAAAATGCGCAGAGCCGATATCTGGGAAGTGAATAATGTGGCAAGCTGTCTCGAGAGAAGCACGACGTCGCGAGTCTTGACCCTCTCAAAAAAAGTCAGTTTCTTCGCCAATAAACCGCCCTCGTTCACGTCGGCCGCTTTAATGGACACAATGACCAAGCCGCGGCGCTGAATAGCGTTCATGGCCGCTTCCAAAGTAGCCGAGTCCACCGTCCCGCTTAATTTATTCCCATCCTTATCGACCGCCGCGTATTTGAACAACATAGGCTCTAGGCGCTAGGTTTTAGGCTCTAGGCCAAAAATTAATTTGTTAAGCATTTTCATGATCTCTGTGAGAAGTTCGTCAACTTTTTAAAGTTTATGCGCTAATTTCAAATAATCGTTTTGCAATTTCAATTGAGTCTCAAATGGTCTCCAGACGACTGAATCTCTATATGAACTTATAATTTTGGACTCTGACTTTCCTAGCGCCTAGCGCCTAAGGCCTAGTGCCTAATGAACGACTATATCAGCTTCTCCAAAGCTTTTGGATTCAAAGAATAAAGATAGGCATTCTCAGCCGTGATTTCGCCGCGCCGTACCAGATCGGCCAGACTGCGGTTCATATCGATCATTCCCTGCTGAGAACTGGTCTCTATGACCGAGTTCAATTCGAAAGTCCTCTTTTCGCGGACAAGGTTCGCCACAGCCGTATTGTTTATGAGGAGTTCATAAGACGGGACTAAGCCGCCCGAAATCCTCGGTATCAAGCGCTGTGAAAAGATACCAGTCAAGCTGCCCGCCAATTGTACGCGAACCTGATCTTGCTGTCCTGGCGGGAAAGAGTCGATGATACGGTCGATGGATTGGGCGGCGTTGTTCGTATGAAGCGTTGAAAACACCAGGTGGCCGGTTTCGGCAGCTGTTACTGCCGTGGCAATGGTCGCCGTGTCGCGCATTTCTCCCACCAATATCACATCGGCATCCTGACGGAAGGTCGAAACCAGAGCCGAGCTGAAATCTTTCGTATCGATGCGAACCTCTCGTTGATCTATTATCGACTGCTTAGGTTCGTATACGTACTCGATCGGATCCTCTATCGTCATTATATGCTCGGGCCGATTCTGATTTATTGTTTCAATCATAGCGGCCAACGTCGTCGATTTGCCATGACCTATCGGTCCGACGACCAAGAAGAAGCCCTGCTGTAATTCTGCGAACGACTCGAGAATAGGCGGAAGGGACAATTCACTGAACAAGCGGATCTTTCTGGGAATCAGGCGCAAAGCGATGGCGATGCCCCCCTGCTGGAAATAGCAATTTCCGCGGAAGCGCGCCTTATCCTTATATTCGTAGGAAAAATCTATTTCTTTTGTCGAAAGAAACATCACGCGGTCCTCGGTACGAAGCAACTGCTCCATAAAACCTTGAGTATCCACTTTTGAGAGGGGCTTGTAGTTGACGAGCGGGATCAAAAATCCGGAGACACGAATGGTCGGCGAACGCCCTTCCGTAAAGTGAAGATCCGAGCCTCCTTCGGCGATCAAATGCTCAAGTAATTCATCTAACTGTTTCTTGTATTCCATCATAAAAATTTAAAAATTAAATATCAAAATGTAAAATTATCGAGTCCGCCGAAGGCGGACAAATCCTGTTTAAGATTGTGAGTTTTTGCGAAGCAAAAACTCACTCCGCAATTTTTCATTTTGATCTTAAAATTTTGCATTATTGCTTCTTTGCTTCTAATATCGTGCCGATCTCCTTGACCACTTCGGAAGGAATACTCGAAGCTTTGACGATATAACCGTCGATACCCAAGGCTTTCCCGCGGTCGATATCGGCCTGTTGACCTTGGTTCGTTAAAGCGATAAGAGCGCAGTTCGGGATGAATTTCTGCTTCTTTATTTCTTCGACCATTTCAAAACCCGTCATTGTCGGCATGACGATGTCGAAAACGATCGCCTCATATTTACTACCGCCTTTCAGTTTCTCGAGGGCTTTGGCAGCGCTTGTTACGACCTCAGGCAAGTAGCCCGAGTTCTTAAGCTTGATAGCGTACATGTTCAAAAGGAACTCGTCGTCATCTACCACCAAAATACGTTTCTTGCCGTTATTATCGTCTGCCATGTTATTTAGTTAAAAATTAAAATATCAAAATGTAAAATGACTCTTCTGCTTTGAAATTATCTTTGTGTTAGCCTCAATAATTAATGATAACAAATAAGTTTCATGCAAAGTAATAATGAATCCGGCACAAGCATTTCGGGAGGCAATGAACATCTAAAAATAGTTTCGACTGCCACGAAAACCAATTAACATTCTTTCCCAGCAATACTAGCAAATCCTGTAATTTTCTCATTTTGAACTGTTTGCCTGTGCGTGTACGCACGCAGACAGGTCATTTTGATTTTTGATTTTTGCACTTTAAATTTCCTATATCTTATTGACTTCCGAAAATGGTATCTGGCCCTCAAACGCCTTGAGCAGTGCATCCTCATGCATGGTCAGCATGCCATTCTTTCTGGCCACTTTCATTATCTCAGCATCCGTCGGATTTTTCAAAATGACCTGTTCGAGCTCTTTATTCATCTCAAGAATCTCAAACACCGCCGTCCGGCCCCTGGTGCCTTTTGGACAGTCAGGCGAAGGCACAGCTTCATAGACAGTCTTCGGTATCTGGATTTTTTTGCGGAACTGTTCAGGCAGATCGGAAAAAGACTTGTTTATCATCATTTCGACGCTTCCCTCAACCGGAAGAGGCGCCCCGGGTTTATGGATAAGCGAAACCAAGCGTTGGGCCACGGCCATGATGAGTGTCGGAGCGATAAGGAATGGGTCGACACCCATGTCGATCAAACGCGGAATCACGCCGATGGCGTTGTTGGTGTGGATGGTCGAAAGTACCAAGTGGCCTGTCAAAGCCGCCTGGACGGCAAGCTGGGCCGTTTCCTTGTCTCTTATCTCACCGACCATGATCACATCGGGGTCTTGGCGCAATGATGTTCTGAGGCCGGTCGCAAAAGAAAACCCTATCTCCGGCTTGATCTGGGCTTGGTTCATGCCCGGTATGTTGTATTCAACCGGGTCCTCCAGGCTCATGATGTTATCGGTCTCAAAATCGAGCTGCTTCATCATTGAATACAGGGTTGTCGATTTACCGCTTCCGGTCGGACCTGAGATGAGGACCATGCCAAACGGCCGCTCAATAGCCGCTTTAACCTTTACCAATCCTTCCGGCGACAAGCCCATGTCGGCAAGATCTCGTACGCCACGGGCGGTATCCAAGATACGCATGACCACTTTTTCGCCGTAATAAACCGGCAAGGTCGATACGCGAAAATCGATCTTCTTTCCGTCGATTTTCGCGGAAAAACGGCCATCTTGGGGCTTGCGTTTTTCATCAAGTCGCAAGTTGGAAAGAATTTTTATCCTGGCTATTAGCGCCTCGTGCACATTCGACGGTAAAACGAGACTTGTCGCGAGAACGCCGTCAACGCGAAAACGGACCCTGGTCTTATCACCCATCGGTTCAATATGGATATCGCTTCCGGCGCCTTCGGTAGCATAGTGAAGGATAGTGGCGATTATTTTCGTTACTGGCGCCTGCTCGACGATCCTAGTCTCTTCCTTGGCTTCTTCCACCGGAGAGGCTTTTTGAACAATCTCGCCCTGCAATTCACCAAGCGCCTTATGGACTTCTCCGGTAAGACCTCTGTAGGTCGAGACCAGGCGTTCGAAGTCCTTGAGGCGAATAAGGTGAGCCCTTATCGGCATGCTCACGCGTGAAGAGATGAAGGTCAGAGCATTCTGAGTTTCCGCGTCCTCCGGATTGACGACGCCTATCTCGAGGACATTATCAACGACCCCGATCGGCAAAATTTTATAGAATTTCGCCGATTCCTCGGGAATGTAGTTTAAAACGCTGTAAGCTATCTCCTTATTCTCAAGGTCTCGAAAAGGCATGCCGAAGTACTCCCCTCTCGCGTCCATATAATCGCGCTCGAGCACTCCGTATTTTTCGAGAGCAGTAAATATGTCGCCCGATGTCTGCGAAACAGAGATGATGTCCGCCACATTTTCGGGACGTATCAATCTCTTTTGCACTAATAGATCAAGGAGAGTCATCCCGTTAGAAACCCCATGCATTTCTTCCCCCTATCGAAATGTCACGGGGCGCGAACTTATCTAATAAACTCGATCCATACATCGGCTTGTCGCGGAGCAAAGCCAAACGGATTTGCTCCGCCGGATAGGAAACATCCGCCCGTATTATGATATTGCTCCCTCGACCTTGCATCTCTTCATTGAAAGATTCTGTGGCGCTCATTTTTTTCGCTGTTCTAAACATAAACGTAAACATAACGTCTACATCTCTAAGGGATCATGTGCCAATTATACACCAGAACTTGAATTGGCCCTGCCCTGAAAAGTTCAGAGGCTCCACATGAATTTTTTAACGCCGGTTAGCCGGCCTATCGTTTGCACCGAAGGGTGCGAACGGGTCACGGCGGCCCTTAGGCAATTCCGGCACTTCGACAGAGAGATCGATGAGGCTAAGATATACCGGGTCATTAAGGAACGAGGTGTCCAAAGTAACCTTCTTCATTTTTTCTAACGACTCCAACAACTCGCGCCCGATTATCGTCTCGATAGGATCGGTTACGCTCTCGGTCAGGCCTCCGGGCTCTTCCGGCGAAGTCTTGCTGAAAAAAATCCAGCCAACGAACATCAACGCGATGATCGAACCGCCTATGACGTATTGAGTTTTAGCCTCCCGAAGATCGATATGCATGCTTTAATTTAAATAATAAACTTTTAGCGAAATCGTCAGCTTATACTCGGGGAAGTTCGATTTAGAGAGCTCGTCCTTGGGAGGCGCTGGATCTATGTTGAGCTTCGAAACATCGAATGTTCTAAGACTTTTTTCCATATCCCCGAGAAATCCGGCCAAATTATCGTAAGTTCCGGTTACATTGAAATTAAGATTTACGTAGGAGAAAAAATCCCGGTCGTTAACCGATTCGCTTTGGGCGGCGGGCGTGCCGGAGCGACTATCTCTCGGGTCAATGACAACAATATCATGCGCCACCAAACCATGCGTCCTGGCGGCATTGTCGAGATCGACGATCATCCTGACTGAATCGATGCCGTCCGGCAGGAATTTGTTGAGCCGATCATGATCCTCGGCTCGGAGCGCGTTGTATTTCGATTGAAGCCCGTCGCGCACCCTCTCTATCTCGCGTGTTTTTTCAAGAGCCTCTTCATACTTGACCTTTTCTTCTCTAAGCTCCGCGATGCTTTTCTGTTTTATGTCGCCGCTGCCGGTTCGGGCACTCCAAGTCGGCTTCGTATAAGTGAAGGTTACTAGTAAGGCCGCGCATATGAAAATGACCGACATTAGATTGCTCATCCCGCTAGAAACCCGCCTGCCATCGCTTCAAAACAACGCAGGTGAGCAAGTGACTTATGAATAAATGCTCCTCATTCAACATATTACGTGAGCTGGATCTGGCGGGCAGGCAGGAAATGCCCCACTGTTTCGAAGTTTGCCCTATTTTTTTCTGATTGATGATCATTTCCATTTTATTTTATCATCTGCCTGTTCCGTAACTCCGAGGCTTCTAGTCGGGATCATAAGTCCTCATCCGGCAAAACACCGGCATCGTTATTGACCGGCGTGATCTTAATGGGCGCGTTTATTGGCAAAGTTGATGTGGACTCCTCTGGCATAACGCTATTTTTGTAAAGGAAGAGCGGCGTCTCGAGAGAGCTTTCGAAAGTGAATTTGGCCATGTCCTTTTCGTCTACGTTAAGGTTGTTGAAAATCGGATTGACGATACGGTGCTCGCCGCTCCAAAGCGCGGATTGCGACGCAATGGTGATGAAATTCCTGGCCTCACCCGCCATACTGATCTTCATGTTGCCGTTCGAATCGTAAACATACTCGAGGTTCTTATATCGAACATCTTTGAGGGTCTCCTCCTCAAGAAAAGCCAGGACGGGGCCAACGCCATTATGATGAGCCAAGATCTTTTTTGCGGACTCGAGACGCTGATCCAGTCGGATAAGGGTTTCGACGAATTGCGGCTGGAAAGCTTGTCTCGCCGCAACCAAATCGGCGTTCATTTTTCCAATGGACTTGATCAGCGAATGCTGGTAAACAAAAACCGCAACCGCTAAAATAGCGGCGGCGCCGAAAACGCCGAGGGCGATGATCGAAAAAATACTCAGTCTAAAATCCGTCGGTTGCCGAACTTCGGTTCGAATAACCTCCTGCTTGGGTATGAAAGACGTTCTAAATTTTTGATCCATCCTGTAGTGAAATTTCAGGTCGTTCTTGCGAACGATAACGAAGACTAATCAACCTTTCTCAAAAAGTTACTTCTTCCACAATTGTATCTCGAACCGAATTGCAACCTGAAATTCTACTAAGGGATCCATCCGGTGGTAAAAATTGACCTTGTCCCATAGGATAGGAACCCTTACTCTCACATTATAGCTCCAAAAGTAGCAACGTATTCGTTTTGGTGTGAATAAGGCTTTTCATCGAATCCGACTCAAACAGCCGAACGGAGGGCCGCGCCATTCTATTCGGCCAAAGCTCTTAGCGCTGCGCCTATGGCGACTGAAAAGCTCGGTCCGATATCTTTCAAAATACCCGAAAGAAATGCCGGTGCGACAAGACTTTGGAACGGATCAGCGATACGGGTGCGGATTCCAAGCTTTTGACTGATGAGGTCATAAAGACCCTTGAAAGCGATGCCGCCGCCCGTAAAAACGACCTCTTCCACCATGGTGCCGTTCTTCATCTGGTATTCCCGCACCACCTTTAATATTTCGTTCGTTACAAAGGCTGCATTCACTTCAACGATGGTCTTTAGGTTGACCCCCATGACGTCATCGCCCATTCCGGCTTGCCGCTTTCGTCTCTCGGCTTCCGAAACAGGCATGCCAGTTGCGCGGGCAATCGAGAGGGTCGTGTCCTGAGAACCGAACGGGATTATATGGGATAGTTTTATCACGCCATTCGCCGCGACGTACACTTTCGTCGCCGAAGCGCCAAAATCCACCACGGCTACCGTTCTCCTCTCGCCCGGAATGGAAGCACGTATCGTGCTGAAGGCCTCGAGTTCGAAAAATTTGCTCTGTAACAGCGTGCTGTCCGATAGTTGCTTGAGGTCGGTGATCGTTTCGGTGTGAACGGCCACGATCAGTATGTTGGCCGATGTCGGTTTATCAGCTGTAGCAGTGGCACCCTCGGCAATGGTCACTCCCGCCGACGACCCGGCAACTTCGGGGATAACCTGCCAGTCGAGAGTGATTTCGGCCAAAGAGACGGGAATATATCGCCTGGCTTCCATTGTTACCATCTCCTCCAGATTGGTTCCGGCGACTTGCGGAATTTTCATCGTCGTGATGAGAGACGACGCCAGCGGAATGGCCACACCACAGAGTTTGGTCGTCGTGTTGGCCTCCCGCAGAACATCGTCTACCGCGGCGATCGCCTGGTTCGGTTTTAATTTTACTGCACGGCCGATGTCGGTATTCCCGTAAGGTCCGAGAGCGATTTCGCCGTAGGTTTCGAGTATCGCTCGGCCGGTTTTTTGCCGAACTTGGACTACTTTGATGGATGACGAACCAATATCGATACCAAGGACGCTTTCCTCTTTGGGTTTGACTAGGTTTATAATGTTATCTAGGAAAGAAGGTATGTTCATGAGGCCAAATGCAAAATTTAAATATCAAAATGCACAATGACAATTCAAAATATAAAATATAAATTGCCTACCGATTTCTTCAAAATCGGAGATTTTACATTGTTTGCCTGTGCGTGTACGCACGCAGACAGGTCATTTTACATTTTGATTTTTGCATTTTCGATTTGACTTATTATATCACACCTCGAATCAATGAAACTCCGTATCGGAGAAATCTACGACCGACTGCTCACCTTCCTCCTGCCCTATAAAGAGGAAGAAGCGGCTTTTTTGAACCTCTCTGCCGCGCAATTTCTCGAAACAGTCTCGCCGTCTGCCCCGCTTAACATAGCTGACGCTAAAGCGATGTTTTCTTACAACAATAAAATGGTCAAACAGGCTATTTGGCTCTTGAAATTCAAGAACGACCGAAAAGCGGCTCGGATACTCAGCGAAATTATGTCCGAAGCCGCGGCGGAATGGCTTCATGACCTGCTTTGTTTCGAGAATTTCGCCTCGCCTATCATCGTTCCCGTCCCAATGAGTAAAAACCGCCGAAAAGAACGTGGTGGCGACCACACCCTTACCCTCTGCCAGAAAATGACCGATGAGCTACCTATCGGCACGGCCGAACTTGTGAAAAACGCCCTCATTAAGATCAGGGAAACCGAAAGCCAGGTCAAAACCAGATCGAAAACCGAACGGCTCTCGAATCTTATGAACAGTTTCGGGGCCGACCCGAATCTCGTTTCCGGCAGAAATATTGTATTAATCGATGATGTCATCACAACCGGCGCAACAGTTGAAGAGTGCCGAAAAACCCTCATGGCTTCGGATGCCAAACGGGTCATTGCGCTCGCTATCGCCCATTAGAGCCTGTCCACGATCCAATGCCTAACAGAAATCATTACGACGAGTACATACTTCAACGAGGCATATAGAGATATGTCGAGGAGAAATAGGCAATGGGAGTAGAATTTTGGACATTTCTGTTAGGCAAGCGTGGTTTTTGAGCCATATTTTGCGGTTAGATCGTGGATAGGCTCTTTGAAAGGGCCGCTCGAGATGAGCGGCCCTTATTTTAACGGCGTTCGCTTTGCTAACGCCCACCGTGGCTGTTTTCGCCGCCAACCCGCCCGATTTCGGCCATGTGCCGGCGATCGCGGCTAATGGTCTGCCCGCCTTTTCGGGCGATCAACCTTTGCGTCTCAGGACTCATGGCGGCAAAGCCGCGTCGGCTCTTCTTGCGAGGCATACTTTTCCTTTTGTTTTTGGCTATGCAAACCTGTGGACAAGAAAAAAGAGTCCGCCGTTTCAAGGGATGGACTCTTTCCATTTCCGATATACTCTCCTCTGTCGGACGCTCTGACAGCG
>CAZYRJ010000020.1:0-3840 GCA_964649625.1 uncultured Candidatus Saccharibacteria bacterium
AGGTTCAAACCGACCTGTTTTGGGAATTCAGGCTATCAATACGGGCAATTCTGTGCAATTTTACCTTAATGTTCCGGTCTCTTTTGTCGGGAATCCCGTTTGGTGCAAACGTCACATGATTTAAATCGGCTGAATCGGCCGGTTTTTTTAGACATGACCTTAAAAAACATTTGCCGACATACACTAATTATGCGCTATAGCGCATAATTAGTGTATGTCGAATTGGCAGGAATTATAGTAGATTGAAATTCTTAAACAAACCGTTACAATGTTGGGATGAATCCCAACAAAGACTATTTTCTGATCGAAGGCCTTTCGGGCGCTCGAAAACTCAGAGGCAACATTGCTGTCAACGGGTCCAAGAACGCCGTACTGCCGATGATGGCCGGAGCGCTGCTTTTTGACAACTTCGTTAAAATCGGCAATTGTCCCGACATCGAGGACATCAAAAGGATGTCGGAGATATTAGCGGGTCTCAGCGTCAATGTCTCGTCTTTGGAGAGAACCCAAATCGTCATTGACCCATCGAGGCTTTCGGATACGAAACTTAATATCGATTTGTCCAAACGGCTGCGCGCCTCGATTTTCCTTGTCGGGCCGCTTCTCGCTCGGCAAGGAGAAGCATCTTTCCCTCATCCGGGCGGTTGTGTCATCGGCGAGCGGCCTATCGATCTTTTTCTGGATGGGTTCGCAAAAATGGGAGCCGTCGTTTCCGAGACCGATGATATGTACGTTCTTCGAGTCCAGGGGAAGGTGTTGAAGGGGGCCGAGGTCGTCTTTAAATTCCAGAGCGTCGGCGCAACGGAGACATTCTTGATGGCTGCGGTTCTCGCCGACGGCGTTACAGTGCTTCGCAATTGCGCCATGGAGCCCGAAGTCGAAGATCTCGCGCAATTTTTGGTGAAATCCGGCGCGAAGATCGCCGGCATCGGTACGCCGACCCTAACTATCGAAGGGCGGGCGGGGAAATTATTGAGAGCCGGAGATGAGGCATACCAGGCCATTCCGGACAGAATAGAGGCGGGCAGCTTCCTTATACTCGGCGCGATGGCCGCTTCGGAACTTAAAATAACGAATTGTTTGCCAGAGCACTTATCGGTTCCCATAGAGACGCTCCGGCAGATCGGGGCAAAAATCGAGACCAATGCCGATTCGATAACCGTCCGAGCCGTGCCCGAAGGAGTTTGCCAGAACATTTCCGCTAAAACCCACGAGTATCCGGGTTTCCCGACCGATCTGCAGGCGCCGCTTACCGTTCTAATGACCCAGTGTTGTGCCGAAGGAATGGTCTTCGAGACGATCTACGAAGGGAGACTGAATTACACAACCGACCTCATCAGAATGGGCGCGGATATAAAATTGTGGGACGCCCACCACATCACGGTCAAGGGGCCGACACCACTTAAGGGCAAGGAGCTTGAAGGCCCCGACATTCGGGCCGGCATCGCTTTCATAATCGCAGCCATTGTCGCCGAAGGGCAGTCGACAATCAGGAACGCGTATTACGTCGACCGGGGTTATGCCGATATCGAAAAGCGTCTTAGCGAGATCGGCGCAAATATAAAACGGGTTAGATCCGAAAATTAGAAGACTCCGCCAGGGCGGAGTTTTACGTAAACAGGACGTCGTTCGAAAGGATGAGGGGTCCGCCATTATTTCCGTGACCGGGAAGCCGGGGTGTCCACGTTTCTCTGAGGCTTTTGAGCCAGAGATTGCGCAGTTCGGCGTTGGCCTCTATTTCCATAAAAGACATTATCGGGAGGCTTGGAGCTGAACTATCGTCATCCTCTATGACGGGTATGCCGAAGTATTTTGGTTTCGTTTTCTCCGTCGAGCATAACGATTCTTGCTGTTTTTTACTCTAACCCAAAAGGCGCGTCCTGCCCAGATATTTCGGCTTGGCATTTTTAAAAAATAGAATTAAACTGCTGTTATTCATGGCTATCTTCTCGCGAAAACTGGGCATTGATTTGGGTACGGTGAACACCTTGGTATTTTTACCCGGCAGGGGCATTGTCCTAAACGAGCCTTCCGTTGTTGCTGTCTCGGAACAGGAAAACAAGATATTGGCGGTGGGGAATGAAGCCAAGGCGATGATCGGCAAGACTCCCGATTCGATCGTTGCTTACCGTCCGCTTCGCGACGGAGTGATCGCCGACTATCGCGTAACCGAAGCCATGCTCCGTTATTTCATCAACAAAGCGTTGGGGCGTTGGAATATCTGGAAGCCCGATGTCTTGGTATCCGTTCCGGCGGGCATAACCTCGACCGAAAGGCGAGCCGTTATTGAGGCGGCGATGCGCGCCGGAGCCAGAAATGCTTACGTCGTCAAAGAACCGATCCTTGCGGCTATCGGCGCGGGCATTCCCATTCATGAACCGGCTGGACACATGATTGTCGATATCGGCGGCGGCACGACCGACGTGGCGGTCATATCGTTAGGCGGCATCGTCGCCTCGACCTCGGTCAAGTGTGCCGGAGACCGCCTCGATGCGACCATCACGGATTACATAAAGAAGACCTTTAACTTGGCGGTTGGCGAAAAAACAGCGGAGGAAATAAAAGTAAAGATTTGCTCGGCCGTCCCTGTCGAAGAAGAATTGTCAATAACGGTGAAGGGAAGGGATTTTATCACAGGTTTGCCGAGAACCGCCGAAGTTAAAACGAATGAGATCGTGAAAGCCGTAACGCGCGACCTTCGCGATATGATAAAAGCTATCAAAGACGTCCTCCAGGAAACGCCGCCCGAATTGGCGGCCGATATAATCGACCGAGGCATTATCATGACCGGCGGGACCTCCCAGCTGCGTAATTTTCCCGAACTGGTCCTCCGCCGCACGGGCGTCAAAGCCATTTTGGCGAGAGAGCCGCTTTTTTGCGTCGCAAAAGGCACAGGCATAGCTCTCGAACACCTCGATACTTACAAAAAGACGGTTATGGCTAAGAGGTAAAAAACACGGGAGCAATAGAACTCTGACTTCCAAAAAGCGCAGTTTGCAGTTTTTTGTTGTTACAATTACTCCACGGTCGTGAAGTTTTTGTAACACTCGCATTTTGTGGAGGTTTCCAAGTTTTAATGGCAGTTTGGAGCGGTGCAAATTGGGACGTAAATTTGTCGCACTTTTTGGTATACTTCACTCGTGGCTCAAGCCGATTGGACAAAAAATATCATACCCGGGCATCATGCTTACCTCATCGCGGGAACCGAAGCAGGTGAAGTGCCTATCCTATTGGACTATCTACAGAGAGAGTGGGAGATTGAAGTTTCCGGCAACCCCGACCTAATGGTTCAGCATTTTCCCACGCTTTACATAGAAAATTGTCACGATATAGAGAAAAAGGCGTTGAATAAGGCGATCGGTCGAGGCCCAAAGATATTCATCGTATCTTTCGGCTTTATGACGAGAGAGTCGGCGAACGCCCTCTTGAAGCTTTTTGAAGAGCCGACCGGCACGATTTTTTTTGCGGTAACGCCGAATCCGGAAAGATTGCCACCGACCTTATTGTCACGTTTTGTGGTCGTCCGTTCGGGCCGCGTTTCGAGCGATCGGCTTCGCGCCGAAGCCGATGCGTTTATCAAGATGTCGATAGGCGAGCGACTGGAGTATTCAAAAAAGTTTGCCACCGACGTTACCAATGAGAAGCGAACCCGTTCGGATGCTTTGGCGCTCCTGGAGGCCATCGAAGAGTTAGTGCGGGAAGCTGACCCGCCCAAAGTAAAGAATTTGCTTTTGTATAAGGAACTTGAGATGTGCCGTTCTTATATCAAGGACCAGTCCTCATCGGTGAAGATGATCTTGGATCAGACAGGATTAGCTCTGCAGAGCTTTAACTAATGCC
>CAZYRJ010000020.1:3850-15151 GCA_964649625.1 uncultured Candidatus Saccharibacteria bacterium
TCGAGGCCATAGAGGAGATCCTTCACGAGGAAAAATCTCTGATCGAGAATCGGGCAATATATAAAGAATTGGAAACTTGCCGCTCATATATCAAGGATCAATCGTCGTCCGTGAAGATCATTTTAGATCAAGTCGGTTTGACCCTCTGAAAATTATCTCTTTGATATTATTGAAATCATATACACAACCTTGTTGCTATAGCAACAAGGTTGTGTATGGGGTGGAAAGATAATAACTACATGAAGAGCACTGAAAAACAAAAAAGGGCGATCTTTGATATCGATAGACATGCTCAAAATTTTGAATTGGATATCGATACCGTTGATACCCTGGACGGCCGTTTTGAAGTGAACGGTCCTGTCGAAAAAATGCGGGAAGGTAGTTTTGGGTGGCTCCGTGTCGGAGCGGAGCCGGTTAGTATGCTGAGGCAGTCCGGACGGTGTTACTATACGTTTGCCTGCCAAATCGGGCGACAGACAAAAATTCACCTGGCGAAGCGGAGCATTGGTACACGGTTATTTATCCTCCGACCACGATCTTATCAATCTAGAAGCTAGCATTTATTTTCGCGCCCGCGATTACAATGGGACTCATTCTTCAGTGTCGTGGATCTTGCGCGGCGGGCTGCACGAAGGAGTTCATGATCCGAGGTCGAGCTGTATCGGACTACAAATCCCAACTGGCGGCCTGGAGGCGACCATTTTTAAAGAGGTTGGATCACCCCGATTACGATTTTATAACGGTACCGAGGAAATTCGACTATTCTCTCGAAGAAAACAAATGGGTTGGTTTCAAGGCGGTTTCGTTCTTGGAGAAAGCTAAAAACCGAACTAGAAATTTTGTCTACATTAGTCGGGATCCTTTTCTTGGCGGTAATCGGAAACCCGGATTCGAGTTGTATAGTCAATGGATTGACCAAGACGGCCTGTCGACCGGAAAATACAGCCAGGCTGCTCTTTGGGGCGGATGTCGGACAACGCTCCGTCTGGATGGGTGGAAGAGTATGGATTTTTACGCTATGTCGGTTTACAGATTAGAAGATAGGTTTTAGTGATTTGGACCGCGGGAAATTCGTGATAATATACGTTTATGCTCCCGTTAGAAATCGCTTTGCCTGTCTGCGTGTACTCACAGGCAGGGCTACGGAAAGGCTTAGCTGAACGCGATATGTGTAACTTTATCAATTTAATGACAAAAATAGGATTAGTTTCGCGAAAGCGAAGCGTTTCCTATTTCTAACAGATGCCATACGATTTCACAAATTTTAAGACCAAAGCCAAAACTGTTGAGGATTGGCTCACAAAAGAGTTCAGCGGTATTCGAACAGGCCGGGCCACCCCAGCAATATTGGATAATGTTTTCGTCGAAGCTTACGGCAGTCGCATGCCCATAAAACAGGCTGCTGCTATAAATATAGAGGATCCGCGTACCATAAGGATCGCGCCCTATGACAATTCCCAAGGCAAGGCGATCGAGAAGGCGATCACGGCGGCGAATCTCGGGCTTTCCATCGCGAGTGACGACAGGGGTGTGCGGGTAAGCTTTCCGGAATTGACATCGGAACGCCGACAGTCACTGCTCAAAGTCGCCAAAGAAAAGCTCGAGCAAGCCAAGGTCAGTCTCCGCAAACATCGCGACGATACCGTGCGCGAGATCGACGACAAAGAGAAGAGGAAGGAAATTTCTGAGGACGAAAAATTCCGCGGTAAGGCGGAGCTCCAAAAATTAATAGACGAAGCCAACAAAGCTTTGGATAAACAGTACGAGAGGAAGGACAAGGAGATATCAAGTTAAATTTCTAATTAACCTAAGTTCTAAACAAATCCCAATATCTAATGACAAAAATCTAAGAACGGACATTTAAAAAGTTTCCCAATTGGGAATTTCTTAGGTTAATTAGTGATTAGACATTAGGTCAATTTTTTATGTATATACTCGTTTTTATCATCATTCTCGGCATACTAATATTCGTGCACGAACTCGGGCACTTCCTCGCCGCCAAAAGTTTCGGGATAAGGGTGGATGAGTTTGCCCTGGGTTTTCCGCCCCGATTGGTTTCCAAGAAGGTCGGCGAAACGCAATACTCGCTCAATCTGATACCGATTGGAGGATACGTAAAAATTCTTGGGGAAGATGGGAGCGAAGAAGCCGAAAAAGCGGCCGAGCCGAGCCGGGGTAAGCGATTCACCGATGTGTCGCGCTGGAAGCAGGCCGTCGTGCTGGTCTCAGGAATTCTCGGAAACTTGCTTTTCGCTTGGCTCGCTGTTTCGATTGGGTTCATGTTCGGTTTGCCGACCGCGGCTGAAGGTCCATTCGCCAGTGAAATACGGGAGAGAGCGCTCATCATTACGTCCGTGTTGCCGGGATCCCCGGCCGATGAGTCGGGAGTACTGCCGGGCGATAAGATCATCGAGCTTCGAGGGCAAGACGAGGCGCTTGTCGCGCCGGATGCCGAGGCCGCTAGCGAGCTGATTTCGGAAACGCCGCCCAACGTGCCCATCAACATGGTTGTGTCGAGGCAGACCGGTACCACTTCGATCCAGACCTTGGCCGAGGAGGGAGTCATCGAGGGTAAACGCGGGATAGGCATATCTATGGAATATGCCGGAGTTCTCCAGCTACCGCCGCATAAAGCTCTCGTAGCCGGTGCGTACGCGACGGTTTCCATAACGCAGGCCGTAGCCGCGGGCGTCTACAACATCATTGGTGACGCTTTTCGCGGTGAAGCGGAACTATCATCATTTACGGGTCCTGTCGGAATCGCGATGATGGTGGGCGACGCGGAGAAGGCTGGTTTCGTCAATTTGCTGATCCTGGTCGTTATCATTTCCATCAACTTGGCCGTCATCAACATCCTGCCGCTTCCGGCCCTCGATGGAGGCCGACTGCTATTTGTTACCATAGAGTCGATTCGAAGGAAACCGATAAACCAGCGTTTCGCCCACATGTCCAACCAGATCGGGCTCATCGCTCTTCTTTTGCTGATGGCGGTTATAACTTACAAAGATATTATTAAACTATTTAAATAATGTCCGAACAGCTCGAAGAAATTTTTGATAGTTTTGGAAGCCGTTACTCGGAGATGCAGCATGAGCTGGCTCAGTTTTATTTCGGCAAATCGGAACTAAGCGGCGCGCAGTTCGATCATTGGCTTGAACAAAACGGAGAACATTTCAGGAAGCTTATCGAGGCGGAGCCCAGTTTGGTGGCAGAGTACGCCGTCGACAAGGGTCAGACCCTGAGAAAGATTCACGAGAAGATGGAAGACGGGGGCAAAGAGCCGACCGACTAATCGTATGGGCTTGGCGAAACTTACGAAAGAAATGTAAGATATCAGCATGAAACAATCGCAATTATTTTCCAAGACCCGCAAGGAAGCGCCTGCCGATGAGGCGGCCAAAAACGCGAAACTGCTCATTCGGGCCGGCTATATCCATAAAGAGATGGCCGGGGTTTATTCTTATTTGCCGCTGGGACTGCGGGTTTTGACAAAGATCCGAAGTATTGTTGCGAAGGAAATGGAGAAGCTCGGATCCGGCGAGATAATTATGTCCGCTATCCAGGCCAAAGAAATCTGGCAACTTACCGAACGGTGGAGTGATGATAAAGTCGATGTCTGGTTCAAGTCTGCTTTAAAGAGCGGTAATGAAATTGGGTTTGGCTGGTCGCATGAAGAGCCGATAACTTCAATGATGAAAGGACATATTTCAAGCTATAAAGATTTACCGCGTTATGTACATCAATTTCAGACTAAACTTAGAAATGAAGCCCGGGCGAAAAGCGGAATTATGCGCTGCCGGGAGTTTTTGATGAAGGATATGTATTCGTACAGCAGGGACGAAAAAGAGCACACTGATTTTTATAATAAAACGATTGACGCTTACTTGTCTGTTTTTAAAATTGTAGGTCTCGGAAAATCGACTTTCGTGACCTCGGCTTCCGGCGGTTTTTTTACGGACAAGTTCAGTCATGAGTTTCAGACACTCTGTGATGCAGGTGAAGATGAAATATATGTGCACAAAGACGGGACACAGGCTCTCAACTCCGAAATCTTTACCGATGAGACGCTTTCAAAACTTAACGCAAAAAGAGAAGACTTCGAGCTTAAAAAAGCAGCGGAGGTCGGCAATATCTTTACTTTTGGTACAAAGAAGTGCGAACAATTGGGTCTGAGTTTTATTGACCAAGACGGCACGAAAAAGCCAGTGTTTCTCGGCTCATACGGCATCGGCATATCCCGTCTCATGGGGGTCGTGGCAGAAGTATTTTCTGATCAAAACGGTCTGGTTTGGCCAAAGGAGATCGCACCGTTTAACGTCCATCTCATCGAGATAAATCCTAAGGCGGATCCGAAGGTCAGGGCCGAAGCCGAACGCATATATAAACTGCTGTCCGCGAAGGGTGTGGAGGTTCTTTGGGACGACCGTGAGGCAACCGCCGGGCAAAAATTCGCCGATTCGGACCTCATGGGTATACCGATGCGTTATGTTGTAAGTGCCAAGACAATCGAAGCGAAATCGGTCGAGCAAAAAGAAAGAGCGACAGGGAAGATAGAAATGCTGCCCATTTCTTCCATATAAAAAAACGGCTCATAAAGAGCCGATACTAGTGAAGCCAAACCAATAGTTTCGGTATCGGTTTGTTGACTTTGCTGAACCACCAATCTTCGAATTCGCGGCACCACTCGTTGACCGCAACGGACCAGTCCAATCGGCAGTGCTCTGGCAGGTGAACTTCAACGAGCGGGAAGTCAGGATTTCGAGCTGCATTCATGGCATCGCGCACGCGCGCCCGGATCTCGGCTTCCCTGCAGAAGGTCGCATTGATGATCAGGGTGGTTTCCGGCATTCGTATCGGGGTAATAGTTGAACTCATATCGGTTTCGCCTTGAGGATTTTTATCACCTTTGGCCGTCTTGTCAATCGCGATTAAATATTGCTTTGCGTTATTATTGCCGAGCATGATACATTTGTACGGCGATGCATGACTATTTCGAAAAATTCAGGAGATATGCTTCCAACGACATCGGTATTGACCTTGGTACTGCCAATACTTTGGTCTATGTCCGCGGCCGGGGCATCATCATAAACGAGCCGTCTGTCGTCGCTGTGAATCAAAAGACCAGCCAGGTGGTGGCTGTCGGGCATCAAGCCAAGAATATGCTCGGCCGAACACCCGCTCACATTTCCGCGATCAAACCTTTGGTCGGCGGCGTTATTTCCGATTTCGAAGTTACGGAAGAGATGATTGCTCATCTCATTCGCCGCGCTGAAGCTGACGGCAAGAAAATGCTCGGCCCTCGCGTTTTGGTAGGCATTCCCTGCGGCGTGACCAACGTAGAGGCCAGAGCCGTTCGCGATGCTACAAAAAATAACGGCGCAAGAGAGGTTCTTATCGTGGAACAGCCGATGGCGGCCGCTATCGGAATTCGGCTTCCGGTCAACGAGCCGGTTGGGAATTTCATCGTAGATATCGGCGGCGGGACGACGGATATCGCTGTCATTTCGTTGGGCGGCATTGTCCGGTCCAAGACCCTGAAAGTTGCCGGCGATAGGCTGAACAATGACATCATTTCCTACGTTCGCAATGAGTTCAAGATCCTGATAGGCGAGAAGACCGCCGAGAGCGTCAAAATAAATATCGGTTCGGTGATCGGCGGAGCGGGACCTTTGGAAACCGCTTTGCGCGGCCGGGACCTCATCACGGGCCTGCCAAGGGAAGTAATTTTGACCGACGCCGATATCCGCGAAGCTATAGGTCAATCCGTGGCTCTCATCATCGAGTCCGTTAAGGAAGTCATCGAGACCACGCCGCCCGAGATAATTTCGGATGTTATGCACCGCGGCATATATTTGGCGGGCGGCGGCGCTTTGCTTAAGGGACTGCCTGAGGTCCTTGCCGACGAGGTCAAGGCGCCGGTCTATATTGCCGACGATCCCCTCACTGCCGTAGCTCGCGGCACCGGAATAATTTTGGAAAATCTCAATAATTATAAGGAGATTCTAATTGAACACGAAAATGCTTTACCGCCGGTCGGATAAAAAATCCTTTTTGAGCTCAAAAAACGTTTTTGTCATTTTTGTAGTGATTGTCGTGATGTTGGCGGGAGCCTTGGATAGGTCATTCGTTGTCGCGCCTTTCCAAGAGCTGGCGATATCGGTGCGAATGGCGCTAGTCGGAGCTCGTGATGCGCCTTTGGATTGGCTCGGAGCGTTCGGTTCGAAACGGCAGTTGGCATCGGAAAACAGATTGCTCAAGGATCAATTCACGACCCTTTCGGCCTTTTGCATGCTTCAGGTAGAGGGTCTTGAAGCCGATAATCGCGAACTCGAAAAGGCTCTCGCAAGGAGAACCTCTCAAGTTACTGATGAGACGTTCACGACCGCGTTTGTCATTGGGAAGCCGCCGGTCTCGCCTTACGGCACGATTATTATCGACCAAGGACGCCGTTCAGAGATTGAGGCTGGCAACCCGGTTCTCGTCGCCAGTTACCTTCTCGGCATCATTGAGACGGCGAACGAGGAGTATTCCCTCGTCAGATTGTTTGGCGAAAAAGGTGATAAACGGATAATCGAAGTTGGTGATAAACGAGTGCCGCTTCACGCGGAAGGTTTGGGGTCGGGGGCCTATTTAGCGGAGTACGTCAATAAAGATGACGATGTGGGCGGGCAAACAGCCTGGCTGGCGGATTATCCGCTGTGGAAGTACGCCGTTGTGTTAAAGGCCAGGGAGGACTCGGCGAGCAAATATGAGGTTAAATTATCAAGTCCTATAAATATTTTCGAAATATCCACCGTGGATGTCGTCCGTCATGAAGATAAATAGCATTCTCATCCGTTTGGTTTTCGACCTTATCGTTATAACCCTGGCTCTGACAGCGCCATGGTTCATAGCGGCGCCAATCGCGATCCTCGGCTGTTTTTTAATTCGAGACTATTTTGAAATACTTTTGGTCGGGTTGATCATCGATGCCGTCCAGTTCAACGGCTCCGTTGGACCGGTGCCGTTTCTTTTTTTCCTGGCCGGTGCCGTAACTTTTTTAATTGCGACGAAGATCAGGGCGTCAATTTTAAAGTTCAGTATTTAGCCGTGGAACAGCAGATAAAGAAAATCCTTAAGGGCGTTAAGCGTAAGCGGGGCAATAATGTGATCGATCCCGATGAGATATTTTTGGATGTTAGGAACATGCCTAATTTCAACCGCGGCCGGCTTGAGGGGAATATCGAAAGGGCTTTGGGCAAAAAGGCCGGTTATGGCATTTTGGCTTTTGCCGTTTTGGCGGTTTTGATTTTCGGCGGGCGGCTGTGGGCTTTGCAGATTAAAAATTACGGCATTTATGCGGCGCGGAGCGAGATCAACAGGCTAAGGCAAGCCATCGTTTTTTCGGAGCGGGGGAAGATCCTGGACAGGAACGGCGTTCCATTAGCCATAAACGGGGTTGATGTCCTAGATGGCGGCTATCGTGATCGTCTGTACAAAAATATCGATGGGCTCGGCAATATCATCGGTTTCGTCAAATATCCTCAGAAAGATAAATTTGGTTACTATTACCAGCTTCAAACAGTCGGTATGGATGGCGTTGAGAAAGCCTATAATGCCGTTCTTTCCGGAAAGGACGGCCGCAAAATAGTCGAGGTGAACGCTTTGAACCAGACCCAGTCCGAAAGCATTTACCAAGAGGCTGAGGTCGGCGCGGATATTAAACTGGCCATAGACAGCCGATTATCGAAAGTTTTATACGATTACATTAAGGCCCTTTCGGCCGAACGGAATTTCACCGGCGGTTCCGCTCTTATTATGGACATCGAAACAGGAGAGCTCATCGCGATGACCAATTATCCAGACTATTCGCCCGAAGCGCTCGCCGAAGGCGACGTCGAGTTGCTCAAGACCTATTCCTCGGATGAACGCAAACCTTATCTTTTCAGGCCTGTCGATGGCTTATTCACTCCGGGTTCGATCGTGAAGCCGTTTGTCGCGATCGGCGTACTCAACGAAAAGATCATCGACCCCCGCAAGGAGATCATCTCGACAGGCTCCATTTCGATACCGAACGAATACGATCCGGAGAGGGAGTCCATATTTAGAGACTGGAAGGCGCACGGAGCCGTCGATATGCGCCGGGCTTTGGCGGTTTCTTCTGACGTTTACTTCTATGAAGTCGGCGGCGGGTTCGAAAAACAGCCAGGCCTCGGTATTTACGGCATAGAGAAGTACTTGAGACTGTTCGGTTTCGGCCGCGCTGTTGAGGACCCTTTGCTTCGGGGAGAGGCCGGCACGATCCCGAATCCAGAGTGGAAAGATGAAGTTTTCGACGGTGATCCTTGGAGAATCGGAGATACATATAATACGGCTATCGGCCAATACAGCGTTCAAGTGACTCCTATTCAGGTCGTTAGGGCAATGGGAGCTATCGCCAACAGCGGCGTTATTGTCGAGCCGACCATTTTAAAAGAGGACGGCACGCAGCCAATCCGGAAAATACAGACCGGCATTCCGGCGGAGTATTTCAAGATCGTGAAGGAAGGGATGAGGCAGGGGGTGACAGAAGGGACCGCCGCCGCTCTCAACATTCCCGGAACCAGGATCGCCGCTAAGACCGGAACGGCGGAAATAGGGACTGTCAAGAAGAACTACGTGAACTCATGGGTAACCGGTTTCTTCCCTTACGATCGGCCGAGATACGCTTTCGCTGCTGTTATGGAAAGGGGACCGCATGATAATACGGTTGGTGCGTCTTATGTCATGAAGCAATTTTTCGAGTGGCTGGTTTTGAATGCCCCGGAGTATTTGGAGGCCGAAGCCGAATAGTTGCACAGTTGGCCACCTTATGCTAAAAATCTACCTGGAAAGCATGCTCAAAAAATGAATTCAATAGCTCCGTACGCAATTGTAATAAATTTTACACAAAAACGGGTTTTGGGAAAAATCGGCCCATTCAACGATTGGAAAGGAGTTCACGACTGGTGTGTCTTTTTCAGAAAAAAAGCGCGGAGTGAGGAGGTTGATATGACTGCGATCTCTGGCGAAGTGCTTGAGCAAGTATCGTCACAAATTTCCGAAGCGACATTCTTACCGTCGAAAGAGCCGGAGGAAATTATCAGACACGTTACCGCCACTGCATTGTTTGGAATACCCGTTTAACTCTGGGATTTCCCGACGCAACACTAAAAGCGGCGGGTTTTTAATACTCTACGGCCTCTTTGCTTCAAAATTCACTCGTTTTCACAAATCGTTGACCTCCCCCAAATACCTATGTATAATAACACTCTTGGCAGAGTTTTAACCCAAAGCATTGAATATGAGCGATAAAGAATCCTATTTGACCCAGGAGAAGCACGATGAGCTTAAAAAGGAGCTCGATTTTTTGAAGACGGAAAAAAGGAAGGAAATTGCGGAAAATTTGGAGTATTCTAAATCACTAGGCGATCTTTCCGAGAATGCCGAGTATCATGAGGCGAGGGCAATGCAGGCGGAACTCGAAGACAGAATAGCGAAGCTCGAGGTTCTCATGAAGAATGCCGTCATTGTTGAAGGCGGAAAGCACGGTTCGACTGCCGATATCGGCTCGACCGTTACGCTTCAGAAGAACGGGGCTAAGGATAATGTCGTCTATACTATTGTCGGTTCCGAGGAGGCTGATCTCGCTAACAATAAGATATCGGGTTCGTCGCCCCTCGGTGCCGCATTGATCAGTAAGACCAAAGGGGACAAAGTTTCCGTAAATACGCCTAAAGGACAGGTCAAATACTTGATAATCGATGTTAAATAATTCAAACTGCAAAAATCAAAATTGAAAATGACAATTCAAAATGAAAAATTTTGGATTTTACATTGCCTGCCCGCCAAAGCCAGAGCTAATAGCCATCAATAATCAGACGAATGGTTATTTAAGTTCAGGCTTTGCTTTGGTGCGATGGCAGGCGGGCAATTTTGCATTTTGATTTTTTAATTTTCAAGTTTTATGTCTTCACTCGACGAACTTCGGCAGGCTAGACTTAAGAAATTGCAGTTGTTGCATGACAAGGGTATCGACCCCTATCCGATTTTAAGCAAAAGGGAGGTCGAACTCGGCATTCTTTCGAAACGGTATTCGGAATTCGAGAGCCGGAAAGAACTGACAATAGCCGGCCGGGTCATGGCCTTAAGAATCCAAGGCGCTCTGGCTTTCGCGGATCTTTTCGATGGCACCGGCAAATTCCAGGGCCTGGTCAAAAAGGACGAGGCGGGTGCCGAAGCCTTCGATCTGTTCACGGCGGCGGTTGATATGGGTGATTTTGTGGAACTTACCGGATCGCTTTTCATTTCCAAGCGAGGAGAGAAGACCTTGCTTGCCGGCAAATGGCGGATGCTTTCAAAATCGCTCCGGCCGTTGCCGGACAAATGGGAAGGCATTCAGGATGTCGAGGAACGCTATCGAAGGCGCTATTTGGATCTTTTGTCCAATGAATCGGTTCGGAGCAGGTTTGAGACGCGTTCCAAGACAATTTCCTTGATAAGAAATTTCTATAACGATCACGGTTATATTGAAGTGGAGACGCCGAGGCTTCAGAGCATCGCTGGCGGGGCAACGGCACAGCCGTTCGTAACTCATCACAAGGCTCTTGATGTCGACATGTATCTTACTATCGCCCAGGAGCTTTTCTTGAAGGAGCTCCTCATCGGCGGTCTGAACAAGGTCTATGAGATAGGCCGCAAGTTCAGAAATGAAGGGATCGATGTAACGCACAATCCCGAATTTACAATGCTCGAGTCCCAGGAGGCTTATTCCGACGCGGAAGGCCAGATGGCTTTCATCGAGGAGCTGACAAAATATCTCGTCAAAAATGTCGCCGGAAGCCTCGAAATATCGTATGAGGGCGAAAAGATAGATTTTGAGCCCAAATTCCCCAAGGTGCCGTTCTATGATCTCATCAAGAAATACGCGCTCATCACGAACCCGGAATCCATCACTATGGAGGACCTTAAGCTCAGAGCGGCCCAGTTCGGTGTTTTTGTGGCGCCGTCCGACAGCAAGGACAAAATTCTCGACAATTTATATAAAAAATTGGCACGGCCGAAGCTCGTTCAGCCGACATTCATCGTCGACTATCCGGTCGAATTCAATCCGTTCGCCAAAAGAAAGGAGAAGGATCCGAGTCTGATCGACCGCTTCCAGCTTATCGCCGGTGGCTTGGAGTTCGTCAATGCTTTTTCGGAACTTAATAATCCGGTTGACCAAAAAGCCCGATACATCGAACAGGATGAGAAGCGAAAGAAGGGGGAGTCGGAGATCGCGCCGTCCGACATGGAATATTTGGA
>CAZYRJ010000020.1:15161-20225 GCA_964649625.1 uncultured Candidatus Saccharibacteria bacterium
TTCGCAAACACTCTTTCCCTACACGACGCTCTTCCGATCTGAAGCCATGGAGTATGGCATGCCGCCTAATGGCGGCATAGGCATCGGTATTGACCGGCTCGTCATGCTTTTGACCGACCAAAAAAATATCCGCGAAGTCATTTTGTTTCCGACACTGCGACCTAAGAGGCCCGAATAAACATAACCGGCTTGCGAAAGCCGTATTTTCCCGGCCATCTACCATAGGCCCTTAAAAAAGACTCCCAAACGGAGTCTTATTCGTAAATTTTGTCAGCCAATTTTAAGTCCACGAGTTCTTGAGGCGTGAACACCTTCCTTCTCCTCACTATGGACGAGATTCGCTTCCGGTCCAATTGGCCGTGGCTGTTGGCCGTCATGATATCCATGACGCTTTTGCTCCAGAGGGCGCCTCTTTCGCGCAAGGCTCCGGTCTCTTCGACTTCAATTGCGCCGACGTCCTTCATTGAGAGCCGCACTGGGTGCGCAAGCATTGTCGTGTGTGGAGTGACGAACCGCGGTTCGCCCGCGAGCCAAACCAGTATTGCGGCTGATGAGACATCGCCGACGGCTATCGTCTCAAGGTTGAGGCGCAAACTCCTGACGTAATCATAGAAGGCAAGACCGACTCCGGCCAGGCCGCCGCAAGAGCATCTGAAAAAGCCAATAGGTTCTTTTGAAGGCGGAAGCTCGGCCATTTTGTTCATTGTTTCCGCGGCTTGTTTGTCGTCGATTGGGCCGATCCAGCGAACAATTCGTTTCAGGTTCATATTTTTTAGAGAACTGATACAAGGATTCTCCACATTTGTAAGCTGTTGTCAACGGGCAATCCGTGTACAACCTTACAAAATATGGCTGAATGCATTTTTCAATAACCATTCCGTTATCCACAGTTTGTGGGAATATGTAATGTTCAGGTGGTAGAGAGTGTTATATAATAGTAATCAAGTGGGAAAGTGTGGGAAACCACAAAAGAACCATGAAAATTAAAAATCGTAACTACAAGGTGCGGGTCGGAAAGAAGAGCTATCAGTTCGACATGATGGTTTCTTCCTTCCGACCCCGCGAACTTGTAAGGATAAAGAAACAAAAGCAGGCAATAAGTCCAATTAAAAAATGCTTATAGGCGAGTACATTCATGCTTTGGATGATAAGAACCGGTTATCTCTGCCGGCGAAATTTCGCCATGAACTCGGAAAGAAATTGGTGATCACTCCCGGCCTCGATGGCTGTCTCTTCGTTTTTTCCGAAAAGGAATGGGCAAAGCTCGCTGAGCGCTTATCCGGAACGGAAACGAGCATGCTCCAGAGCGACAATCGCGGCTTTAACCGAAGGATGTTCGGCCGGGCCGCGGAAGCTGAAGTGGATTCGATAGGCCGCATCCTGATACCGGATTTTCTGAAGTCCGTGGCAAACCTTTCGGGAAAGGTGGCCGTTGTTGGGGTAAAAAACCGTCTTGAGCTCTGGAACGAGAAGGCTTGGGGCGAATATCGCGATGTGGTTGAAAGAAAAGCTGACGCCCTTGCCGAACGTCTGGGCGAAGTCGGAGTTTTGTAACTCCTATGCACATCCCTGTTCTTTTAAATGAAATAACGGAGCTCCTCCCGATCCCTCCAGGCGGCATTCTTCTTGACGGAACGCTCGGCAACGGCGGCCATTCGAAAGCCATTATAGAGAGGTCAAAAGGCCCGATAACGATTGTCGGCTTGGACAAGGATTCCAAGGCGATCGAACGGGCACGCAAGAATCTTGAGGGGACGAATGCCGAGCTTATTTTGGAAAAAGCCGATTATCGTGATTTTAAGAAAGTTATGGCAGCGAACGGCATCACCGAAATAGACGGATTTCTTTTGGACCTTGGTTTCTCGAGCGACCAATTGGAAAATTCCGGCAGAGGATTTTCATTCCAGAGGCCGGAGCCGCTTCTTATGACGCTCGATGACGACCCGAAGGAAGTGGACATGACGGCGAGCGAGATCGTGAATCATTGGGCAAAGGAGAATCTCGAGATAATCTTCCGCAATTATGGCGAGGAGCGATCGGCGAGACGGATCGCCGAAGCGATCGTGGACTATCGCGGGATGAAGTCGATAGAAACGTCTCTCGAGCTCGGTGATCTGATAGCCGAAGCGGTCGGCCGCCGCGGCAAGGTCCATCCCGCGACAAAAACTTTTCAAGCTCTCCGGATAGCGGTCAATGACGAGATAGGGTCACTTCGGGAAACGCTGCCGAGAGCCGCGGAAGTTCTGAAGCCAGGAGGGCGGTTGGCAGTCATTTCCTTCCATAGCCTTGAGGATAGAGTGGTAAAACAATTTGGCAAGCAGATTCCAGAACTTGGGGCGCTCACAAAGAAACCAATAGTGGCCGGAAGAGGAGAGACGTCTGTGAATCCGAGAGCCCGCAGTGCCAAACTCCGAGTTTTTTCAAAAGTCATGACAATTTAAATGATAAAATCCAAAAAAAATAGAAAATATGTTCAACCGGCGTCTCCGTCGCGAACGCGGACGCTCCCCATGGATCAGTATGCCAGGATCAGCATGCCGTTTTCGGTTTTGATAATTGCATTGGGACTGATCGCCTATGTCGCGTTAACGAGCCTAACCGTTTGGAACACGGCAAAAAGGGCCGAGGCGGAAGAAATTTTGGCGGTCAGATCTTCGTTAGTATCCGATCTGGAGAGCAAACTTGCCGCGATAAATGGCAATATCACAGAGACTTTGGCTCATATCAAGGGGTTTAAAGACTCAAGTAGCATAAAATATCTAAGCGCTAAGCCGTTGTCTCGGGCCGACCTCAACGCGAACCAGCTCGAAATCTAGCGTCCTTTTGCGGCTGATAGAGCGATCACCGACGGTTCATGAAATGGAACTTTGAATTTAAAGCCAAGCTCGTATATATATTTTTTTTGATCATGACGGTCGTAAGCATCGGACGGTTATATTTTTTGCAGATAGTTCATGGCGAAACTTACAGAAAACGGGCCGACAGCGAGATATTGCGCGGCTCACAGCCGATATTCGAACGAGGAACGATCTATTTGAGCGGTAAGAACGGCAATTTAACGAGCACTGCCTCGATGAAGGCCGGCTATGTGTTAAGCATTAACCCAAGGCAGATCGAGGACGCCGCGACAGCTTACGCGGCTCTTCGAACCGTCATTTTGTTGGACGAGGCCGAATTTTTATCCAAAGCAAGCGACAAGAACGATCCGCATGAGGAGATAGCGAGAAGGCTTTCCGAAGACGATGCGCAAAAAATAATCAAACTGAAGATCCAAGGCGTGATCGTTTTCAAAGAGCAATGGAGGATCTATCCGACAGATTCGCTGGCGGCTCACGTCATAGGGTTCGTGGGTTATCAAGGCGATGTGATCAACGGGCGTTACGGTTTGGAGCGATACTATGATGACAACCTGAGACGCGATAGCGCCAATATGGACAGGAACTTCTTTGTCGAAATGTTTTCCAACGCGGAAATGTTAAGGGGCGGACAGCTCGAAGGCGACATCATAACTTCCATCGAGCCCACTGTCCAAAGATCGCTTGAGGCCGAGCTCCAAAAAGTAACCGAGGAATTCGGATCGAAACTTACCGGCGGGATAATCATGGATCCCGCGTCGGGGGAGATCTATGCTCTGGCCGCGTATCCCACATTCAACCCCAATCGTTACGGGGAAGAGAAGAATGTCGCTGTTTTTTCGAATCCATTGGTAGAGAAGGTCTACGAAATGGGTTCAATCATGAAGCCAATCACGGTCGCTGTCGGACTCGACACCGGTGTCGTGACGGCCTCGACAACGTACCGTGATGAGGGCTTCCTTAAGGTGGGGAATCGGACGATCTATAATTTTGATAAGCAGGGCAGAGGCGTAGTTTTGATGCAGGAGGTGCTCAGTCAATCCCTAAACACGGGAGTGGCCACAGTGGCATTAAAACTCGGCAAGGCCAAATTTGAAAAGTACATCTCGGCTTTTGGTCTTGGAGAAGAAACCGGCATCGATCTCCCGAGCGAAGCGGCCGGTCTCATCAGGAATCTGACGAAAGGAGGCGAAGTTGAATTGGCAAATGCTTCATTCGGCCAAGGAATCGCCGTGACCCCGATCGAGATGACGAGGGCGCTTTCGGCTCTTGGGAACGGCGGGTTATTGCCGAATCCCCATGTGGCTAGGCAGGTAAACTATGAACTCGGCTTTTCCAAGAAGATCATGTCAACCGAGGATGAAATGCGCCGCGTCATTAAGAAAGAGACTTCCGAAGAGATCACGAGAATGCTAGTTGAAGTCGTCGATAAGGCTCTTAAAGGCGGTCAGTTCAAGCTTGATCATTATAGCGTTGCCGCCAAAACTGGCACTGCGCAAATTGCCAACAAAGACGGGGGCGGCTATTATTCTGACCGGTTTCTGCACTCATTTTTCGGCTATTTTCCAGCTTATCAGCCGCGTTTTATCATTTTCCTTTATACCGTTGAGCCGCAGGCCGACTACGCTTCGAATACTTTGACGGTTCCTTTCAGCAATTTGACCAAATTTTTGCTTAACTATTATCAAGTTCCTCCCGATAGATAGTTCCAAATGAAGAGAAAAATAAAAAAAATTATCGTCGTAATATTGTGGTTCGAGGCCTGGATGGCTTTCCGCCGATGGAAACCTAAATTAATAGCGGTTACCGGAAGCGTGGGCAAGACCTCGACCAAGGATGCTATCCACTCCATATTCTCGAAGCTGTCGACTGCCGAAGCCAGCGAAAAAAGCTTTAACAGCGAGATAGGCGTGCCGCTTGCAGTTCTCGGTTTAGCCAATCCGTGGAATCACCTCGGCAAATGGCTTATCGCTTTGGTCTCGGGCATGGTAACGGCGCTGTTCCAACGTAAGCCGGCGGATTGGTTCGTTCTTGAGATCGGCGCCGACCGCCCAGGCGATATCGAGCGGATAACCCATTGGATCAGGCCGGACATCGCCGTTATCAATAAGATCGGCAATTTGCCGGTTCATGTCGAATTCTTTGCGTCTCCGGAAGAGGTCGCTAAAGAAAAAACATTCCTCGCGAAAGCCCTTAAGACAAACGGAAC
>CAZYRJ010000021.1:0-282 GCA_964649625.1 uncultured Candidatus Saccharibacteria bacterium
CTGGCAACCGGCGCCAGTTATGCCGTTTCCACCAGCCTTCCCGCGTCTGGTTCCGTGAAGACATTTTGTATCGATCCATCGGGCGACTACGAAAACTCGGTTGCCGTGGTCGGTCCGGACGGGGCCGAGTGCAGTTCGACAAATAAACAAATTCCTTACGGCGGCGAAGGCGCGCTGCCTTACGGCATAAACGTTCCCTCCGAGATCTAAACAACAAACGACCGACGGAGTGTCGTCGGTGGTGTTAGCATAGTTGTGTCGAGAGTGTCTTTGCATTTGCTT
>CAZYRJ010000021.1:292-15426 GCA_964649625.1 uncultured Candidatus Saccharibacteria bacterium
CTTAGTCTTGCCGAGAATTTATTTGACTGCGCTGAGGACTCTCTGGAAGCTTTCGGGATGATTTTCGGCCAAATCGGCCAAGATCTTTCTATCTAACGCGATATTCTTCTTTTTGAGGGCGTTGATGAATTTGCTGTAGGAGAGACCGGCTGGCCGGACGGCGGCGTTTATCTTGACGTTCCAAAGCTTGCGGTAGTCGGATTTTTTGTCGCGGCGATGGGCAAAAGCATGACTGCCTGCGTGGAAAACGGCCTCCTGCGCCTGTCGCTCCTTTGTCGATCGGCCAAAGCGGTAGCCTTTGGTCATCTTCAAAAGATTGCGGCGGTATTTGAGGGCGTTTACTGCTTTTTTGACTCTTGTCATTGGAATCAGGCTCTAGGGGAGAAGGCTCTAGGCTCTAGGGGTATTGTTTTTCCTAGCGCCTAGTGCCTAAAGCCTAGTGCCTAGCTTAGTTGATACCTGCTAATGGCCTTTTTTGTAAAGGTTATGTGACTCATGTTATGTTTGCCGGTTTTGCCGGCGCGGCGCTCCTTGGCATTAAAATGGTCCTGTCCCGGTTTTCTGGCCAGGATCTTGCCGTTTTTCGTGACGCGCAATCTCTTTGTGTATGTTTTGACTATTTTCATGGAAGCTAATTTAAAATTCAAAAATCAAAATGGAAAATGACAATGTAAAATCCAAAGTTAAATCCCGTTTTTTACATTTTGATGTGTCATTTTTATTTTTGATATTTACATTTTCAATTTGCCCGCTCAATCGTCATCGACATGCCCTTCGGGCTCCTTGTCGGGGGTTGCGATATCTTATATTGTTCCGAAACAAATTTCAAAATCCTATGCAGTCTCTCTTGCAAGAATTTGTTGTCCAAATACTTTGATCTTCCCGGAAGGAAAAGGTCTATTCGGACTACGTTCTTTTCCTTGAGCCATTCGGTAACCTTATTGGCCTTGAGCTCTAGGTCGTGTTCGCCCGTACCGATTTTGACCTGAACCTCTTTTATTTCCGAATTTTGAGCTTTGGCTCGGCTTGCTTTTATCTTTTTATTCTCAGAGTACTGGAATTTACCATAATCCATTATTTTCGCAACCGGCGGATTGGCATTCGGTGAAATCTCTATGAGGTCCAGTCCGGCCAGTTCAGCCTGTTTCAAGGCCTCATTGAGCGATAAAACCCCAAGATTTTCGCCTTCTGCGCCAATTACGCGCAATTCAGCCGCGCGAATGAACTGGTTTATTCTAGTTCGGGAATTACTCAATTGTATGAACGTATTAGCGTTTAATGTGTCCCGCTCGGGCAGGACGAACGCGCATTATTTATAACATAACGTTATATAAATTGCAAAAATCGCCCTCAGCCCTGCCGTGTTTTGCGCTTCCTTATTAGAGCTGGAGGGTCTGTAAGATTGATTAAGGTCTCGTTTTATCTCGATGCAACCGCTCGTGAAGGAGGGCTGACAGCGAATGTTAGGGATTAAAAGTCAGATGTAACGTGACATCAAATGAACTACCGAGCATAGGCACAGGTGCCCTTAAAATTCTTTCTCTGCTAAAATACAGTGATGGAAAAAACCTTTTGTCCCGAATGCGGTCCGGCCGAGGTGCCGCACCTTCTTACCAAATCCAATCAATTGGTCGGCATGGCGGCTGATATCTTCACTTGGCCGATCAGGCCACTGGTCCACGTCATCATGCGAGTAACCGAGGGCCAAGTGGATTCGATCACGTATCTTCTTTTTTATCTTTTGGCTGGTTTGGGTTTGGTAAAGCTCAAGGAGAAACCTTCGGAAGAGAAGGATACCGATAGGGCGAAATGCATGTGGAAGGCGGCGAAGGAGCGGGGAATAGACATAAAGGAAGTTTGGGTGTTTGCGAAGCCCATAAATATTTTTTTGGCCAAGCTGCCGAACGGAAAGAGGATGATCTTCGAGGGCCTGCCACGCCCCGGGGGCGACACTTTGAATCTAGAGTGGATGGACAATAAAGGCATCATGAAAAAGAAGTTCCGGGCGGCCGGCTTTCCCGTGCCGAGGGGAGAAACTTGTTTTACTCTCCGTCATGGCAAGGCAGTTTTCAATGAGATCAGGAAGAACGGCGGCATGATCGTGGTCAAGCCGACCTTGGGTTCAAGGAGCCGGCACACGAGAGTTCATATCAAGACGGAAGAGGAATTCGTTAAAGCGTTCAAAATAGCCAAACAGATCTGTCCGATAGTTTCGGTCGAGGAAGAATTGCGGGGCAGCGTTTATCGCGTGGCCCTGATAGGCGGCCAGTTGGGCGGCGTCCTGCGGCGCGATCCGCCGATCGTCGTTGGTGATGGAAAAAGCAGCGTACGCGAGCTTATACTTCTCGCCAACCGCGACCCGCGACGAAACGGCGTGTTCCACGGCATTCCTATGAATTCGGAAATGGATGAGGCTCTCGCTGTTCAAAAGATGAACAGGGAAAGCGTCCCGAAGTCCGGTCAGAAGGTCATAGCCGGTACCAAAGTCGGTCGGGGGCAAGGCGGCACCAATAGCGACGTTACCGATGAAGTTCACCTCGAGAACCGCAAGATGTTCCTCGATATCGCCGAGTATCTCAAAGATCCTTTGGTGGGAATCGATTTCATCATTGAAGATATTTCAAAACCTTGGCGCGGCCAGATGCCCTGCGGTTCGATCGAGATCAATACCATTCCTTTCTTGGATCTTCATATCTATCCCTTTGAGGGAAAAGCGAGAAACCTCTCAGCGATGCTCTGGGACGAGGTGCTTAGAGTTGGTTGAACTCTGCATTGACTACCTTCTTTCTTTTCCTTAGTGTGATTCCTAGTACAAGAACATCAACAAAAGGCAATTGACTATGGCGAAAAATTTGACAGTCCCAGCACCGGATCAGATGCTTGGGGGTAATTGGCAGGTGTCTTTGGTTGGCCTTCACGGCGTGGATAAGCAAGCTGGCCTCAATGGCACGGCCTTTCAGCGGTTGGGCTGGACCTTTGGCCGACTTTATTCAAGCGGCGGCCAGACAAGGGGAGTGAGTTGTAACGTCAACCAGGCTTTCAGCAACGTTATCATTGACCCTATTCAAAGGACCATCGTCGGCAAACTGCGCGAAAACACTCCGGTTATGGTTATCAATCAACCGGATCCGGAATATTTCGAATTGCTGGAGCGACGGGTGAAGGCAGAGGCCGAGGCGCGGTTAGAAGCCTTGAGGCGACCGGCGAGCTATAGTGCCTGGTATTAGTGAGGAGGACCTTGGGTTCTCCTTTTTCAATTGGCAATACTAAAAACCATTTCGATATTTTTCTTTCGCAATGCGATCGTTATTTCGTGGGCCAGCACAAGGGAGGGATTATACCTGTTCTGTTCCAGAGAAATGATGGTTTGGCGGCTGACTCCTACGAGCGACGCCAATTTTTCTTGAGTTAGGCCGAGGTCGTTTCTCATTTCCGCTATCCTATTTTTTACTCGAGCGTTAGTCATGTTTATCCAGATACAGATTGGTTATGGCCTTGGCGACGACCGCCGCGCCGATAGCTATGAGGATGATGGGGTCAATCATGAAAGTTTCCCCCGCGACACTTTGAGCGCTTTGATATGCAACGCCGGCGGCAAGAACGATAATGATGGTCCAAAGGGCATTTCGCTCGGCTATGGCCTCGTGCAGGATTTCCCGCTCGTCCTTTCGCATTCGAATCATGATATCCATGGTATCGGCGAAGAGGATCACGGCTATGGCGACAAGAAAAATCAACCTGCCTATGTCCGAAAGACCGGGAACGTACTGTGACGCAAAGGCCAGCAGAACGAAAACCGTAACGTATGCCCAGCCTTGCCAGGTAATAGGAAATAAACCCCAGCCCCCGTATTTTCTTCTTGTGAACCAGTGAGGTTGTCCAATCATAAAATTAGCGTTAAGCGGAAAGCGTTTAGCGATAAGTGCCAAATCGCCCGCAGTTAATAATGATTGCTTAGCTCGAATGCATACTTAGCGTAGCAATGTAAGTATATCTTACGTCAAAAATATATTACATGCAAATACCCTGTGGACATCTAGAGATTAGATTTGTCATTTTGTCGGATTCCTGGTAATTTCTGATCAGACCAATGCTCCACCATGATATGAAGATAACTCATCGAATGATATGCGAACTGGCGGCCCGTTTTTCGGGAAAACACATCGTCTGTAAACCTGCCCAAAACCCGACCGAAGTAATTTGCGAGATTGCTCGCTGCCCGAATGGCCTATGGAGTGTGGCAGTCGCTCTCATATGTGAATCGGTGCCGCATTACCACAAAGAAACCCAGGAGGTCTATCGGGTACTGCGAGGTTCCCTTCGGTTGTTCCATCAGGCTTCAGTCAATCGAGCGCTGTTGAAATCGGATCATGCTCCTTGTGTCATCCTGCCCGGGACCGTTCACTGGGCGAAAGCCGTTTACCGTCCGGCTGAGGTCCTTGTCATGGCTTTTCCAGCATGGACCGCGGCCGATCATATTTTGGTCGAATCCGTTCGATAAGCTCGATAACTCGGGCTTTTTTAATAAAAAGCCGCCCGGTTAGGGAGGCGGCAATTTTTCGCAGAAGAACTTACCATAGACCCAAAAGAACGGGATGAGCCAAAGGGCCACCCATATGTCGATTCGATACATCCGCCAGCCGATCTCAGAGCCCAATCCGATCATCCTCAATTGGTATAGCGGATAACTTAGTAGGGGTACTACCGTGAGAAAGTAGAGGAGTATCGGATGGAGCGCTTTGTTGGACCACATGCTTGAAATCGCTCCGGCGAAGCCGTTGCCCGGAGGAGCGAAAAAGGCCGATAGGAAAGCGTAGAGGTATCCCATCGGGCTGCTCAGTGTCTCGGTGATGAGTTCCGTAAAATGGCGGGTCACTGGAATACTCAGTCCGATAACCGGCATTAGGAACAGAAGCATCGGGAAGTACGCAGCGTGCACGTTAACGCTATGCCAGAGACCCTCCGTAAGCATTTTTCGGCCACCGAGAGCGAGCGATGCAACGATTAGGCTTGTGAAGGCCGCGGCCAAAAGGCCTGAACTCCACCGAACCCGGGGAGTGTTTAGAAGGGCTAGAAACGCCGTGAACGAGAAGCCCTTTTGACCGGAACAAACGATGCCGTAAGTGCCGGCTCCAACAAGGGAGAGGCCAGCGGCGATCATTATTATTTGGAGTATGTAAGTTTTCAAGGGTGCTCTGGGTTACAATTTTGTGATTGCGCAACCGTGTCTAAATAAAAAGTAGCATAAAGGCGCAACTGGCTACAAAAACCCTTCATACTTTCTTCATAATGTTTGTTGCACAATACCGCCGTCTGTTCTTTTTGGGCGCATATGGGAAATGGCGAAAGCCTTTTCGGTAAGCCTGTGCGCCCGTAGGAAACCGCTCTGCATCATTTTTCTAAGGAGAACTGATGTGGGGCGGTTTTCTTAATTTATAAAAAAACTGGCTGAGCCAGTTCAGGTTTGAATCACGTCGATCGGTTTGCCCGAGAGCGCTTCGTAGGCAGTGCGTATCCTCTCGACCGTTCCTCGGCCTTCTTCTCCCGGCAGCCACATGCCGGCAGTGTCAGCGAACGACGAGGCGCAACCTACTCGGAGACAGCCTACAAACCTGGCCGGTTGGTTGCCGAATTGGACGGCGCCGGGCAACGGTTTGCGTTTTTCGCTGGGCAAGTTAAGAGTTATGGCCTCGCCGATGAATATCGTTCCGCCGCACCACGCGCACCGGATCGTCATCTTGCCTAAACAACCCAGGCAATAATCGGGTCGAGTGCCGTTAATCGGCATCTCGATCGTGGAGCTGTCGTTTAGGGCCCGAACTCGTCCCTTTAGGCGCGTTCGGTGGCCGCATTTCCGGGCTTTGAGTTTTACCAAGGGCAATTTGGCCAGTAATTCGACCAATGTTTCGAGTCTCATAGGTTAGATAGTGAACGGCTTCCGATGTTCTATCACTAATGATTGGGATGTGCAATTTAATCGAAGAAAAACCGCCCACAAAGGCGGCTTTTCTCTTTCTAATCTGCATGGTGGACATACCCGAAAATTGTTGGAACCAGTTGCAGAGCTATATTTTGGAATGGTATCCAGCCGTTCTGGAAGAGAACCAAAGGCTGGCCAATGAGCAAAATGGCGAGGAGCCGCAAAGGTAAAAATTAAATCGATATACCAGATAAGAGAATTTAATACACGTGACGGGGTGGGGTAGTTGGTCGGGCGGCCTTGGTTCTGGTCTGGCTTCCGAGATTTCGGGATAGCAGGGAGTTCCAAAGTGGTGCTCAACCTCTTCTAGGTAGCCCGATTCAAAATGATTCTACCCTTTATAACCCAAGAAAATGGCTATACTGAGCCAAACTACGATTCGTCAAGGCATTGACACATCAGCAGTTTAGGTGTACAATATTACTCAGATTGGTTTCCTTATAAATTAATGGTTCGTCTTCGTACGAACCATAGGGAGGAAGTAGGAGCTACGAGTTCCTTTTCAGCCCAGCTTGTCCTGTGCCCTGCGTACGGCGCAGGATTCAGGATTTTTTTGGTCAGTTTGTTAGTATAAACCCCGCTCTCACAGTGGGGTTTCCTTGTAATTCAATAATTGTGAATAAAGCTTGCGATGTGATTTAATTGTGGGATGAAAGGCCCGGAACAGTTTATCGAAAATCAAAAAACAGAAGGAAATACCGAACTCAATCAACCTGATGTCCCAGAACATCTTCAATTTGCCGACCATGCAGAACAAGAAACGGCGATTTTGACGCGATTTACTCCAGAACAACAAGAAGAAATCAGAAAAAAGCAGCAGATGCTGTCCTCTTTGGTGTATTTTATTGGCAAGGATTTTGACATGCCCGTTATTTTGAACCAACCCGGCGGCGGCTGGTATTGGGATCAAACGAAGAACCATGTTAAGGCTGACGCTAAAGACTTACTTGAAAAACCGATTCAATTTTTACGATTTGTTATTTCGCATGAGGCCGGACATCGAAGAATTTCGAGAATAACAGGCGTGATTCCAAAGAAGGTCTGGCAGCAGCCCGGCTTCTCTTTTATGTCTAATGCGATTGAGGACGGACGAGATAATAATTTTGTAGCCGAGGCATATCCCAAATTTCGAGAGCAAATGGTTTTTTCATACGATTTACAGGAAAAGGAAAGACTTGCTCAAGAGAAGGCACAAAAACAACTTGGCTATCGACCAAAATCTATTTTGGCCGGGTTTGAATTTCTGCGCCAATGGTTTCGTGAGGCAAAAGGTGAAGAGTTCAAGATTGACGAATCCTTACCCCCGGATGTTCAAGAAGTCGTAAAGAATACCCTAGCGGCTGCGCAGGATTCGTGGCTCCGGTATCCGTCGCGTCAAGAGGCTGACCAAAGTGAGGAAATTATAACCAAATATGCGGCAGCTTCTTTTAAGATAAATCACGAAAAAGTTTGGCCAGAGTTCAAAAAGCTGGTGGATAAAGACATTGAGCAGGAAAAACTTGAGAAGGCTCTTCAGAAAGCCTTGTCCGATCAGATCAAGAAAAAGATTGCAGCGAGAAGAGCTGATAAAAATAAACCGAAGGAAGTTTTTGATTTGCCGCCCGAATTGAGAGACAAGTTAACTCCTGAGGAACAAGAGGAACTAAAGAAGGGTATCAATGAGTTGATTGACGAGATGGCCAACAAGGAGATTGAGCCGGAGCAACCCGAAGGAGAACCGGTTACCATTGACCTGGATTCTCTTTCAGATGAATTGAAGGAGGCTATTAAGGATTATATTGAGAGTTTGCCCGAGGACGTCAGAAAGGAAATTGGAGAAATGGCCGTTAGGTCTTTCACCGAGTTCGAGCGTGCGGTTGGCGAAGAACTTGAGGGTAAATTGGTTTCGACTCCAGATGAGGAAACAGGCGAAGAATCCGAAGTAGAAGGACAAGAACCGGAGCCACCAGCGCAATCAGAAGAAAAACTGGAGACGGATCTTACTGATTTACAGGCGAAAATCGATCAAGCAATTAATAAAACTGAAGGAGTCTACGAACAATACCAAAGTGAAGTTATTGAGCTAATCAATGACCTGGAAATCGAGCTCAGAGATATTTTTGTCGCAAGGCGAGCTCATCGTTTCGAATCCGGATTCAAGTCTGGCAAGCGAATCGATATAAAGCGCCGTATTCAGGAAAAGGCTAAAGGTGTCTCCGCTGCGGAGAGCCGGGCTTGGGAAAGAAGAGACTTGCCGGAGGAGAAAGACTACGCCTTTGAGTTACTCGTTGATCTTTCTGGCTCAATGCAGGGAAAAAAAATCAAGGAGACTATGAAGGCCTTGATTGTGATTACAGAAGTCTTAAATCGACTCTCAATTTCAGCAGAGATTTTAGGTTTTAATAGGAAGCTTGTGCAATATCAGGAGTTCAACCAAACTCTATCCAAAGAAATTCGCGACAAAATCGGAGGAATGCTCCGGGCAGTCAGAGGTGGAGATGCCAGTTATAACGATGATGGCTGGGCTGTTGGCGAAGCTTCTAAACGCCTCGGGGCGCAAAAAGCTGCCGAGAAATTCTTAATTGTGCTTTCCGATGGACAGCCCGCACCTTCAGCGGCCCATAGTGGCAAACAATACGATCTTAGGGCTGCCGTTCAGAAGATTGCCAAGGAGACTGATCAAAAAATAATTGGTCTCGGAATAGGCAAAGGTACACAGCATGTAAAGCGATATTATCCAAATAATGTTGCGAATGTCGGAGTAGATGAAATGGCCAAGACCTTATCGGGTGTCATACGCGAAGCGATTGCGAATTATTAACCTTTCTCATATAGTTAAGGTATGAAAACGGCTGAACTCGCACAATTTCTATTTCATTCAGTCGCCCAAAAGGAGGCGGCGCTATTGGTTGCTAAGACTGATAAGGAACTTGGTAAGTTGCGCCCCACACTTTCCTCAGCCGAATACACAGAGGTCGAAGGTCCGCGGGCTCTATCTGCCGGTCTCAAGGAGGCGGGCAAGCTGTACATTGTTTTAACTGAAGAGAATGCCAAAGAGCTTTACGACATCGTGATCCAATATCCGACAGGCCAGATAAACTATTTTGATAATGAGGACAGAAAGATGATATGGATAGAGCCAGCTTATGTCGACTCGGCGTTAATCGTGCTCGCGACTGTAGATACTTTGCTCAAGATTGAAAAGAAAGGTCTTTCGTTCCGCGCGGTTACCGGTCTCGCTTTCCAAAACTAATATGCCAATGGAAACGCCTAAAGTTGAAGACGAGCCGAAGCCGGTTAATGAACAAGGTGAGAAAATTTCCTATCTGGGCGTGGCTCTGGAAAAAGCCAAAAATCGCGAAAACGCTCCTCGTCCTGAACAGTATGCCAATTATATTAACGACGAGTTTTCCCTTGAGCTCCAAAAGAAAATCGCTATAAGCTTTGCTCAAGGCGATCCTATTTTGGTTGAAGGCGGTACGAGCATAGGAAAGACAACGACTGTTAGAAAAATGTGCTCCGAGCTCGGCTGGGAAGTTCATTACGCGAACTTAAACGGTGCTACTGACGTTGAGGATTTGATGGGAAGATACATTCCTAACCCTAAAAAAACAAAAGAAGGTGACCCGGAATATGTTTTTGCCGATGGAAAAGTCACCTCGGGGCTCCGACAGGAGGAAGACAAAATCAAAGTTGTAATTCTGGACGAAATCAATGCTTCTTCGCCGAACATACTGATTCGTCTCCATGAGGTTTTGGATGCTTTAGAGCGCGATGCAGAAGTGGTTTTGTCAGAGGATGCTTCCGAAGTGATTGGCGTAAATAAAACAAAGACAAAAGTTATTGCCCTCATGAACCCGCCCGGCAAGGGATTTTTGCAAAGGGAACCGCTTGATCCGGCCCAACTTCGCCGATGGGTTTATCAGAAAGAAGTGACCGATTTGCCCTCGGAGACTTTCAAAAACGCTACGGACGCTCTTTTTGGTTTAGCTCCCAAGACCGCTAAAGAGGTTTCTAAAGAATTATACTTGCGTTCCAGCGAGGCAATTTTGACGGACGAACAGTTGGCTGAAGTTCCCGGCATGAAAGAGATTTTGGATAAATATAAAGAGTTCCATGTAGCCGCAAAAGAATTGGTGGCTAAGCGAAAAATTGCTCAAGACCAACCCCAGGCTTTTACCTACGATGACCGTATGGAACCGGAACGTGTCAGAAATTTTGTTCAACATTTTTATCGTGGCGATATTAACGAGACTTTCCAAGAAGCTCTCCGCTATTATTATGTGGGCAAGATTTTAAGCGAGACTGACAAAACAAAGTTAGAAGAATTGATCAATTTGGTCGAGTCGTCTATAGCCGCAGCGGAATCCAAGAGAAGACCGTTAGGATCTTCGCCAGAAAAAGCCAAAGACTTTACCGCCCCGGAAGCAAGAGCGATTTTTGAAGCTATGGGCTATGGAGAAGCTTTCTTTGGCCCGGAAGAAGTGGAAGCCACTTTCCGGTTTAAATTAAACGCAGAGCAGATCCCACCAGTTCCTTTTACAAAGGAGCAGCTGGAGAAGGCTAAAGAGTTGGGTATGAATCTGGTATTGCAGGTCGGCAAAACTCCAAGCGGGGATGCTCTGACGATTAAGAAAATGCTTGCCATTTTGGGCAACTTAACACCGGCCGTAGGTGTGCCTCCCAACCTCCACATGGATAGTTCATGGGCGGAAACAGACAATGTGGGGGCCAAAGATGCTCCGCGTCTGGGGTGGAAGCTGGTAACAAAAGATTTTATCCCTGATTCCACTAATAAAAACTATTTAGAACAAACTGAGAAAATAATAGATTTTGTAAAAAATAAGCTTTACAGCGGGAAGGAACCGTCGAAACGATTTGCGGATGCTATAAAAGATTTTGAAGCAAAAAAACCGGAACTTGCTAGGCTTTTGAGTGAAAGGAAATTTGGTGATTTTACTCAAATGCTCACTGCATGTTACATAAACAATTTAACACGTGAACTTCCGTGCGAGGTAGTTTACAGATCGTTGCTTGAACAAAAAAAGATTGGTTCTGTTAGGCCGAACAAATCGGTTTGGACGAAGGGTCGGTCTTTGGGCGGAAACCTAACGGCAGTAACTGCGGAGTTTTCAAATTCGGAAGTCATACTTAGATCTGCTCCTGTAATCTCGGGGGTGCCTGATACCGGCGTGGACTTATCTACGATGTATCTTTAAGTTCAAAATACGATATACGGCCTAACAAGGCCGTGTATTTTGCATATGGCAAAATATATTACATTGCTATTGACAAAAGCTCTTCAGGGTGTATAATATAGGGGTCAGAATGCAGTAACAGTTTGGATGTTTGCCGGTTTTTACGAGTCCAGAGTCGGAAAGCTCTTTGATTGTTGGTTGCGGTGAGGGCAATTTGCTCGAACCGCTGTTAGGAGACCGGTGGTCTCCCTCTTGTGTCGGTGGTTGAGGACCGAAATTCGGTCCATTAGGGATCTAAAAGATCCCCGTGCAGGAGGGGGCTACGGGTCTCCTCAAAAATTTATCCATTTAACGACTGCGTACGGCGCAGAAGTGGTGGATCTAGAAGGGTCACAGAAATGTGGCCCTTATCTTTTTATACATCAAGTCTTAACCTTGCGATTATCATCGTGATAGCATAGGTGAATGAAAGATGATTTGAACGCCCATCTTGAATCTCTTTTAAGTGCACAAAAGAATACAGGCGTTCCATTTTGTATTTAAGAGATCTTTTAGGTACGCCCGAATTTATTAAGAGGATCAGTGAAATAAGGCAATAGTGCGGGATACCTAAAGGAGGAGTCCCAGAAGTAGCCATGTTCCCAGAAACCGTGGGTTTGCTCGACAATAAGGTCGAGGAACTGGTCGAAGAATATGGTTTTAAAGATCCGTTTGCGTCCTGTTTAAGAGAAATTTTGCTTCACGGCGATATAGATCTGGGCTGGTTTACGACTACAATGGATGTCGTTGATTTAAAAGAGATGCTCGGCTCAGGCAAAAATAAACGTCCGGATCAATATCTATTGTCTGAATTAAAACTATGGGTCAAGCATAAGCCCATAGCAGTTCTTATTGACTCTTATTCAAGCGAAAATGATATTAAGAAATTGATTCAAGGAAATTTTAAAGCAATATCATCTCTTCAGAAAAAATATCGAAGTTCGAAATCGAAGATAGGTAGAGTAAGGAAGAAAAATGAGTTAGTTCAAGAACGAAACAAATATATTTACAAAAATAGAAAAAAGAAGGGTCTAATGAGCTCCATTGCCGAGAAATTCAAGGGACAGATACTAGATTACACACATATCAATAAGATAATTAGGGACGAACGCCAAAAAAGAGAAAATAACTGATATCAATTAATTTCCTATATCGAAACCTAAGTTAGTGAAAAACTGGTAGTATCCAGTTTTTTGTTGTCTCGAAAGTATTTTTGAACAAGCCCATTCTTTGCTTGGCCCAATCTGGCGTTCAGTGGACCAAGCAAAGAGTGGACTATGTCCATGCTATTTATCGAAGAGTGCAAAAAGATAATTAAAGCTCGAAATTTCGGACAGCCAAATCGAGGTTGTGCGGGATTCATTGTAGTATTCGTTAATGAGTGGCCTGCTTGATGCGTATATGAAGGCTCAGGAAGAGTCAAGCTCGACTGAAGCCAATAGGGCATAGATGACCGACAGTAGTTGCTCTCCACAATTTATTTGCCAAAGAGCATAAATTACGACCCAATATTAAGTTATCAAAATAGAAAACCGAGATGGGCTGATAGGATTTCGAAGTCATCCGATGAATCCTTGCTAAAATTATACGAGGAGCAGATTCTCAAGTTAAAGAATGAGGAGTTACTTCTGGAGGAAAAGTTAAGGGGAATGAGCAGGCCGTCAATTAGCTTTGAAACCGCGCTTGAAGCGGTGAATTTCTCAAAGACCCTTATTTTATTTGGGAAAATGGTGATTAAAACGCAAAAAGACTAGTCGAAAGACTAGTCTTTGCGGACAAGTTAGCATTTCACCCAAAAGATGGGTTTGAAACCGCTAACAAATCGTTACTTATAGGCATTTTTGAGCAGTTTCCTGATCAAAAATCACATGGTATGGAGATGGGGGGAGCGAGCCCCCGTCCGAAGAAGAAAATGCGGTGAATCTACACAGTGTATCTTCTCTCGTTCGGAACCCATCGCAAAACCTACCACTTTAATAAAATTCCTTGTTTCGCATCGCCTGCCTGTGCGTTATCGCCTGACTGCGAGCACCATCGCTCAGGCAGGCACGCAGACAGGTCGCCTCATAAAATTCGGTAAAATGGCTCATCCTCAGTCGGAGTAGGTCGGCTACACCTTCTTCGTCTTCGCCATTTTTTTCTCGAATTTTACGAGGCTTTGGATTGCGATAGGTTTTGCGATGGGTTCCTTTTCAACGCTTGAATGAAGAGGGAAGAGAGAGCTTCAAGCATCAATTCCTTGTGCCTGCCGGCGAGGCAGGTTCGAGACCCGATAAGGACAACTCGTATCTCTATTCCGAATTTATTACACCGTATTCCGAAGGCTCGGATGACCTATCGGAGCGATGTCGCTTAGACTGGCGCCTGCTTGCGCGTACACGCAGGCAAGTTAACCGCGAGCGTAAGCGAATTGAGGAAAGCCCGCCAAATAAGGCGAAACTATCCTCGACAAAGTGTTTTTGGCACTTGTGTTTTGGAGTCATTTAATGAGACACTCCGCCTCAACTGCGCACGACGCATAGTGCTTTCTTCGTCAAAACTGACATCCCCATGTGAACAGGCTCTAGGGAAGAAGGCCCTAGGCTCTAGGAGGGAACACAAGAAGTTCTGTTCTTTCCTAGGGCCTAGCGCCTAAAGCCTAGCGCCTATTTTAATTTTTCAAAGTTCTTCGTATTTCCCGGTCCGTGTCGCGCTTTTTGATGGATTCTCGTTTGTCGAATTTCTTCTTGCCACGCACCACGGCGATACCTGCCTTGAGGTACCTACCTCTATTATACACCGATATGGGCACTATTGTCAATCCTTTTTGATTTCCAAGGCCGTTCAATTTATCAATTTCCGCTTTCGAAAGCAATATCCTTCTGGTCCGGCGGTCATCATAGCCCTTTTTCGTTAGGTTGTTGGCCTGATATGGCGGTATCTCCATATTGATTATGTACGCTTCGCCGCCCCGCACTATTACTCGGGCGCCCTCAAGAGAGCCCTGTTTGGCCCGTAGCGATTTCACTTCACCGCCCTGGAGCTCCAAGCCAGCCTGGAACTTTTCCAGGATCTCGTAGTCGAATGAAGCTCTGCGGTTTTCAATCAATGTAGGCACGAAATAATCCTATCAGAATCGTTGTGGCCTAGCTAATGGGTTTTTTATGGCGCTGTAAGATTTTTTTGCCGTGCCGGCTATTTTTTTATGGTAAGAAGCGGGCGGTAACAAGCGGGTATCCTATCCGTTCTTTATTTGACTGAGGCCAGCTTTTTCTTTTATAGAACTTCATTTTGTGTATAATTGTCTTCTATGGCGGACCAGAATCCCAAAATACCCAGATTTCCCAAGCTTCCGAAACAAAAAATGCCGTTTTCCGGCGGGTCTTTTTCGAACAATATCATGTCCGCCTTTCTCATTTTTTTGGTGATCGTTTTCGTTTACTCGCTTCTCGTCGACAATCAGCCTGATACGACAGTTGTTCCGATCTCAAGCATCGCCTCAGACATTACGGCGGGCAACATCACCGAACTTACCGTCAAAGGAATGGAGGTCATCGCTAAGTACCAGGACGGCACTGCTAAACAGGCTAAGAAGGAGAATGAGGCGGCGCTTTCCGAAACGCTCGTCAATTACGGGGTGTCCAAAGAAGCGCTTGAGAAGGTAAAGATCTCAATCGAGAATGATCGGGGCGCCGGCTACTGGATACTCAATCTCTTGCCGTTTTTGTTGCCCATTTTATTTATCGCGCTCTTCGTTTGGTATCTCTCCCGCCAGGTCAAAGGGGCCGGCATGCAGGCGTTCACGTTCGGACAATCCAAAGCTCGCATCATTTTTCCGCACGATAAAAAACAGCAGGTTACATTCAAGGATGTAGCGGGCGCCAAAGAGGCCAAAGAAGAACTGAAAGAAATAGTCGACTTTTTGAAGAACCCGAAAAAATTCCTGGACATCGGCGCAC
>CAZYRJ010000021.1:15436-19315 GCA_964649625.1 uncultured Candidatus Saccharibacteria bacterium
GAAAGGTGTTCTTCTGATGGGGGCAAGCGGTACGGGGAAGTGTATAACCGGAGATTCTTTGATTTTGACTAACAAAGGCTTAGTGGCCATTAAAGATGTTCCAAATTATTTTTATGTTAGCGAAAAGGACGCCAAAGTTTACGGCACTCAACTTTATAGCCTCGGTCTCAAGGATTTAAAAGGCGGGCTATCTTTTGCTTCAAATTGGTACGATTTGGGAATTCAGCCAACAATCAAAGTTACTACAGCGCAAGGGCTGGAACTGGAAGGAACCCATGAGCATCCAGTCGCAGTTATGCATGACTCGGGGCGCATCGTTTTTAAGCGTTTGGACGAATTAAAAAAGGGTGACTTTGTCGCCCATAAGTTTGGTGATGAAGTATACGGTACTTCCAAACAAGTCACTGTAGAACAAGCCTACATGATGGGACTTTTGACCGGAGATGGCAATTTGAGCCACTCTAGCCGCATCGGTTTAACAACCGTGGACAAGGAGATTGCTCACGCTTTTAAATCATATATAGGCGAAAATTATCGGACGGCCAAGGTTGGTTTGGCAAGCGATGGCATCACCCACGTTGTCGCCTCTCGGCAAGCCAAAAAAGATTTTTACAACGCGGGGATGTCCTATCTTTTGTCATACGATAAAGCCATTCCCCCATCAATTTTACAGGCCCCAAAAGAGACGATCGTATCTTTTTTACAAGGTCTGTTCGATTCCGATGGTTATGTTGAAAGATACAATTTTGGTTTTTCTACGGTAAGCAAATCGCTTGCTGACCAAGTTATGGCCCTTTTGTTTAACATGGGTATCGTGGCGCGAAGAAGGGTGAAACACAAAATTAATTCGGTTCACCCGAGACCCGTGCATGAAATTATTGTCTCCGGCTCATCGCTCGCAATCTTTAACGAACAGATCGGGTTCAGATTGAGTAGAAAAAAGAAGCAGATCAACGATTATCTCGATTCACACGCCACGGGGAACACGAATGTTGATATTTTTCCCTTTATTTCGGATATTATTTTTGAGACTTGGCGCAAGTTGAGCCGAAACGGGCGCAGTACCGAAAAGATCTCAAAACTTGCGCATCACATCAAGAGCCGCGGCCGGATTTCCAGAAGGTCCCTGGCCATGTTTCTTGGTTTGTTTGAAAAAGAAGATTGTTTAAATGATGATTGCCAATATTTGAAGGCTTTACTCGACGCAAAGCTGTTTCTGTCGCCGGTCCAAGACTTAAAAAAAGGTAAAGCCAGGGTCTATGATTTTACGGTTCCGGGCAAGAACTCGTTTGTTTCCAACGGTTACGTTTCCCATAACACCTTACTTGCGCGCGCAGTCGCCGGTGAGGCGGGGGTGGCATTTTTCTCTATTTCAGGATCAGAATTTGTGGAGATGTTTGTCGGAGTTGGAGCTAGCCGGGTCCGGGACCTCTTCCAACTGGCTAAGAGAGCCGCGCCGGCCATTATTTTCATTGATGAAATAGACGCGGTCGGCCGCATCCGCGGCACGGGTGTCGGAGGCGGCAATGATGAGCGCGAGCAAACCCTGAACCAGATCCTTGTCGAAATGGACGGTTTCGAACCCAACGAAAAACTCGTCATCATGGCGGCAAGCGTTACGGGTGACACGCCAGTATTGGTGAAGAAGGATGGTCAATATCAATTACTTTCTATTGAAAAGGCAATCGATCCCTATTATTCTGGAGACGAAACTGACGTAGAAAAAGAAGTGCAAGGGTTGGAAGCTTTGGGCTTTGACAAGAAGACCAGTTCGTATAATTACAAAAAGTCGCTGTTATTTGGCAGTAGCGCTTTTAAGAAAGTGCGAAGCGTTTTCCGCCATAAAGTTCAAGAAATTTATGAGATCAAGTATCAGGGTGGGACGATTAGAACAACCGGCAATCATTCCGTTTTCGTTAATACACGCGCAGGATTGAAAGCTAAGCTGGTTTCTGATTTAAAAGTCGGGGAACGGCTTATCAATTTGCCGCATGTCGTGAATCGAAGCAATAAAAAGCTGCGGACTTATCGCGCTCATGCCTTTCCGGAAAAAATTAATTTATCGCTGAAAGTTTATGATCCTGTCTTTGCGCCTTATGCCAAGTTGGCAAATTCGTATGCTTACGCGATCGATGCCGGAGGCTTGTCGCAAGCCGCCGTCGGCAAAGAAATTAACTATTCGCAACGCACAGTTGGCTTGTGGCGTAATACCGATAGAATGCCGAGAGGACTTAGCTTGGCCTACTTTAATCATACTTTGCCGGAGATTGTCCAAGTGACGCCAGAACTTATGCGTTTATTTGGTTATTATGCCGCGGAGGGTTATTCGAGGAAAGAACTAGTGTTTACTTTCAATGTAAAAGAAAAGACGAAAATTGCTGACGTCAAGGCATTAATGAAAACAATTTTTAACTTGGATCCGGATTGTGAGCGGAATCACACCAATGCTCATCATTTAATTTATTACAGCAAACCCCTGGCGTCTTTTTTTGGACATCATTGCGGCCTCGGAGCGCATCATAAGCGCATACCGAATTTTCTTTTTAATGCCCCGTACGAATATTTTAAGGAATTTTTCTTTGGATATTGGAGCGGCGATGGGTATCAAGATCGTCGAGGCAAGACCGAACTTACTTCTATGAGCAAACAAATCATTATTGAACTGCACTGGCTTGCCAAAATGCACGGATACAACGGATATATTCATTCATTTAATACCAGAGAAGGTCGGACTATAAATGGCGGTAAACCCCTAAAACAAAGTACGGCTTGGCGCCTCGGTTTCGGTAAGACACAAAATCCCATGGGTCGGGCAGAGGGTAAGGATAAGATCCTGAAGCCAACTATAAAGAGCATCAAAAAAGTGCCGTATGACGGCTATGTTTATGATTTTTGCGGTTGTGACAATGAAGCATTTTTTGGCGGCGTCTCACCAGTTTTGTTGCATAATACCAATCGCCCGGACGTTCTCGACCCGGCCTTGGTCCGTCCTGGGCGTTTTGACCGGCGGGTCGTCATTGACCTGCCCGATAGAGGCGACCGCGAGGAGATACTGAAGATCCATGCGCTTAAAAAACAACTCGGTGAAGACGTTAACCTTAAGGTAATCGCTGAACGCACCCCGGGTTTCTCTGGTGCCGATCTGTATTCGTTGGTAAACGAGGCTGCCATTTTGGCGGCACGCGAGACTCGAACCAAGGTTACTCAATATGATCTCATCCGCTCCATCGAAAAAGTCATGCTCGGGCCGGAACGCCGCAGCCATTTGCTTTCGAAAAAAGAAAAAGAGATTACTGCCTACCACGAGGGGGGGCATGCCTTGATAGCTTCAATATTGCCGTTCGCGGATCCCGTCCACAAGATCTCGATTATTTCCCGCGGTCGGGCGGCTGGTTACACGCTCAAACTGCCGTTCGAGGATAGAAAGCTCCAGTCGCGTAACGAATTTTTGGACGATATTGCCGTCTCGCTTGGCGGTTACGTTGTCGAGCAGATGATCTTCGACGACGTCACGACCGGTCCGTCGAACGACCTACAGGTGGCGACGGCGCTCGCGCGCGATATGGTCACCAAATATGGCATGTCGCCTAAGATCGGCCCTATCGCTCTGGAAGGCGGCGGCAGGGTGCTTATCGGCAAGTCCGGCGTGGTTGAAGAGCACGAATATTCCGAGAAAGTCGGCTCTATGATCGACGCCGAAGTTTCGGAGATCATCACGAGCAACATCATCCGCGTCACGGAGATCGTCAAAAAGCATAAATCCGCCCTTAAGGCTATCGCCGACAAGCTCATCGAGGTAGAGACCATCGAGCGCGAAGAATTCGAAAAACTTTTGATCGCGAACGGCATCACGCCGAAGAAAAAACTCGATATCGAACA
>CAZYRJ010000022.1:0-5009 GCA_964649625.1 uncultured Candidatus Saccharibacteria bacterium
ACTTTCGAATATATCTAACAATTCAAAAACAGTGGGCGCGTGTTTCGTGTCATCTATATTTACCTTTCTGTAAACATTATGCAGTTGCCCAAGTATTCTAAAGCCTTGTTCTACATCTCTATCTGAATAAAGGTGTGTTTCATGCCAAGCGCTGAATCGTTGTGAACCTGGAACACGCGACATCATTGTGTAGAAATGCTCCGAATCTGTAAAAAATGTTGCGCCGGATGCGGTGGGAAATACATCGGGAACGGTTATCGGAAGTTTGAATGTTTTTAACTGATCAAGAAATGTTCGCTCGAACTCAAGATTATTTTCAGGGAAAGGTTTCTTCTTGATCCTAAGAACGTATTCTTCACCCTCATTCGAAAAAATCACTATTCTGTTAATTTCACCGGCATGCGTACTCAGCACGTGCGGATGCGCGTATGGAAAAAATGCACGGATAGCGCATATCAGCTGTTGTGAATCAAGTCCAGAAATATTTTCCATGTGCATATCGTACCACTTTCGCTGCTAAACGTTCATGCGACTAAAGATTGCACAATCCTCTCTAAAGAATCTCGCTTGCTTATATTACGAGTGTACTTCGGAGCCGGCAATGAAATCTTAAAACTGAACGGGATGGAGTTTCCGTTACTCGCTGTGTTCCAGCTGTGCCGATGGATAGATTTGTACTCGACATGACTATTTACAGGTATATAACCAAAAACTTGAAGGTTCTCCGTTGAACCAATAATTTTATCGATAACGCATCTAACTATCTCTTGTTTTGCCCCAAAATTCAAGCCATCGAGCACCAGTATTGATAATACCAATATTTGACGATGTACTATTTTCCTGATATAAGTTGGCGAGTTCAGCGTTCCTAAACAGCAAAATAGAAAGACACAACATGCTACCGATCTTTGCAGTGAGGGACAAACTCATTGAAACTTGGCGCGGTGCCAAGGTTGAACCTTAAAAATCAATTACGGAGATAACCATGAGCGAAGTGAGCACAAGAAAGCTGTACGAATATCTTCAGAAGCAGCCAAATAACAAGAAGCTTGCTATCGTGAGCTTCTTTATAACTAACCCCGCCGCTCTTGCTGTACTTAAAGGCCAGTGGGCGAAACGGGACCAGAAACATGCCGCGGTTTTAGGCAGATCACATGAAGAGACTCAATCTGTCTCCCATGATGAGTTTGGAGGATCGATCGTTTTAGTAGATCCCTTTTCTCTTGAAAAGGGGTTTATCTGTGAGATACCCGTTCCACTTGCGTTTGGCCTTTGTTTTATAAAACAAGACATAACTCTTTTGGTGACAAGCGAAATGGGAAATGGGGATAGGTACAATTTCATCGTCATATATGTGGCGTAATATTATCTCTTGGCCTACCAACTCCTCTCAAAGTGCTAGTCAGATTGAATCTATCGACCATTTTCCCCACCCATTTATCTGACCCGAACGGCTTCCCTTTTTTTACTGAATATCTAATTGCTTCTAAATCATCATTTCTCAGAACTGTATTTACCGACTGAAGATAATTTGATGGGAGTTCGGTTGGAAGTTGGGACAAGATCTTTTTATCTTCCTTGTTCCCTCTCGTTCTGCGGAATAGGCTCGACCACCTCCATTCCTCCGATTTATTCACTAATTTTGCTCTAAGAGGATTCTGTTCAACATAGCGAATTACGGTCAGTAAATGATTATCATTTTCTATCGGAAAGGATTTGTATGAGCCTTGATATATGTGACCGCTACCTACGCTTTTTGTCTTTACCCTTGTTTGCCTGACGTGAGTCGTAGTGAGCCACATCATAAATTTGCTTAAATCCGAATCATTTTTCGGATATAGAACTATATGCCAATGATTAGGCATAATACAGTATGAAAGAACTCTCATTCCGATAAGTTCCACCGCTTCAAGCATTAATGATTCAAAATGAACATAATCATTATCAGTTTTAAAAATCCTTTCTCTTCCGTTAGCACGGTTAATAACATGATAAATTAGTCCTCCTATTGCAACCCTTGTCTGTCTTGGCATGTGTAAAATTATACCACGAAAATTACGATTTAATTGGACTTATCCCCATTTTCATTTCCATTTTTCATTTTCACAAGGACGGCGACAAAATGCTTATGAAGCCGGCCGAGGGTCTCTCCGACGCAAACGTCAAAGCACGCGTCGCCCGCGTAGGCGCGTTCAAAAAATAGCCATTGCTTCTTCCACCGTTACCGTCCCCTGGACGGTATTTTTTTATTTATTACCGATGAGGCCTTTTAATTCGGCCTCGTGGGCCTTCATTACCTCCATCGTAACCTGCATCTGGTCGCCGCCTTCTTTCAGTTTGGCTTCTATCTCTTGCGCTATCTGCATGAATAGCGCCGGGTTCTTTTCAACCATAGTGATAATTTTGTCAGCTTCCCCATCGGGCAAACCTTTCAACTTCGACTTAAGCATTTGCTTCATCAGAAAATTTTTGAACATCGAGTTATCATAACAGATAAATTTTTATTTACAGATAACAAAAAACACCGGATTAGCGGCGTTTGTGCTTGGGGAGGTATTCCTTGCCGATTTTCGGCAACATTTTAGCCGGCTTCGGCAAAACGGGCGGCGGACCTTGTACGGTCCACTGGTTTGACCCCCATTCATACCAATCGGGGCGGATCTGGCTGCCAAAAATGGCGGCACCAAGTAGGACGATGTGAGCTGACATAAGGCAGAGCTAGGCTTACCAAAACATACCTAAAAGCTCATCAAAGTTCAATGGGTAAAGCGAAATAATATCTGATAAGATACCCGCATGGCTTCTCGTTTTAATCATCTGCACCCCATTAGAAGTTCAAAGGGGCATATTGCAGAAAAGTACCTCTATCTGCGAACTCGCCTGCGGCTCTGCTTATCTATGCTTAATTATCCTTACCCAACTTCTAACGGAGCAGGCGTCCAAAAACATGCCTAATAAATTCGTACATTTACACGTTCACAGCCACTATTCACTTCTCTCCGCTTTGCCGCGCATAGACGAGTTGGTCAAAAAGGCCAAAGCCGACGGGATGAGTGCCATCACCGTAACCGATAACGGCAATCTCTACGCCGCTATCGAATTCTATAAAGCCGCTAAAAAAGAAGGCATCAAACCGATAATAGGCATCGACGCCTATGTCGCCGCGAGAAAGCGAACCGACAAGCAGGCTGGCATCGACAACCGCCGGACCCGCCTCGTCCTTCTAGCCGAAAACTTGACCGGCTACAAGAATTTGATCAAGCTCTCGACCGACTCGCACCTTGAAGGCTTCTATTACAAGCCCCGGGTGGACCGCGAGCTCATCGAAAAATACAAAGAAGGCCTCATTGCAATAATCCCCTCCTTCTCGGGAAACGTGGCCCAAGCCCTCAAAGGCCAGGATACAGAAAAGGCCAAGGAGTTTGCTACGATATATCGTAGCATCTTCGGCCAGGACAATTTGTTCCTCGAGATCACCCATCATCCAGAGATCGAAGGACACGAGGAGAACATGAAGCGTATCAGGGCCCTCTCCGAGGCGGAAAAGATACCGCTTGTTGCCGCGCACGATGTCTATTATATGAGCGCAGAGGATAAAAAGGCTCGCGCAACATTGGTCGCGGTCAATAACTCGAGCGACTTTGGTGACCGCGACAACGACGAGTCGGATTTTTCCTTCACGACCCAAGCTGAGATGTCGGAATGGTTCAAAGACTTGCCGGAAGCGCTCGAGAACACGATCAGAATATCCGAGCGCGCCAATGTCGAGCTTGAGCTCGGCAAATGGGTCTTTCCCGATTTCAAATTGCCGGGCGGCGCAACGCCAGACGACGAACTGCGTCGCGTCGCTTTCGAAGGCTTCGAAAAGCGCGGCGTGCAGAAAACCCCCGAAGCCCTGAAGCGCGTTGAATACGAACTTGAGGTCATCAAGAAGAAAGGCTATTCGTCATACTTCCTTGTAGTTTCCGACCTCTTACGGCACGCCAAGGAAGCGGGCATCCTTTCGACAACAAGAGGTTCGGCGGGCGGCTCGATGGTCTCCTACCTGTCCTACATCACGACCGTGAACCCGATGGCCTACGGCCTCCCGTTCGAACGATTCCTGAACCCCGACCGGCCATCCGCCCCCGATATCGATATGGATATCGCAGATAACCGCCGTGACGACATGATCGCCTACGCCAAGCAGAAATACGGCGACGATAAAGTCGCCCAGATCGGCACTTTCGGCACGATGATGGCCCGCGGCAGTGTTCGCGACGTCGCCAGGGCTTTGGGATTCGAATATTCCTTGGGCGATAGGATCGCCAAGCTTATCCCGATGGGTTCTCAAGGATTTCCCATGACCATCGATCACGCGTTCGAGATCGTGCCTGAACTCCGCGAGATGTATAAGGCCGAGCCCGACGTCAAAGAGATAATCGACACGGCTAAAAAGATCGAGGGCTGTGCGAGACATGTGTCCGTCCACGCGGCCGGCGTGGTCATTTCGCCTACGCCACTGACCGATTTCGTGCCGCTTCAATTCGATCCTAAGGGTGAGGGCAAGATAATCACCCAATACGATATGTATTCGGTCGAAGAAGCCGGCCTCCTCAAGTTCGACTTTCTCGGCATCAAAAATCTTTCCATTTTGGCCGACGCGGTGGAGCGCGTTCAAAAAATAGAGAACGTCAAAGTTGATCTCGACAATCTGCCGCTCGACGACAAAAAAACCTTCGAGATGCTGGCCCGCGGCGAGACCATCGGACTATTCCAATTGAATGGAAGCGGCATGACGCGGTATCTCAAGGACCTCATGCCCTCTTCAATTCACGACATCAACGCCATGGTAGCCCTCTACCGCCCCGGCCCGATGGAATCCATCCCTCAATATATAGAGCGTAAGCATAATCCGCGCCTGGTCCAATATCTAGACCCGCGGATGAAAGAAATCCTCTCCGCCTCATACGGCGTGCTCACTTACCAAGATGACGTACTTTTTATCTCCATTAAAATAGCCGGCTATT
>CAZYRJ010000022.1:5019-18744 GCA_964649625.1 uncultured Candidatus Saccharibacteria bacterium
GATGCCCAAAAAGAAAAACTGATTGCCGGATGCGTAAAAAACGGAATGATTAAAGAAAAAGCCGAAAAACTCTGGGGCTTGATTGAGCCTTTCGCCGCCTACGGATTCGGCAAAGCCCATGCCGCTTCTTACGGCCGGGTGGCTTACCAGACGTCTTACATGAAAGCCAACTTCCCCGCTATCTATATGTCGTCGGTCCTCACGGCTGATTCCGGCGACGTCGAGCGCATCGGCGAAACCATCCAGGAATGTAAGCGCATGGGTATCCCCGTTCTGCCGCCGTCCATCAATGAAAGTTACTCGGCTTTCACAGTCGTGAAAGCTGAAGATTCAGGAATGAAGATTCAAGATTCAAGAATGGGTAGCGGAGACAAGATAAGATTCGGACTAACAACCATCAAGAATTTTGGCGAAGGGATTTCGCACGCCATCATCGAGGAACGCAAAAAAGGCGGCAAATTCAAAACGCTCGGCGATTTCCTCTCACGCGTCAAAGACCGAAATCTCAATAAAAAATCACTCGAAGCGCTCATCAAAGCCGGAGCCTTGGATGAATTCGGCGAACGTGGCCGGATGCTGGCCAATATGGAAACCCTGCTTGCCTTCTCCAAAGAAAGCGCGGGCGCATCCAAAGATCAGTCTTCTCTTTTTGGCGACATGTCGGGGGCCGCAACTACGACGGAAGTCCGCCTGGAACCTGCCCCCGAAGCGACAGCCTCCGATAAGCTAGCCTGGGAAAAAGAATTACTCGGCCTCTACATCTCCGGCCACCCGCTCGATAAGTTCAAAGCCGTTCTTGAAAAGCGCGACATCACTATCAAAAAAATTCGAGAAGAAATGAAAGAAGGAATGATCGCTGTCGTGGCAGGAATCGTCGAAGACAACCGGCCGGTTATAACAAAAAAGAACGACAGTATGGCATTCATAAAACTGGCCGATTTCACCGGCTCACTTGAAGTGGTCGTTTTCCCCAAGATATTCAATGAATTCAAAAATCTTCTTAACGCCGAATCCTGCATCGCCATCAAAGGCAGGATTTCTCACCGCAACGGCGAAGTCTCCATTGTGGCCGATAAAGTTAAGGCTTTGGTCGCTTCAACGCCGCCTCTCACCGAGACCCCGCCCGCTCCAATAGAAACTGATTCGGTCGCTCTTACCCATTAAAAAACCGGACTAGATGCGTCCGGCTTCGCGAAGAACATGTCTTTCAAAATAGCGCCAGGAGTGCACCATTTTGATGGTCTGATGCGCGGCAACCGACATCTCGATGCCACCGCAGAGCTCAGGCTTGAAACAATAGAGGCTGGGCACAATGCCTATAAGATAGTAAAGAACTTCGAGACTGTTGTCGATGAAGTACGTAACTCCGTACTTCCGGCAGATCTCTGCCTTGTCCGCCCTTTTGAGACAGACATAGATGTCATCCGGTCCAAGCACTTTGCCGAAACGCTTCGTCGCGTACCAGAGGCGGATTCGGTTTTGCACCCAAGTCTCGGGAATGTCGACGCGCGACACGCAAATGGCCCGCCTGAAATGCGGCCGTAAACGCTCGAGTGCTTGCCGCGCTCCGCGGAACGGTTTGGTGGTGAGGTACCCTGTTGCCGTGGGCTCAGGGTTCAGTATGGAGAGCTCGCTCCCGTCGGCAATATCATTATCTCGCCGCACCGTACCGCCGAAGTCGAAGCCTAAAACACCGAGTGATTCAGAGGTTTTTTTCAAGTTTCTCATTTGCAACCTTTCTTGCCCTAATACCTATTACAAAAAGCGTGTTTTGTCAACACCATGTCAGACACACCATATCGGACTGATTAATGCATTATCCTGGTGTGAAGAGGCCAGATTCAAAACCCGCACAAATCCAACTTAACCCTAAACCAATGTTTCCTGGCGCCCCAAAATAAAAGTTTTGTTTTTTCTAGTTAAAACTAGCTTGACGGCTTTTTTCAGCGCTTTTTCGTCCATCCCGTAATGGCTCATCAACTCGTTCGGGGTGCCGGATTGTCCGAACATATCTTGAACACCTATAAATTCGATCGGTGTCGGCCGCTTGCGTGAAAGCAGTTCAGCAATAGCGCTTCCCATGCCTCCGGCAACCTGGTGAGTTTCGGCAGTGACCAGCGCTCCGGTTTCTTCCGCCAAGCGCAATACCATCTCTTCGTCCAACGGTTTGACCGTCCCGAGATTGACCACCTTGACCGAAAGGCCTTCTTTCTCCAGTTCGGCCGCTACACGGATAGTCCGCGCAAGAAGCGCGCCTATTGATATGATAGCCGCATCAGCCGGCTTATCTTCGGCGCCAAACACCACCTGACCCTTTCCTACCTCGAATGGCGAATCCTCCGTTGTGATGACAGGGGTATTTTCTCTGGCCAAGCGCAAATAAACTGGACCGGGGATTTTCGCCGCAGCCATCGTGGCCTTTTTGGCTTCAATGGCGTCACAAGGTACCAAGACCGTCATGTGCGGTAAGACCCTCGTTAGAGCAATATCCTCGAGTGCCTGATGCGACCCGCCGTCGGGACCCACTGAAACACCACCGTGGCTTCCGACAATCACGACTTTGACGTTGTTGTAACAAATGGTCGTTCTTATCTGCTCCCAATTCCTGCCTGGCGAAAAAACCGCATAGGAAGTTATAAAAGGTATTTTTCCAGCCGCCGCCAAGCCGCTAGCCACGGCCGCCAAATTCTGTTCCGCTACGCCGAGCTCGATGAAACGTTCAGGAAACTTCTTTTTGAAAAGATGCATTTGGGTCGATTCGGTCAAATCGGCACAAAGCCCAACAATTCTTGCATCTTTCTCTGCCGCCGCAAGTAATCCCTCTCCAAATCCCCTTCTTATTGGAACCAGTTCAACATCCTGATCGAATAGTCTCGGGTTTATTTTTGCAGTCGGATTTAACATTTTTTATTTTGAATTGTCATTTTACATTTTGATTTTTGCATTTTCAATTTCCTTCAGCCCTTCTCCGAAGCCTTTGCGGATGGGCGCCTGCTCAACATCGGGGTCAAGAATTTTCTGATTAAGTTTTGTGTTTAAATTGAGCATTGTTGTCCCATTGATACAGCAACGTTCCTAACAGCATTTAACCAAACTTATCATTGCAAATAACGATTCTAGCGCGAAAGCGGTCACAAATAATCCGGGCAAAAAGGCAGCCAACGTTCCTTTTAACTGGAACTTATGGAAAATTACAAATATAACGGTGCAGTCTACGGTCCACATTAGTATCAAAGCAGCGCCCAGCAAAAGATCGGAAGGCCATGGGCCAAAAGCCGAACTAATTAGAGACCTGACAACAATGGGCACTAAAGCTAAAAAAAATGTCACTACTACAAGGCTCAACAACTTTTTTGATAAACTCATGGTATTGTATTAGCTGATAACTTAATTTTCGTTCTACAGGCCTTCTAATGCACCGCTTAATCTATCAAGGATTTTGGATTAATTTTGCTCGTATATTCATTTCGATCGCTTATTGATGAGCAAAATCACAGTTATCGCCCCCAATAACGACACATACAACAAAAATGATAAGCAACACGGAGGGCACCAGATATATTTCCATAATTCCTAATTCATAACTCTTAATTCGGCTAATGCCTTGTCTCCTTCTTCCCTCGTCGGGGCTTTCCCGTGCCATTCAAATTGATTTTCGAATTGAGGCACGCCTTTGCCCGGCACTGTTTTAGCGATTATTACTGTCGGCTTGCCGTTCAAATTTTTGGCGGCGGAAAAGCCATGCAAAATTTCTTCCATGTCATTCCCATCAATCTGTACAACCCGCCAATTCCACGATTTCCATTTATCGGCAAGCGGCTCAAGAGGCATAATGTCATGCGTGAAGCCATCAATCTGAATATCATTCCTGTCTATTATGGCTATGAGATTGCCAAGCCTTTCTTTGGCGGCAAGCATAGCCGCTTCCCATGTATTGCCGCAGTCCAGTTCTCCATCCGAGAGAGCGCAATAAATATATCTATCCAAGGTCCGACCTTGGTCAATTTTATCGGCCAAAGCCATGCCGACCGCTTGAGATAAACCGGAACCAAGCGGCCCCGAACTATTCTCGAGAGCAGGCAGAAATTCGCGATGAGGATGGCCCTGAAGCGGCGAGCCGAATTTGCGCAAAGTCTTCAATTGTCCCATCGGGAAATATCCTGCGTGAGCCATCGCAGCATAAAGCACAGGACAAATGTGACCGTTGGACAGAATGAATTTATCCCTATCCGGCCAATCCGGTCTTTTCGGATCATGCTTGAGCACCTCGAAATATAACGCCGTGAAAATATCCGCCATTCCGAGCGGACCAGCTGTGTGCCCGCTTTCTGCCTCAACAAGCATCTCGATTATCGATACGCGGATGTCGTTAGCCTTCTTCTTCAGGAACTCAATTTTTGCTTTATCAGCCATTTAAATCTCAGGTTTTGATTTCGTTTTGGAAAATTTAGCCACAACTGCGGCGGCTATTAAGGCAATCGAAACAATACCAACTGGGATACTCACTATTGCCCGTATGAGGAGACAGATACCAGCAAATGGTTTGAAAAACCCCAAAATTAAAGGTAGAGCCGCAAGAGCCAAGCCCAACGCGCCTGTATAAAAATACTGATTCCCCTTTTTATTTTGGTCCATTTGACTATGATTACTTCGATAAACGCTTGAATTTTTCTAACGCTTCCGATGGCACATCACTATCCATAATAGCAGAACCGATTATCAATTTGTTGGCTCCTGCGCTAACCAGCTTAGATGCCGTTTCTTCGTTCACGCCGATATCAATGGCAATAACATGGTCCGGCGCCAAAGCTCTTAGCTCTTTAACGCGCTCATATATTCGGTCGTCCAATTTTTGACCCTGGAAACCTATCTTTGAACTGCCCATAAGTTGAAAAGTTCGAACTTTGCTCAAAAACCCCGCCACAGCGCTGACCGGAGTCTCCATTTTGATTGCAATCGCAAATTCAGCAGTATGTCCCCACTCGTTCAAAATATCTTCGATGGCGTCGCTTCCCGCTTCGATATGGACAACAAGACGCGATGCTCCGGCCTTGACCCAGTCAGAAACCTCGTCAGCCGGTGTTTTTGTCATGAGGTGCATTTCATAATCTATCTCTTCCCAATGAGGCAAACCTTTTTCCTCCGAAATCAACCGATGAAATTCGCCGCGGTCCTCAACGAACGGCCAAGATACGCTTCCCGTGAATTTGCCGTCGCAAATATCGACTTGGACCTCGGAAGCGGCGGTGTATATCAACCCCACCTTCTCTTCAAGGTAAGTGAAACTTTTTGGGATTATCGCAGGGACTATTTGAATCATAAACAAGCGTATAGCGTGAAGCGTTTAGCGTTTAGATAAATCATCAATTTTTGATAGGCGACGTATATGTCGTTCATCTTTAGAAAACTCGGTACTTATCCATTTGGAAACAACATTTTTGGCATCATCGACATCCAGGAAACGAGCGCCGAGCGATAGGATATTGGCGTCGTTGTGTTCCCTCGTGAATTCGATCATTCCAAGGTCGGACCTTGGATCCGAAGAAAGGTCCGACCTTTTTTCGCGACCGTAATACACCACCGCCCTGATGCCTTTAATGCGATTGGCACAAATGGCTTCACCCTGGCCGGAGCCGCCGACTACAATACCGCGAGCCAGCGCATTGGCCGCGACAGCTTTTGCAACAGGAATGACGTAATCCGGAAAATCATCATCCACCTTTAACTCGTGCGCCCCGAAATCGGTAACATCGTGGCCGCCTTCGATCAAAAAAGATTTCAACTCTTCCTTTATCTTGAATCCCGCATGATCCGACCCCAAAAATATTTTCATTTGCGTGATTGCTTATTCTTTGCCATTTCGGCCCTTAAGATACCGTAAAGCCAACCGACGGTCCCGGAGATCACGGTCAAAACGAGCACATCAAAACCGAGCAGGAATATTTGCCTCAACAATATGGTCGGCAAGTAATCCAGAAAACCCAAAACTGGTTTAACTATGAATCCGAACGGAAACGCGAATATCAATGAGCAAAGGCCGAGCATTTCCGCCTTAGCTCCACAGCGGACAAAAAAAGCGATCTTGAACACAATGACGCCGAGCGCCAGCACTCCGCCTATAACCGCTCCCTTTTTCCAATACGGCAATGTTTTGAACGTCATTTGATGAACAAACCAATAATCAAAAGTAGCGCTATCAACGCAAGCAAAATGACAAAGATTGTTCTGACGATCTTCATGCGATTGGTAAAGACTGCGCCTTTTTATTATCTTTAATTTTGCCGTAAAGCAAGCCGAGGCCCATACCTAAGATAATGTACATGGCGCTCGTCGAGATGATCGTTGAATAGAAACCCAGGAGGGGTATGCCGGCCATTAAAGGCAGACCGAAGACCGGCGTAAACGGTATCGACGGCACGACAGATATGAGCGGTGCTTGAGCGTCTAAAGACGATTTGAACAGCAAAAAGGCCAAGCTGTAGTACACGATCAAAAGCGCGAGCATTACGATCCCTCCTTTAACCCAATACGATAAATTTTTCCAATTCATTTTTTTTAAATAAGTTGACTGATTTGATAACGTGATCCACCACGGTGTGAGTATACACTAGCTCATTATTGCACCAACCAATCCAATGATTAAAGCTCCCGGTATACCGAGATATGCGTTGATCTTACATAATCCAGTCGTCTTAATGTAATCTGCAGATGAACCTATGGGAGCTTGAGTTGTCCAAAAATGACAATAATTGGTCTCAAAATATCCTAAAGTTAAGATAACAATGACCGCCAATATTCCTAACGTTAACCAAGCTTTTTTCATTTAAGATAACTGACCCGCTTTGATAACGTGGTCCACAAGAGTATGAGTGTACCCCATCTCGTTGTCGTACCAGCCGAGCACTTTGACCAAATTGCCGTCTACGACACGGGTCATTTCCAAATCGGCAATTGAAGCGTGGGCTTCTCCTATGATATCGGAAGAAACGAGCGGTTCCTCGGTAACGGCGAATATATTGGACCACCGAGATTCCATGGCCGCCCGCTTCAATATCGAGTTCACCTCCTCGGCCGTCGTATCGCGCTTAGCGATAAAGGTGATATCGACGATCGAACCGACGATTACGGGCACGCGGATGGAAATGCCGTCGAATTTACCGGCCAATTTTGTAAAAGCTTTGGTCGTAGCGATAGCGGCACCGGTCGATGACGGAACGATGTTCTGCGCAGCCGCCCTGCCCTCACGCAAGTCTTTCTTTGAAGGCCCGTCGACAATGGCCTGGCTTGCCGTATAACCATGCACAGTATTCAAGATCGCTTTTTCGATACCAATGGCTTCGTCCAGAATGGCTATAAGCGGACTGCCGGCGTTCGTCGTGCACGAAGCGTTGGAACTGATCTGGCAAGTCGAGAGCTTATCCTCATTGATACCCATGAGAATGGTCTCTCCTTTCACGTCTCCGGACTCGCCTTTGGCTGGTGCCGTAATGACCACTCGCTTCGCGCCGGCTTCCAAATGAGCTTTGGCCTTTTCGTAGCTTGTGAATAAGCCGGTCGACTCGACGACGACATCAATGTTGAAATCCTTCCATGGCAATTTGGTCGCGTCTTTTTCGCTCAAATAGGCGATTTCCTTACCGTCGATAATCAGTGACTTATCGGTGTGCAAAACGGTAAACGGCGCTTTTTTGTAGACCGTGTCGTATTTAAGAAGATACGAAATGCTCTCTATCGTCGCGAGGTCGTTCACGGCGACCACTTCGATCTCAGGATGAGCTTTAGACACTCTTAAAAAAGCCCGCCCGATCCTTCCGCAACCATTAATAGCAACTTTTATGCTCTGCATTGAAGAATAACTTTAGGAATAAGTTGGCAATGAGTCTCGCCCCGTACGCAGCTTCGCTGTCGTACTGGGGTCCTTCCGCAACCATTGATCGCCACATGTATTGATTTCATTGTTTTGATTATCTGCTCTAATTTTTAAAATCGATCGCTCAGCGCCACAATCCGACGGCCGCCATCGTCATTATACCTGCCGAGAAGTAAGCGATGAATTTCACACGGTTGCCGAAACGCTCGAGGTCGTAGACGAGCTCATACCCCGCACGGAGCATGAATCCGAACGGATCCGTGCTGATTTCATCTTTCGCAAATTTGACCGTCAGCGCGCCCAGTATAATTTTTTGCTTAGCTTCGTGAGCTATATATGAAATTTTATTACTTCCGCCGAGAATATTATCGAAGGCCCTGTCGGAGACCGCATTTGCGCCCGTCCAAAGATCTTCTGCCGTGAGCCCGGCCGCCGCAGATGTCGTCTCCCTGGACATTTGAGCCATCTCCTTGACTTGTCCCGCAAGAAAGCCGCTCTGAAATACATAATAGGAACCGAAGACGAGCGCAATGGCAGTCATCATTGAAAGCGCCTTATGCCAAAAATCTCGAGCTGGCATGTGGGAAACGCTTCCTTGAAGAACCTTGCTGGCCTGAAGCGAGCCTTCCGAAATTGCCTGATGCAATCTAGCCAGCTTCTTGCCGCTGAAGTGCTCGCGGACCAAGGGTACCTTTATCATATGAATAGTCTTTCTTCCGCCTCGGGGACCGCTTTTAAGCTCGACCGTCGGCCTATGCTTAGCAACGATCTTTGTCCGGCCGCCCGCGTCCGCCGGTGCCTCCGGAGCGCTTCTCATTTCGCTATTTAGCCTGTGGTTCAAAAGCGACTGCTTGCTGATGTGCCATTGGCCGCCGATCATCTGACAATCGATCTTCTTCTCATGACAAAGCTGATCGACGTAATCGAGCTTATACCCTGAAAGGGCCGCCGCTTCCTTGGAGGTCAATAAATCTTCCGAACCGGTTTTATTGAATGTGAGCATTAAACCTTTTTATGACCCAATTATATCAAGTTTTTGGGCCGATTTCGCCTTCAGGTGGACAACACAAACACACCTCTTTCCTCGGCAATTGATGGCTTTTGTAAGGCAAACTTTACTTATTTGTTGTCCGGAAGGTCGAGATCGGGGTCGATACAGTCACGCCATCAGCGCCAGAAACAGAGATCTTATAGTAATACTTTGTATTTCGGAAAAGATTGGTCAGAGTAATCGTATGAGAGACGCTGGAAACCGGATCTGAGATCCCGCTCCCCAAATTTGCGGTTTCGCCATAAACGACCGTGCCGGTCGTGGACACGGACGTCGTAAAGGCAATCACGGCCGTTGTGGCCGATTTTTTTGTTACCTGGAAACTCGTGATCGTGATCGGTTTAACGGCTGATGCCGGAACTATAACCGATACAGTATTGCTGGCACCTGAGACATTTCCCGCGGCATCATAGGCCGTTAAATAGTAGGTATGGGTTGCCCCTGCCGTTACGTTCGTATCGTTCCAAGATCGGGCAGTTGTCGTGGCCCTTAAGGCGCCGTCGCGATATATGGTATAGCCTCTAACCCCGACGTCGTCGGTCGATGCCGACCATGCGAGGTCCACTCTCGTGTTGTCGAAAGCGACAGCAGTAAAATTGGCTGGCGCGGTGGGCGGCGTGCTATCAGTAACGGCAGGAACAGTAATGCCGACACCGCTCGACGGTTGCGACAAATTGCCAGCCCCGTCATACGCTCGGAGCGTGTATGTATATACTGCTCCGGCGCTTACTGTCGCATCAGTGTATGCGGTGCTGACGGCAGACCCGACTACCGAGTTATTGCGGTATATCTTGTAACCTGCGACTCCAACATTGTCGCTTGAGGCCGCCCAGGTCAAAGTTATCTTTGTTGAGTCAAGCGCGCTGGCGGAAAGACTTGCCGGAACGGTCGGCGCCTCGGTGTCCGCCGAAGTGCTCGAGGGCACAGTTATTGAAACAGCGGCTGAAGGTATTGAAAGATTGCCCGCGTCGTCGAAAGCTTTGATGTAATAGATGTACAAATGTCCCGGTACTATGGACGAATCCTTGTAATACGTATTTACGACATCAGCGATGTCCACATCACTTCTATAGACAGTGTAGCCGGCGACTTTCACGTTATCCGTGGACGGTAGCCAGGATAGATTGACCCCGCTTGAATCGGGAGCGCTTGCCGCAATGCCCTGCGGAGACAACGGCGGTTCGGAATCGACGCCGGATACAGCGCAGACGGATCCGCTGTACGCGCAGGCCAGTTGGACCGATTTAAAAGCGTTGACTCGGCCGAACCCGAACTCCGCGTCCCATCCGGACATGCCGAGATCGTCTGAAGAAAGTTTCAGTATATTCTCAAGGTCAGCGATAGATAGCTTCGGATTGGCCGAAAACGCGAGGGCCGCAACCGCACCGACAAGAGGCGATGAATAGGAAGTTCCTGCAGCGTACCCATAACTGCCATTTGGAGCCGTCGTAACGATATTCGAGCCTGGCGCGACGAAATCTATTACAGATCCGGTGTTGGACCATGAAGTCAGCGCGTCATTTTTATCCGTCGCCCCAACCACGATAAATTCCGGGCTGGCTGGCGCCGTAAGGACAGTCCCCTGATTTCCCGCGCTGGCAACGACTACCCCTCCCTTCGATCTAAAATATTTCGCCGCCTCGGTTACCGTCTGGCTCGAGAACGAGCAACCACTGCTGTAACTTATATTGGCAACTTTGGCATTGTGGTCAGCCGCGTAAATAAGCCCCTGCGCGGCAGTAGATGAGTAACAATAACCGGTCGTTGAGGAAGCAATGACAACAGGCATCAACTTAGCTTTATATGCAACACCGACTGCCCCTATAGAATTGTCGCCGACCGCGGAAATCACGCCGGCCACGGTCGTTCCGTGCCCTCTTTTGTCCGTCGTGTCGTTATTACCATCGAAGACGTTCCATCCGGCTACGCAGTTGGCGCTTAGATCAGGATGAGCGCAATCAATACCGGAATCCAATACGGCAACAACCAGATTTTGACCAGTGGCGGTATCCCAAGCCGCAGGCGTTTCCATCTTCGAGAGGTGCCACGCACTCGAGAAATATGGGTCGTTCGGGATGAGATCCGGCGAAGCGACCGAGTCGACTTCGGCAAATTCGATGGATCTTTTTTCTTGCGTTATCAGTCGCTGAACGACCTCCTCCGGAGTGTCGTCAGAGCTGATATTCACGATTTTGACTCCGATATTCGGTATTTCCAGCTTTTCTTTGAGCGAGTGGCGCCTTAAAACGTCCTGCCTTGTCCAGGGTACGGCAGACTTGTTGAACTTGACCAGGATCTGTCCGTGAGCGGCCTCGGCTTTGGCGACTCGATTCAAAGGCAAACTGTTCAATGTCGGCTCGTCAGCTTGCGCGACGGCCGCGGTTAGAGGCGAGTTCCAACTATTGAACTCAGCTATAAAACTTGATGACAAAAAAACCGCGACAACGACGAACAACCACCAATGCGCAAGGTGATGGATCTTTTGTTCGTGCCAAGTCCGATAAAGCGGAATCTGTTCCAAAAGGGAACGATGCAGTTCGTGCATAAATAATTCTCCCAAAATTAACTTTCTTGACGTAATTATAGCAGTTCTCAGGCAATCAACTCGGCTCGTGTGGATATCGCCGCATTGACACAGCTGTATTTGTTCACTAATATGCGCGCCAGTCGTCAATAAAGTATGAAAGCCAAACTCAATACTCTAGTCGTATTCCTCACCTTAGCAGGCGGCTGTGCCACAGCTAGCCTGGATTCGGCCAATTCCGGACGAACATTCGAAATCCAAAACGCCACGCCTTACAGCATGGACGTGCTGTCGAATGACGAACTGGTAGCCAAGCTGAAACCGGGAGAACAATGCAGAGTGAACCAAAAGTGGTACGACTCGACTCCGAAAGCATTCTTCGGAGTCGCCCATGATGGCGACTCGAACATCGTCGGCTACTGCGTGAGCTACCATCAGGGGATCAACCAGAGTATGAGCGCCGGTACAAAAGAGCCTGTAGTATTCAACAATCTTCGCCGTTAGTCAGTTGCCTTCGGGCAACTTTTTTTACAAAGACTTTTTTATAAACGGCTAGCCTAGTCCCGTTTTCAAATCAGATTTTCAAGATATCCGCGATCGCGGATATCTTGAAAATTCCTGCCTGTTAACCGCAGAACAATTCCAAGCGGCTAATTTATAGTAAAGTTATAGTAAAGCGATTTTCTAAACACTACACTAGAGCTTTTAGGAGTAGTTCCTTGGCCGTATCCGGCTTCGCCGCTCCCTTTGATTCTCTCATGACTTGGCCTATCAAAAACTGAAGAGCCGCCGCTTTGCCGCCTTTGTAATCAGCGACCACCTTCGGATTATTGGCGATCGCCTTCAGAACCGCGGATTGGATGGCTTTCTCATCATGGATTTGGATAACACCGAGCTTCTCCGCAACAGCCCTCGCGTCCCCGCCCTCGGCAACGAGTTTCGCCAAAGTGTCTTTAGCGCCGCGCGAGGACAGTTTCCCCTCAACGATCATTTTTACGACATCGGCAAAAACTTCTGGAGAGATCTTTTCAAGCGTGGCACCGCCCGCCCGGAGACCCGTCAAGTCTGAGCTGATATAGTTCGACGCCAAGGCGACGGCTTTTTTATCGCTTGTGAATTCTTTGGCTGCCGCTTCGAAAAATTCCGCCAGCTCAGCGTCATAGACGTAATTTTCGATGTCCTCGGCCTTTATCCCGTAATTTTTGACGTAGCGTTCTCTTTTCTTATCCGGTAATTCGGGCAGGCTTTTCCTTAGAATATCGCCCTTTGCCCATTCGAGCTTAGAAAGCCGGAGTTTCGGCAAGTCCGGCTCAGGAAAATATCTGTAATCATGAGATTCTTCCTTCTGCCTTTGAGAAAATGTCTTTTGCTTGGCATCGTCCCATCCGCGGGTCTCTTGAACAAGCTTCTCCCCTTTCTCGAGAACATCCGTTTGCCTTTCGATCTCGTAAGCAATGGCGCGTTCGACCGCGCGGAACGAGTTCAGGTTCTTAACCTCAACTTTGGTGCCTAGTTTTTCGGTCTGGCTGACAGAAACATTTGCCTCGACGCGCATTTCGCCTTTTTCCATATTTGCCTCGGAAACGCCGAGCGTTCGGAGCAGAAGCAGTAACTCTTTCGCGAACTTCGCTGCGGTTTTGCCGTCGTGAATGACCGGCTCGGTTACTAATTCCATGAGCGGAACGCCAGCGCGGTTGTAATCGACTAATGAAAAATCCCCTTGGTCATGGATCGAGGTGCCCGTGTCTTCTTCCAAATGGACCCTCGTGATAGAAACTCCGCTCAACTCCCCGCCCGAAACCAAAGGATATTTGTATTGGCTGATCTGATAGCCTTTGGGAATATCCGGATAAAAATAATTTTTTCTGTCGAACTCTGAGAAATCGGCTAGTTTACCGTTGATGGCTGTGCCGACCCGGAGGACATGCCGCACCGCTTCCTCGTTTATTACCGGAAGAGTGCCGGGATGACCCATACAAACCGGACAAATGTTCGTGTTCTGCCTCGGCTCGTCAGGATTGTTGGCACAGCCGCAGAACATCTTGCTCTTAGTTTTGAGTTCAGCATGTATTTCCAAACCAATTGTCGGGGTATACCTCATCGAAAAAGTTTAGCAAAAAATTTCTAATTGATCTAATTAACCTAATTTTCCCTGCCTGCCGGCAGGCAGGTAAGAAATTCCCAATGTCGAATATGACCAATGTTACAACGCTGCTTAGTCAAATTAGGAAACTTGTCCTCAGTATGCCGAAGGATTAGAAATTAGGTCAATTTCTTTTT
>CAZYRJ010000023.1:0-2518 GCA_964649625.1 uncultured Candidatus Saccharibacteria bacterium
CGAAATTTTTACCTGCGGCGGTTGCCCTTCTCGTATTATGGGCTATGATGGTTTGTAGATATGAACGCCGAGTTTTTTCAGTATGTGAGCCAATGTTATTCCGCAAAAGCAGCCGAAGTATTGAGGAGGTATTTTCGTCGGAAGCCGGAGGTTACCGAAGATAAAGGCTTCGCCATCCTCTTTGAATGGAGGAGACGGAATTCGCTAAGATATTCTCGACGACATTCATCGCTGCCGAAGCGTTTTTACTAGAGGCAGGCTGGCAGGACAAAACCGCATCGCCATATGTTGCGGTTCCCCACCTCCTTTACATATTACCGCCGCTTGGGATAATGGAATTCGGAGGCGTTGTCATTCCGACAACCCAAAAACCCTGCACCTTGAAAGGAGATCCCAAATGTCCAATTCCAATTCTGCCTTTGTCGACTACAAGGCCGTCAAAGCAGCCTATTCGGTGAAGCAACCTCACAACAGCGCAGCGCGGCCATTCACCCGCGAGGTAGCGCACCCGGATCAGGCGACTCCCTCAAATATCCTGCCACTCACGCCCTCAATTAACGTGAGGCCACTCAGAAGGCAAACAGTGAAATGCTACGAAGCTCACCGAGATGACCATCAGGAACTCATTGTTACCGTTGACGGTAAACCGCTCGACCCGCGAGTTGACCTGCGAAACTATTATTCTACAGGTTTTGACTGCGGCTACAACGGCAGTGGAGCAGCTCAACTAGCGCTGGCCATCCTCGCCGATTACCTGGCGAACGACCAAGTGGCCGATCGCCTATCCCAAGAGTTTAAGTGGCAGATCGTAACGGAGCTGCCGGACGGAGGCTGGAGGATGAACGGGAAGCAGATTGACGAAATTTTGGCGAGTCTGCGTCATCAGATCAGATAACAAACGAACAAGCATGGGACGTTAGGCTCACCCTCCGAGAACTCAGTCTGTGCGTGTTTCCGGCGAGCGCTATAGAGCCATTCAACTCAACCAAAAGTTTACGCCACTACGGGGGAGGACGGCAGGCTAAATCTCCATGGTTCGTCTGACGCTCGCTCGATTGGCTAAATCGTAAGTTCACAAGCAGCCTCTAAGCTTTCCCACCGCCCCAGCAACAATTCAGGTTCGTGGGGCTTTTTCTTTCCCATTCGCAATGTCTAGTGGTAATCTCGCCTCGACCACTCAAACACTCATCATAATCTCGCACTGCCCTGGTTAGCCTAATGCAAGTCTTTGCTCCCACAAAAGAGTCACCGTATTGTTTTTAGGCTTTACGTCTCTTTATAGGACGCTGAGGTGACCAGTCTGGAAATGTTCCCCAGACTAATCGGCCCAAGTCCCTACTTATGAGGTGCGGCACGCGTCACACATTTCAGCGAGTTAACGACTCGACAACTCTTTTCTTCTACAGGTACAGTTAAATCCCCGAGCTACTAGGGTAGAATCGTAGAACGGAGTCAAGGAGCAGGGTCATTTGCCAGGACACAATGGCCAAAGAGACGGCAACAACACCCCACGTTGTCAGGACCTCTCTACGGGTCTTGAGGAACACGAGATGCGGGTATAAGAAGCCGGTGATAGTTCCCGCAAACGACGCTCCAGCCGAAGCCTGCAAAGATGGAGCGAGATACTGGAAGAAAAGAAAGTCTGATACGCCTCTTGCTGTGAAAGCAGCCGCGATAACTACTTCAACTACAAACATAATCAAGATGAGGGCTCCATATGTAATGACAGCGCGCGCTCGCGAATTGTAGCCGCTCCTTGCTGGCGAAAGCACACCAAGAATGCCCAACACCAAAAACAAGGTTACTGTGCTTGCCTCTACGATTGGTACTTCTGGCCACATAAGAGAGGTAATCGCTTCTAAAATGCTATTAGTGTGAAGTCACCTTCTTCCAGGCAGAAAGCTTCTCTCAGGTGAATTCAGTATCATTATAGTGCCCCTGAGGGCGTCCGGCAAGGAGCTTGTGGATAACCTGGATGACGCGAAGGAAGACTTCGACAAGCGTGACGCCCTAATTTCATTTCGAGAGAATTCTTCGAGTTCGTGGCTTGACGATGACAGCTGTCGCAGGAGAGTGCTTACATTATCAACGCTAGTGTTGATAATGTATTTTATGTGTACTACAATGTGGCTTAATGGAGCCACTTTCCCCTGTGTGGGGGAAATGGGGATAAGTCCAATTAAACAACAAACTCTGTGTCGTAATAATTCTCGATAAATGACGACAAAAACTAAAAATAACTCTGCCTTTCTTTTTGACACTTGGTGTTTATATAATCAAAGTCTCACCGCCACCCAAAACGGCTCCGCCCTCACTTGCCAAATAGTGCCTGGACCATGGACTCGCTCCCAGCATTACATTTGCTATCGTGCCGCGCCAACCTCCGGCACTTTCTCAATCAGCTGGAGCGGGGCAAGCTCATATCAATACAAGATTTTCACATTACAGAACGCCGCCCAATCATCACCGATTGTGGGGGAAATGGGGATAAGTCCAATTAAACAACAAACTCTGTGTC
>CAZYRJ010000023.1:2528-18489 GCA_964649625.1 uncultured Candidatus Saccharibacteria bacterium
GACCTCACGTCATCAGGGTCATCCCTTACCACTAGCACCTCAACCTCGCAAGGTAGCGATCCCCCTTCTTGATACGCTGATAGGCAGCCGGGACACCACTCATACCTTCGGCATCAATCAAACCGAAACCTACATGGGTTCCTTCAGCGACCCGCTTGGCAAAAGTTCGGCCAGTTACAAGATAGCCGGCACCAGTGCCGCTAACGAATCCATGTCGCGGACAGTTTTCTTCTCAAATAGTCACGTCTAACGTTGATCCAACTCTCAAACTCTGGACGGGTTTACCGCTAACATTCAATAAACAGACTTCGGCTTTGGCGAAGCGGCTCAAGCATTGGCAAAAGAGGGAATCGACGAGTTCGTGTATTTCAATAGCGATGCGAACGGTCAGGTCATTGACGATGTCCGAACCTATAAATAATTACTTACTTAGAGGGTTTTGACGTATGGAACAGAAAAAGCGCATCGTAATTGGAGACTAGGCAAATATTGTGTTTGGATTCGACGTTCTTGAGACGCCGAATTGCCGAGTTGGTATACTGGCCTCATAAATCGAATAAAAATAATGGTCAACCCTTTTTCGAGGAAAGGCAGGTACGGAAGTTTATCGACGGTAGTCATGGCGATGGTCATAATGAGCGCGCCGTTCATGATTCCCGCCACAGAAAGTATTGACGAGGAGGGCGAAGATATCGAGAATTTGACGGAGGCAATCAATCTCCTCGGAACCGAGCACACCCCCGTTTCTTATAAGGTCGGAAGCAGCACGCCTCAGTTCGTGCTGTTTTCGTTTGACGGTTCAAAGTCGCTTTCGATGCTTGAGGAGACACTTCAGTTTGCCGATGAAATGGATAAGGCAGGGAAACCATTGCGTTTTACCTATTACATAAATGCAGCTTATTTTCTCACCGAACAGAATGCCGCTATTTATAAACCCCCTCATAGAGAAGCCGGGTCGTCCAATATCGGTTACTCCAACAAATCGGAAGACATTGCGGAGAGGGTCAAAGCGTTCAATAGGGCTCTCAAAAAGGGTCATGAAATCGGGTCGCATGCAGTCGGTCATTTTAACGGCCAACATTGGAGCGACAGAAAGTGGCGCGAGGAGTTCAATTCCTTCAAGAGCCTGCTTTATAACGTCCAGGCCAACAATAACACGGTCAAGATTGATCAGGCGGAATTTCTGCAGGAGATCTCCGGTTTTCGTGCTCCTGACCTAGGCGTCAACGAAGAACTATACGGGACCCTCAAGGACTTCGGGTTCAGATACGATACGAGCGGCATCGGTTCGATGGAAGAGTGGCCCAAGAAAGATATTTTGGGTATCTGGCATGTGCCAATCGGTGTTATGTTTATGGGTCCTCGCCGAGTGCCGGTCTTATCCATGGATTATTCGATATGGATCGTTCACGGAGGAGGCCGGGACAATGCTGTTCGAGGGAGCGAGCTTTGGGATAAATATTTCAAGGAGACAAAAGACGCGTTTGTTGACTATTTCCATAGCAATTATAATGGCTCCCGCGCGCCGGTCGTTATCGCCAATCATTTCACTAAAATGAACGATGGCGTGTATTGGGATGCCATGAAGGCCGCAGCGGAAGAGGTTTGCGGTTTGCCGAACGTCCGATGCACGACGTTTAAAACATTCATCGATTATCTGGATAAATACGGTGTGCCTGAGCGTTCGGAATAGCCCCCAAAAAAAGGGGAGTCCTTTAAAGGGGAGTCCTTTAAAGGACTCCCCTTTTTCGCAACTTTTTTGGGGGCTACTTTCGCACTGGCTGAAGTAAAAAACCCTTGCTTGCTTCCGTTTTTGCCAGATCCGTGTCAAACTAATGGCATGGAAGGCCCATGGCTTTATACTATCGTTGCGGTTTGCGCTGTCGGCGCCATCTCGCTCATCGGCATTTTCACTTTGCCGTTCTCGTCGAAATCGCTCCGGCGTTTCGTCGCCATGGCTGTTAGCATTTCCATAGGGGCTCTCTACGGTGATGCTTTCATCCATCTCATTCCCGAAGGCTTTGAAAAAATACAGTCCTCTCTGTTGGCCTCGCTTATTGTCATTGTCGGCATAATGAGCTTCTTCATCCTTGAAAAGTACCTCGAGTGGCGCCACGCCCACGGCGTCACCGAAGAGACCAGGGAGACAGTGGAGACGCACGATCATGGGGTAAAGCCGCTCGGCGTTATGGTGCTGTTTTCCGACGCAGTTCATAACTTCGTCGACGGCACCATCATTGCCGCCAGCTTCATCGTCTCGCCAGCTATCGGCATTGCTACGACCGTGGCGATAATTCTTCACGAAATACCCCAAGAAATAGCCAATTTTGGCGTATTGCTCCATGCTGGTATGAGTCGCCGAGCGGCCCTCTACTATAATTTTGTATCGTCTTTGACGGCGCTCGCCGGTGCGCTCGCGGTCATCATTTTCGGCGCGGTTTTCACCGAACTGATGCCCGTAATTCTCCTTATTGCCGCAGGTCATTTCATATACATTGCCGGCTCGGATCTAGTGCCCGAACTCCAGCGGACCCGAGAACTAAAAGTCTCGGTGCTCGAAACCCTCCTTATTCTTGTTGGCGTAGCTCTCATGGCTGTGCTGACCACATTCGAGTAGAAAATGCGTGTAGAAAATGCGTTGACATCGGCGCTTAAAAATGATATTCTTAATATGGTTTAGCAGGGGGTCAAGAACGGCATAATCCTGACATTCGTGGAATGCTGATGTCAAGGTAGCCCCCAAGCTGGCCACTGCCGGCAAAAATCGGTCATGTTATCAAATACAATCTGTGATAGGCCTGTAACACCGCCTCAGCTTCGAGAGTTTTAACTTTGTCTTCAAAAATATGAAAATCAAACCAATGAAAGTGCAGTCCAAACGGACTTTTCAAAAGAACGGGAAGTGGGTGGAGCGGCCTTTTAGGACCGAGATATTGGTTTGCGCGAATTGCGGCAACAAATACATCAAATCGAGAGATATCCAGCTGGTCTGCGTCCAGTGCATGGCGAAGACCCTCGACCTCAACAAGCAACACTAAAAAGCTGTTCGACGGCAGACAGTTTTTTGTTGATTTTTAAATCCCCTCAACCTTATTCAAGGTTACTTTTTTGGGTTTGGCATCGGCTATGCGCAGCTTAAGGAAGAAGCTCGTGCCGAGGTTTTTGCCTTTGGATTCTGCCCAGATCCGGCCGCCGTGCTTTTTCATGATCTCATGCGACATGGCGAGGGCAAGACCCATGCCGTCAGGAAAGGCCCTTTTCGAGTCCTCACTTCGCCAAAAGCGCCTGAACAGGTTGCTTATATCTTTCCGAGTCATGCCGAAGCCGGCGTCTTTAACCGTTAGAATAACGTATTCGCCGTCATTGTGCAGTATAACGTCGATCTTACTGCCGACGGGTGAGTAGCGAATGGCGTTCTCAAATAGCGTATCGATAACGAACTGGATCTTGCGTTTGTCGAGAACCACTAGCGGAATTTCGGGGTCAGCCGTAATGGAGAAACTAATGTTTTTCTCTTTGTAGTTTGGCACGTATTTATCGAGGGCAACGTCGATCATTTGACGCAGCCAGGCGGTTTCGTAGGCGTACTGCATTTTGTGGTCAAAACGCGCCAAGCCCGTCAAAATATCAACGACCTCCATAATTCGGTTTACCGAGACATCAAGCTGGCGGAGATAGTTGATCTTGTCATCGTGGGTTATTTCCTTGGCCAACGATTCGGTTATCCATTTGATTGCGGTGAGCGGTGTTCTGAACTTGTGGGTCGCGATTGTCAAAAATTGGTATTTGAGATTGTCCACGTCGAGCTCATGTCTCATTAGCCAATAGGATACCCATATTAACGCAACGATCGAAATGGCCAAGATGACCTCGTCCGGGAGCCGAGGCAGTAGCTCCTTGTGGTAATGATTGAGAATTGTGAACAAAGAAAAAACGACTGCGCCGGCGATGTAACGAGTGTAGATTTGTGCGCGGTTCATATTACAAAGTGAAAATAATTCCTGAACACAATTAATTATAGAATAGCCGGCCGTTAAAGTAAATTTGTCCGAAAAGAGTCCAGTTTTTGCCTGTTTTTCTCGCCGACGTCGATGACGACGTCGATAAACGGCACGAAAGTCAGGCCGGTTTCTTTGTTCAGGTATGAATGGAGTTCGGAGCGTTTGCGCTTCGAAAAGGCCAAAGCGTCTTGTTCTCTGGTTTCGGGGAGTACCGTGATATATATGACGGCTTTTTTGCCGCGTTCGAGGATTTCGGTGCGCGTTACCGTGATCATCGAGGTCCGATCGGATTCCCGCTCGAAAAATTGAGCGGCCGCCTGGGTTACGATAGATGCCGTTTTGTCGTTTTTCTTTTTATGTTCTTCTTCGGTATGCTCCATTCTATTTTTCCACTATCTTATAGGGCTCTATTATGTCGCCTTCGACGATGGTGACCTTGACTTCTACCATCGCGCCGAATTCCGATCCAGATTGGACTTCGTCAACTCGATTTCGCAGCTTTTGAAGTTCTCTCAATTTTCCTCTGCCTATTTCGGCATCTCGCCGAGTTATTATGACTTCGTCGCCCTGCGCCACCATCCCTTCTAGGACCTTGCCGCCGATGATCTGGCGGTCTTTTTCCTTGCTGAAAATTTTAAGCACGCGAACCACGCCGTGTTTTTCCTCGACTTTCAGTTTAGGCGTCTTTTCTTGGAGGAAATTCTGAAGCCATTCGGACAATTTGTAGATAATATCGAATTCCCTGACCATTATGGACGATCTTTCGGCGATAGCTTTCGCCCGATTGTCGAGTTTGGAATTGAAACTCAAGATGACGGCCCCCGGCGAGCTTTCGGCGAGCTTGGCATCGCTTTCGGATACCTCGCCGACGCCCTGGGCGATTACTTTTACTTTGGCCCGTTCCGACTCCACTTTCTTTATTTCGTGCAGGATTGCGTCGACGCTTCCGGTCGCATCGGCCTTGATGATAATCGGAATGGTCACGCTATTTTCGACTGCTTCTTGGGCTGGTTCACGCTTAGCTCCAGCGGCCGAATTGCTTTGCTTGGACTGATACTTGGCAGTTTGCACCTCCGCCTCCTTTTTCGTCTCTCTGACAGTAAAGGCCAATCCTGCCTCAGGCACTTTGGACCAGCCGGTGATGCGCACAGGCTTTCCCATCGGTGCTTCCGTTACAGATTTTCCCTGGTCATCCTCCATGATCCGGATCGGCGCCAGAGAATCGCCGGCGACGATGAACTGGCCCTTCCTCAGCGTCCCGTTCTTAACAATGATACTGCCGGCAGGGCCGCGGCGTTTGTCGAGATGTGCTTCGATGACATAGCCCTCGGCAGATGCTCCAGGGTCGCCTTCCAGTGAATTGATCTCCGCGACCAAATCGAGTATCTCAAGGAGTTCGTTGACGCCTTCTCCGGTTTTTGCAGAAACAGCTGTCCAGGGAATATCCCCGCCATATCCTTCGAGGTATATCTCATTCTCGGCAAGGCTTTGTTTAGTTCGTTCTATGTCCGCCCCGGGCTTATCAATTTTATTGATAGCCACGACGAAGGGTATAGAAGCGCTTTTTATACAGCGATAGGCATCCAAAGTCTGGGGTTTGACACCGTCCTCGGCCGAGACAACAAGCACGGCGATATCGGCCACATTTGCTCCGCGTGCTCTAATCGCACTGAAGGCCTCGTGGCCCGGAGTATCCAAAAACGTGATACTTCGTTTTTCGCCTGTCTGCCGCGTTTGCGGCGCAGGCAGGCCTGTTTCCTTGGTGTGCTCGATCTCATAAGCGCCGATCTTTTGAGTTATGCCTCCGGCTTCGGCGTCGGTGATATTGGTTTTTCTTACGTATTCAAGAAGGGTCGACTTTCCGTGATCGACATGGCCCATGACGCAAATGATCGGAGGACGGGGAACAGCATTTGATTGTACAGATTGATCTTGCATAAGTTTGATTGTTGAATTAGGGGGTCCATACTTCTACGATCGGCGGATTAAAATTGACCTAATTTCTAATTGCTCTAATTGACCTAAAAAATGTCCAAGCCGGTAATTTCTAACAGAAGCTAGCCGTTATGGGAATTTTATTAGAGATCAAGTGAATTAGAAATTTATTCGCGCACTCGCGATATAGCTTTTTCCATCACCGTTTTCTCTTCATTGGAAAGCTCGTAAGACGTTTTGCCTTTCTCAAGCGGTTTGGCGAACACGCTTATACGGTCCCTGACCGAAAGGCTCGACAGGACGAGCCCGTCTCCTTTTTCGGAAACGAAGGCTGTCGCGAAGCTCTGATTGCCGCCCTCACCGCTGCCTTTCCAGGGATTGAAGCGGAGCGTGGAAACCGCCTGAATGCTCCGGTTTAACCGCTTTTCCACCGTTTCGAGGTACTGATTGATGCTGTGCCTGAATTTTCTCATCTCCTGGTACTCCTTTTCTATAGCTTTGAAAGAGTCTTCGAGGTCTCCGCCGGTCTTTCCCTTAAGAATTCGGCGCAATTTTACTTGTTGAGTTATGACAGTCATTGCCAATAAAAAACAAACCAGCGATAGCCCCATTAAGATCCAAACTATCTGTTCATCGGTCAATGAGATCATAACGTGGCCGATTATAGCGCAAATTTGCCAAAAATCCAATAAAAAAACCAGCATTAAGCCGGTTTAACTTTTTTTGAATTCGCCTCTTTCGTGTCGGCGTCCGAAAGCGAAGCTTTGCTGAATGAGCGCTTCAATATAGCTTGTGAGGCTGGTTGCGATCTCTTCCGGACCGCCATCGTAGTGCGACTCAATTGTCAGTAGCAGCGTGGCCTCCGACTGCGCGGCCGGGGACTCATGGATGATTTGCCCATCTATAGGCGAACCTTCGTGTTTGTCCCAGACCACTATTGGTACAACCACATTCTTCCCAAAAAAGACGACCTTGATTTTCATAAGGTTTGTCAGGCTACTCACAACGTGTTAGCATCGGAAAGACGTTATGTCAAGAAACCCGGGCCCTAACCTTATCTGCCGAAGTTATCCTTGCAATGATGAAACGTGGAAAAAGAATTGGCTCAAAAATGGATAATCGGGTTGGTGCTCGGGTGTATTTGGACTATGCCGCTACGACTCCCGTCGACCCGCGCGTTTTGGCGGTCTTGGATTTTCACCTCAAGAACACTCTGGGGAATGCAGGAGCCATTTCCAATGAAGGCGTGGCAGCCAAAAAAGTGCTCGAGGAGTCGCGAAAACAAATTGCGGCCGCTTTATCCGCTCATCCAGACGAGATTATTTTTACGAGCGGTGGTACCGAATCGAATAATATGGCCATTCAGGGAGCTATTGCAGGATTCAAGATTCAAGGTTCAAGAATTAAGAATAAGAAGTTGCATGCGGTTACTTCCGTCCTCGAGCATTCGTCGGTCTTGCAGTGTTTCAGGGAGCTGGAAAAACGCGGAGTAGCTGTGACATATGTGCCGGTTACCTCGGATGGTATTGTTGATTTGCAAGTTGTCAAAAAGAATCTACGGCCGGAAACGGTTCTGGTCTCCGTTCAGTATGCCAACAATGAGATAGGCGTTATTCAGCCTATCCGTCTGATATCGAAAATCATCCGCGAATTTAATTCACGATTCATGAGCCACGATTTACGACGGAAGACGCTATTTCATACCGATGCATCCCAAGCGGCCGCCTATCTCGACCTGTCCGTTGAACGGCTCGGTGTTGACCTAATGACTTTGGACGGACACAAGCTCTATGGCCCGAAAGGTGTCGGGGCGCTGTTTGTCCGCCGCCCGTTTGCCGTGTCGGCACAGGCGGGCCTGTCTGCCGCGTTTGCGGCGCAGGCAGGCGGCGTTACACTTGGGCCGATCATGTATGGCGGGGACCAAGAGAAGGGTTTGCGGCCAGGGACGGAAAATGTGCCGGCCGCGGTGGCGTTAGCGGAGGCTTTAACTATTTGCCAAAAAGAACGGGATAAAGAGTCGAAGAGACTTTCAACATTGCGTGATTTTCTTATTAGGAGAATTACCACAAGAGAATCGCGCAGGGTAGTCTTAAACGGCGGCCCGGCGCGGCGGTTGCCGAATAATATCAACATATCGATACTCGACTGCGATACCGAATTTTTGACGTTACAACTCGACGCTAAGGGCTTTACCGTATCAACGAAGAGCGCGTGTTTGGGAAAGGAAGAGGGTTCCTATGTCGTCGGGGCGTTAGGAGGCGAACCTTGGCGCGCGACTCAAACACTCCGCATCTCACTGGGCCGCTTCACAAACTCTTCCGACATCGCCCGGTTTGCAGGAATATTGATCGAAATCTTGAAAAAACCCTCAGCTTACACCTCGAACGCCCTACATCAAAAATTCATCTGAATTTTTCGACAATTGCGTTGGAAAATCGCGTTGATTTCGAAATCAAAGCGGTTATAATACGTTCGTGGATCCCGTGGCAGAATTTCAGATTGATTTGATAATGGGACCTGCTTAAAATTAGCCGCTATATAAAGTTTGATAAACATTGAAAATTTTGGGATAGTCCGCCTAAAGCGGACGTCCTGAAAATCTTGCCCGCCAAAGCCAGAGTCGGGTTTAAAATAACTATCATAGAATGGATAAACTTTATTATTTATTATACTTGCTTGCGGCGCTTTGGTGCGATGGCAGGCGGGTCACTACAGGATGGAGCATTTGACCAAACAACAGATGATACTGCTTTTTCTTCTGAACTCCTTCGTAACGGCGATCGCCACAGGCATTGTAACTGTTTCTCTAATGGATGAGGCCCCGCCATCAATGACACAAACTATTAATAGAGTCGTTGAAAGGACAGTGGAGAGGGTGGTTCCGGCCGCGGCTGTAGCCAATTATTCCAACGCGGAGAAGCAAGAAGCGGTCATAACTAAAGAAACTGTCGTAGTCAAAGACGACGACATGGTCATAGCTGCTGTCGAAAAGAACAAGGGCAATCTCATTAGGATAATAAAAATCCGAAACGAGTACGGTACATCGAGAGAAAAACTCGGAGGTATCGCCATTCCTATCAACAGCAAGGGCCTTCTGGTTACGGATATTGCTGTTCTTCAAAAAAAATATGACGACTTCGGAATGATCATTCCCGAATCTTATAAAGCGGTCTTGCCGGATGGCAGCAGCCGTTCCCTCGTGCCGGTCGGCGCTGATGAGGTGTCGGGTCTCGTGTTCTTTGAGGCACGGACCGAAGACGGTAAGCCCGACTACGCGGCTTTCAATGGTTCCTTTGTAACGCTAGCCGATTCGAATCGGCTTAAACTGGGTCAAACTGTTGTGGCTTTAGGCGGCATTTCGGACGATATGGTATCGACGGGCATCGTTTCGACGCTCATCCAAAATAAAGAAAAAGGGACCAGTTTGTATTCGGCGATAAAAACCGATATCAAGTTCGACGGGGCAACTGCCGGAAGTATTTTAATAAATCTTTCCGGTGATGTTGCCGGGATATTGGTCGGACGGATTGGCGAAGGCAGTGTTTATTTGCCGATCAATTATGTCGTTTTGGCTAAGGAGAAAATCGGCACGACAACGCCGGCAGTCAGCCTATAGACCTATTGACTATATGGCAAAATGTACTATAGTAGAGAAATAAAAAATAGGTTCCACTGGATTTTTTTAATTTTATACTTGAAACATGCCTCCGTTTAACCACCCCAGTAGTACAAAAAAGATTACATTTTTGACTACGGGGCAAGCAGTGCTCGGTTGGGGTTAGTGCAGATAATTATAGTAAACATAAAATAACAAACATGCCTCCGTTTAACCATTTCACTACAAAAGCAAAAGAAGCGATCAGGCGAGCTCACGAACTTGCGATCGAGCGCGGCCAAAACCACGTAAATCCGATGCATCTTTTGGCGGCCTTAATACTCCAGGAAGAGAGCATGGTTTTGGCTATCCTAGAGAGATTGGGCACCGACACCAATTTACTTTCAGACGCGGTGTTGGAGTCGCTCGAAGGCGGCGAAGGGGCTTCGGTTCTTTCACCTTCCTATCAAATTTATATAACACCCGAGCTGGCTCAGACTTTTGAAATATCTTCGCGGGTCGCTACGTCGCTGAAGGACGAGTTTGTTTCGACCGAGCATTTATTCCTGGCGATGATGGATGTGCAGGGGACGGCCAAAGAATTGCTATCACGATTCAAGATCGAAAAGGGTGCAATCCTTCGCGTTCTTGAGGAATTGAAGTCGAGCAACGTCTCAGACGTCTCGCAGCCTAAGCGTTTTCGCTTCTTGGCCAAATACACCCGCAATCTGACCCTTCTTGCCAGAGATAATAAATTGGATCCGGTCATCGGCCGCGACTCGGAGATTTCCCGGATTGTTCAGATTCTTTCACGCCGAACGAAGAATAACCCTATTCTTATCGGTGAAGCCGGCGTCGGCAAAACGGCGATCGTTGAAGGATTAGCTCTTCGGATGTCGAGTGGCGACGTTCCCGAATCACTGCGCGACAAAGAGTTGGTCTCGCTCGACCTCGGTCTATTGATAGCCGGTACCAAGTACCGCGGCGAATTCGAGGAACGCTTGAAGAACATAATGAAAGAAGTAGAGCGTTCACAGGGCAAGATCATTCTTTTTATAGACGAAATCCATACTATAGTCGGGGCCGGTGCGGCCGAGGGCTCGATGGATGCTTCGAATATGTTGAAGCCGGCATTGGCTCGTGGCGAACTCCGGGCTATCGGCGCCACAACGCTCAAGGAATATCAGAAGCATATCGAAAAGGACCCGGCGCTCACCAGACGGTTTCAGCCTGTTTATGTTGCCGAACCGTCGATCGAGGACGCTGTTGCAATTTTGCGCGGACTGAAGGAGAAATACGAGCTGTACCACGGCGTCCGCATCACTGATGACGCCATCGTTGCCGCCGTGAACCTTTCGGCCCGCTACATAACCGATCGGTATTTGCCGGATAAGGCTGTCGACCTGATTGACGAGTCAGCATCCGCCCTGAAGATCTCGCTTGAAAGTCTGCCGCCGGAATTGGAGGAGACCCACAGAAAAATAACCCGCCTCGAGATCGAGCGGGAAGCCCTGAAGAAAGAAACGACCAAAAAGGCCAAAACGAGGACTAAGGCGATAGAGAAAGAGATAGCCGATTTTCGGGAAAAGACCGAAGAGCACGAATTGAAGTGGAAGAACGAGAAGGAGACCCTGGCACTGATCAAGTCCGCCAAGAAGGAATTGGAAACGCTTCGGTTGGAGGCGGAGGGCGCGGAAGCCCGCGTAGATCTGGCCAAAGCGGCGGAGATTCGCTACGGCAGCATCCCTGCGCTTGAAAAGAATCTCGACAGCAATTTAAAAAAGCTAAAAAAATTACAGAGCTCGAGGCGGATTCTCAACGAAGAGATCACCGAAGCCGATATCGCCAATGTGGTATCGCGCTGGACCGGCGTTCCGGTAGCCAAAATGCTCGAGGAAGAGGCCGAGAAGCTGAACCGAATGGAGGAAGACTTGACCAAGCGCATTGTTGGTCAGGATGAAGCGGTAAAAAAGATCGCCGACACCATAAGGAGGGCTCGCGCCGGCATTGCCGACCCGAACCGTCCAATTGGCAGTTTCATTTTTCTCGGTCCGACCGGTGTCGGTAAAACCGAATTGACCAAGGCACTGGCCGAGTTCATGTTCAATGACGATAAGGCGCTGATACGGGTCGATATGTCGGAATTCATGGAGAAGCACGCGGTCTCGAAACTAATAGGCGCGCCGCCGGGATATGTCGGGTATGACGAAGGCGGCAACTTGACAGAAATGATCCGTCATCGGCCGTATGCGGTCGTGCTTCTCGATGAGATAGAAAAAGCTCATCCGGAAGTATTCAATATATTGCTCCAAATACTGGACAATGGCCGCGTGACGGACTCCAAAGGCAGGGCGGTCAATTTTCGCAACTCGGTCATCATTATGACCTCGAACATCGGCGCCCAGTACATCGACAAAATGCAGAAGCTCGGGTTCTCGAGCGGTGAGGTAGGGGATGACTACTCGACGGCTAAGGATAAAGTTTTGGCCAGTCTCAAGGACCATTTCCGGCCGGAATTTTTGAACCGTTTGGACGATGTCATCGTCTTTGATGTTTTGAAGCCGGAAGCTGTGGCGAAGATTGTCGATCTTCAGGTCGGCATCGTGCAGAAGAGGCTTCTCGACCGAGGTATCACTCTTCAGGTAACGTCCGAAGTCAGCAAGTTTTTGGCCAAAGAAGGGTACAGCCCGCAATATGGCGCCCGACCCTTGAAGCGCCTTATTCAGAACAAAATATTGACGCCCGTTGCTAACCTCATCATCTCACGAAGCCTTGGCGAAGGCGGGGAAGTTGAGGTAAGAATGAAAGGCATCGAATTCGATTTCAACATCAAGAGCCCCGGCAGGAAACTTGGGTCGGTCAAAAGTATCGTTCAACCCGAAAGCAAAGAAGCCGCCAGGGCGTAAGCTTAACGAAACGGCCCTGCCCATAGAAATGTGGGCAGGGCCGTTTCTCTTGTCCGAAGGCCAGTAAGGATTCTGTTGGTCTAAGGAGTGGAAATTGACAACAGCAGGCTTGCCGCTATTTTGAAGTTCTTTTACAAAAAGTTGCTTTTAGTTTTTTCCACATCGATTCATAAGGAAAACCGATAAGCACACCAATCCAGAACCAGAACAGAACTATCATCAGTTCGTTGTTAAAACCAAGCCACACTTCACTCGCCGTATCCGTAAAGGGTAAGAAAAGGAAAGGCAACATAAAAGGTACTGCATAAGGCAGGCATCCAATGCCATCAAGGTCGCTGTAAGGGTCTGAAGACTGTGATGTGTAAAAACAGAATGCTGTGATCATCTGGAAGCCGATCACGATCAAAATGCAGACAGTTCCATATTTGAGCCACTTTGGCCACCTTGCCCAGAAAGCCGGGGGTAACTTAGTTGAGGCTACCATATGAGTCATTATAACATTTAAGATTGCTGAGAATAAGCTGCAGTCTCGTCCGAATCCTAAAAAATGTATTGTTCAGCTCGAAAGGATGCAAGACCGTAAATTGAATAAAGTCGGGGCTATGCGGCCCAGACTCACTGTTAACTTGGATGGTCAATTGACGCTGTGGTTTATTTCATGAGAAAGAATGGTCTCAATCGTACGTCGGCAGGTGAGACAAATAAAATCCGATTCAATAAAAAAACGCCAAGTTCTTTTCGAAAACCGGATTTCCAAATGAATTTAAAGTCCCGTGCAATAGTTTCGATGTTATATTGGGGCGAAGGTTACAAAGGTTCTCCCGAAAAAAGAGCACAACAGTTGGATTTCGCGAACAGCGACCCTTCGATGATCAGTGTTTTCTATCGTGTATTCGTAGTTTATATGATTTGAGGGAAAGTAAGTTTCGAGTACTGTTATATTGCTACGCTGACCAGAACATTTCCAGCCTCATGGATTATTGGAGCCGTGTTACGTCAATTCCAAAAACACAGTTCAACCTCCCATACGTTAAGAAAAGTTTTAATAAGAGTGGCCGAAAGATGAAATACGGCCTTGTTCATATCCTCTACCACGACAAAAAGCTCTTAATAGCTCATTAGAAACTGTTAGTGTAGTGATTCCGTTCCCGTAGCGTGCCGATTAGCTTTTAATATATCACATTTCATCTTAATCAATTTGTCGTGCAGGATTTTTGGGTTCTGCGGTTCGTGTACTTTTTTGAGCTCGATTTTGACAGCCTCCGAAACTTTTTCGTTCGCACACAATCTCGCGTATGGTGTCATGGCTTTCTTTTCATAAATCTTTCTGTGCTTGCCATTCTCCAGCGTTTTTGTGCCAACGCATAATCTTTGAGCAATGAAGTGGTTGTGATACAGGCACACCATTTCGTAAAAACGATTGATTTTAGACAACAATTCTCTACAGCCGAGCCTTTCGTAACCGAGCCACCTCCTCGCAATGTGTCCGTTCCTTTGCTCAATGTAGCCATTGTCATTTTTGTGATAACTCCGGCTTCTCGAGACCTCGATTCCTTGTTCATCGCACCAAGTCATGACGATTTCATTCAGAAATTCGGTGCCGCAGTCGGGATGAACGTGGAGCAAGGGAAAAGGCAGACTCCGTTTAATCGTCTCCAGACTCTCTCTGGTCGCTTCCATGCCTTTGTTCCACTGGATTTGGTACTCGATCCAACCGGAGGAAACATCTACATAGCCTGCGCTGTAGCCAAAGTCACTGATCAAAGTGTTACCGCAATGAGCCACTGTGTCGATTTGCCCCATGCCGACCGGAACTTCATACCACGAGCCTTGAAAAACTGGCACTCGGGCTTTAATGGCCGAGGGCGTTGTTGTGGAGATGCCGCGGCCACCCCTCTCACATTGCCAGCCAGAGACTTTACGCTTGACCGTCGCTTCACTCATAGAGAAGAGCTTGCCGGTTGTAGTGTCGTCGTAGCTCCACATATTGTCGCGTTTCAAAATCGAGACATACTCGGCTACGACAGGCCGAAGCAGTTCGCCGCAACAATTATTAGCCGCTTCCCAGATTTCAGAGAGAGCGGCCGAGACGTCTCCTGTGTAGTATGTTTTCCGTCCCCGTTTCTTCTTGCTTCCAGGCGACTCAAGCTGAAGCCGACGAAAGCTTCTCATAATCGACTCTCTCCACATACCGGTCTGCCTTTCCAAAGAGTCTAGAATCCGACCCTTTTCCTTCTTTCCGGCTTTCAAATACCGGTCAAGTTCAATACCGAACAGCTCCTTTTTTGTTCCCATAGTCATACCGGCTACGCTAACAGGAATTATGAGCTATACGGAATCATTTCACTGATGTTTTTTGTGAGCTATTACCCCAGTTCAACAATGAAATGCAACGCTTGAGTTAAAATCTTAAGCGTTATGAACAAAAACACGAGAAGAAGGTTCAAGCATTTGAGCTTGGATGACCGGATACAGATCGAAATTCACTACAGTCAGGGCAAAAGCTTGTCCCAAATAGCCAAGATATTGGGAAAAGGTCGAAACAAGAGCACGATTGGAAGAGAAATTAACGGTCGTCCTAACAAAGGCGCTGGCAGATACAAAGCCTATGTTGCCCACAGCCAAGCTCTGGAAAAGGACAAGAACCGCGGCAAGAAAGCAAGATTGAAGAATGAGACCGTCAGAACATACACCAAGGCCAAATTGAAGCTGGGCTGGTCACCGGAACAAGTATCTATCAGATTGCCGATGGACGAGAAAGGAGAACAAATTTCATACGAAGCCATATATCAGTTCATCTACGCTCAATTTAAACGAAAAGGCAACGGCAAACTGAAGGAGGGTTGCGAAGATTTGAGGCCATATCTCACTCGTCGGCACACAAGGAGAAGCACCAAAGGGGCAAGAAGAGCTCAGAAAGTCGAGAGGAATGCCACTTTGCCTTCAATCGAGACAAGACCGAAAATTGTGGACAAAAGAAAAGAGATCGGCCACTTCGAAGACGACACCATCGTATCGAGACAGAGTGCAGAGAGATTGAAATCGATCAACGAAAGAGTGAGCGGAGTGGTGTTCCTCGGCAAGATGAAAGACGGCACGAGTGAAGAATCGAATCGCGTGGTCTGTGAGAGATTGTCAAAAATCCCTTCCCCATATCTCAAAACCTTAACCAGAGACAGGGGGCCAGAGAATCTAGGATGGCAGGACATCGAGAAACAGGTGCCACTCAAAGTATATTTCGCTCACGCGTATTGTTCCCAAGAAAGAGGCTCTAATGAAAACCTGAATGGCTTGGTTCGAAGGTTTCTTCCCAAAAAGACCGACTTTGCCAAAGTGACAGATCAAGAAGTGAGACGCATCGAGTACCTGCTCAACACCCGCCCCAGAAAAAGATTTGGAGGAAAGACACCGCTTGAAGTATTATTTGAGAAAACAGGCGTTGCAATTACTTATTGAATTCAGCTTAGGTAATATGGACATTAGTCATACTATGGTGTAGGATGCACGCACCGGACCTAGTCCGT
>CAZYRJ010000024.1:0-10550 GCA_964649625.1 uncultured Candidatus Saccharibacteria bacterium
AAAACAAGCCGTAATTTAAATCATAAAATTTGAAACTTTCTCAATTAAAAATCGTAAGGGTGGTTTCTCTTCTATACAAGGGGTTTGGCCCATACAAATGGCAGATTGCGCTGTTGTCCCTATTGGGCGTGATCGGCGGTTTTTTGGAGGGTATCGGCATTAACGCGGTCATTCCCATCTTTTCTTTCTTGACCGGTAGCGCCAATTTCGGAAACGATTATATTTCTAAGTCCATAAAGTCTGGATTTGAACTTTTCGACGTCAGATTCAGTCTGAGATTCCTGCTCATTTTTATATTCCTGCTATTCGTGACAAGAGCCCTTGTTCTGCTTCTGAACAATTATGTGAAGATCAGGATAACAAGCACATACTCCTACAGACTGCGAAAGGGTCTATTTGAGAAGATGGTCAATGCCGCCTGGAATCATCTGCTTAAGCAAAAACTCGGCCACTTGGACACCCTACTCATCACTAATGTCAGGTACAGCGAAGCCCTGTTCCAATCGTTGAGCCATGCGGTGACCCTGGTTTCCAGTTTGCTTATGTATATTTTGGTAGCGTTGAACATTTCCATGCCCATCACGCTGATGACGTCCGTATTGGCCCTTGTCATTTTCACGTTCTTCAAACCGCTACTCGATAAGACACGTAAACTGGCCAACCGTCTTGAAAATTTGAATCGCGATATAGCTCATTTCGTCAACGAACATGTGACCGGTATGAAAACCGTCAAGGCCATGCTTGCGGAAGAGAAGGTTGCCGATAAAGGTACGCAGTATTTCGAACAATTACGCCGTTTTAATTTGAGGGCGTTGATGTACAGCATTCTGCCGGATTCTTTGCTTCAGCCCCTGGGGTTGATGTACGTGCTCATTATCTTCGCTTTTTCCTACAATGCGCCGAATTTCAATTTGGCCGCGTTGGCCGCAGTTGTCTATTTGATAGAGAAGATCTTTATTTACATTCAGCAGTTGCAGAAACTCATACAATCGATCAGCGAGTACGGGCCCTATTTGGCTTCGGTAGTGAAATACGAAAATGAGGCGGTTTTGAACAAAGAGATAGTGGAAGGAAGCGAAACGTTCACTTTTTCCGATGTCATTGAATTCAAGAAGGTTAAGTTCAAGTATGAAACTGGATCGAAGGAGACTTTTTCCGATCTGAGCTTCTCGATCAGGCAGGGCGAGATGGTCGGTATTATCGGGCCATCCGGAGTGGGCAAAACCACGATCGTTGATCTCATATTGCGGTTTTTCAGGCCAACGGGCGGCGAGATCACAATCGACGGAAAGAACATCTCTACCATCAAATTACGCAATTGGCGGTCCCAGATCGGCTATATTTCCCAGGATATTTTTCTTTTGAACGATACGATCGCCAACAACATACGTTTCTACGACGACACTTTGTCCGATAAAGATTTGGAAAGGGCGGCTAGTTTGGCCAACATCTCCGAATTCATCGATTCGACGCCGAATAAGTTCGAGACGGTCATAGGAGAACGAGGGGTGATGTTGTCCGGGGGTCAAAGGCAAAGGATCATTATTGCCAGGATATTGGCGCGAAGTCCGAGGATACTGATCCTGGACGAGGCCACCAGTTCGCTGGACAATGAATCTGAACGGGAGATCCAGGCGGTCATCGATAATCTTAAAGGCATGATCACTGTCATCATAATCGCGCACCGCCTCTCGACCGTTAAGAATGCAGACAAACTTGTTGTCTTGGGTGAAGGTGGTGTGCTCGAAGAAGGGTCTCCCCAAGAATTGCTTTCCGACGATAATTCCTATTTTAAAAAATTGCATAACATGCAAACTCCCGGCCTATGAGATTGTTCTTGGTCCATTGGCCCAATCATAGGGAGGAGTACACGGATGTAGTTAAGGAACTTCAGAAAAACGGCCATAAGGTCGTTTATTGGGCTTATACCTGGAAAGGCCGGGAAGAAGTGAAGAGTTGGTTTCCGGATGTCATAACACACGACCATGTCGATGGGCAAAACGCCCTCGACCCTTTGGGGCAGCCAATAAAAGTTCCACCCGCATCGAAAGAGCTGATCGATAGGATGCATAAGACCGAAGCGATAGTGTTGACGATGATGAACAAGCACTACGAGTGGATGAACGTCGATGAGAGGAAGCGTACCTATTACACCATGCTGGCTTATTGGGATCGCGTCCTGGTAGAACAGGCTCCCGACGTTGTTGTCTTTATGGTTCCGCCACATGCCATATTCGATTATGTGACCTACGAGTTGGCCCGGGCGAGAGGTATCAAAACTCTGGTTTTTGACGGAACTCTTGTGGCAGGGAGAACCTTGCTCATGAACGATTTTCGAGTCGGTAGCCAACGACTGCTTGGTCTCATAGAGCAATCGAAGGGTAAAAATTTCAAAGCCGATGATATCCGCGAGCCGTTCAGAACATACTATGAACTTAATTCCGGTGCGCCGAAGGACTTGCCACCTCATTACCTGACAAATTATAAGAACCAATTCAAAGTCGTTAAATTGCTTGTTCTCAAATCCAAAGTCTTGTGGACCAGCATCAAGAACGGAAGTCTTTTGTCCCGATCATACGGGTACTTACGGAAGGTGTTCGGTGAGAATATAAAAAAAGAATACTCACGTTTGGAGAGACCGGCTGATCTTTCCAAACCTTTCGTTTATTTCCCCTTAAATTACCAGCCGGAATGCACGACAAGTCCTCAGGGTGATATTTATGTCGATCTTATTTTGGCCATCGAAACCTTGTCGGCGGCTTTGCCTCGCGATTGGACAATATATGTCAAAGAGCATCCCATCGAGTGGGCAGTTCGCGGCTTGAACTACACGGCTTACCGATACCCAGGATATTACCAGCGAATATCGTCCATAAAAAATGTCAGAATAATTCCACTAACGACCGACACTTTTTCGTTGACAAGGAATGCGAAAGCTGTCGCAAGTGTCACCGGTACTGCGGCTTTGGAGGCGGTATTGAGATACAAGCCGAGCATCATTTTCGGCCATCCCTGGTATCAGAATTGCCCAATGCTATTTAGGGTTGATAGCGTCGAGACTTGCAGAGAGGCACTGGAAAAGATAAAAAAGGGCTACAGCCTCACGCCTTCTCAAGTGATCAATTTTTTCAAATGTCTGGATGACGCCTCGGTTCACTGTTATTTCGATACCAATGAGCCGGTGCAGTCGTATTTATCGGTCAGAGAGAGCGCTCAAAACGCAATGAACGCAATATTAATAGAAGCTGATCGAAAATGAAAAAAGAACACAAAGTAATCCCTTACGGGCATCAGTCAATAGATGATTCCGATATTAACGCCGTTTCTAAGGTCTTGACCTCCGATTGGTTGACGCAGGGACCTGACGTCAGCCGGTTCGAAGAGGAGTTAGCCGTAGCGAGCGGGGCCAAATATGCCGTAGCGGTTTCGAGTGGCACCGCCGCCCTCCACTTGGCTTATCTTGCTATCGGCTTGAAGAAGGGTGATGAGGTTATTACGACACCCAACACGTTCGTGGCCACCACGAATATGCTTTTGGCGGTTGGGGCCAAACCCGTATTCTGCGACATCCGATTGGATACTTACAACTTGGACGAAGATCAAATAACCAACCATTTAACATCGAAAACCAGGGCGATAGTTCCGGTGCATTTCGCGGGCACGCCATGCAATATGCGGAAGGTTATGGCCATAGCAAAAAAGCACAACATTTTTGTTGTGGAGGATGCGTGTCATGCTCTTGGGGCATCATATGGCGGTAGAGCAATCGGCTCGATAGGCGATATCACTGTCTTTAGCTTTCATCCGGTAAAATCAATAACGACTGGGGAAGGAGGGGCCTTGGTCACGAACTCGAAAAAGTTCGCCGAAAGGGCGAAGGCGCTTAGAAGCCACGGGGTCATCAAGAATTTGCAAGGATTCAATGTAATGACCGATTTTGGCTTCAATTACAGGCTGACGGATATTTCTTGCGCTTTAGGCATATCGCAGTTGAAGCGCATGGATACTTTTTTGGCGAAACGCCGGAAGGTCGTAGCCTGGTATCGCGAAATCCTTTCCAAAAATCCTCACATCATTATTCCGTCCGAAGAGCCGGACTCATCTTCTGCGTGGCACCTATACGTCATCCGCGTCAAAGACCCGGCCGATCGTTTGCCGCTTTATGACTATCTTCGGGGCGAGGGTATTGGAGTAAATTTTCATTACCCGCCCGTATACAGCCATCCGTTTTATCGAAAGGCCGGTTACTCGAAGACCAAACTAAAGAACGGTTCTATTTACGCGGATACGGCCATTACGTTGCCGATCTTCCCCGAGCTTAAGAAAACGGATGTCGCACGCGTGGCTGAATCCATCAACCAGTATTTTAAAGTCGGTACTTCGCTCGGTTAACGCCCTCCTTTTTTGGTACAGCCGTAGCTATTGCATTTTGTTAAAGAATGTGTTACTTTGCACAGTAGCTGCTTGTCAGCGCAACGATAAAAACTCAACAATACCGACAAAAACTATGAACATAACTGTATTCGCCACAGACACCGGCGCGGCTGGTGTTTTGACCCCTGTGCTTAAAGCATTAACAGCTTTGGGCCATCGTGTCAGTGTCTTCACCGACCGTCCCGGTACTCAGGTCTTGGCGCATCCGACATTCATTACCAGAGGCATAACACCTGAGACCCCAGACAGCTACGGGAAGGGTCCGCTGTTCCATGCGATGGTCCTTTCCGTATTTGAACGGACCATGCCTGACGTGGTGTTAGGCGGCATCGCGGCAGAATTCAGTGCCGAACGATTGGCTTTTGCGGAGGCACTGAGGCGCGGCGTCAGACGCGATGTTCGTGCCGGATGAAGTAAGCCGCGGACATCTAGAGGGTTGGGATTCGTGCCCGAGCGGGTTTTTGCACTTGGAAACCCTTCGTGGGAAGCCAAAGCCAAGGCTAAAGAGAATCGCGATAGGCTCCGGGCTATCGGCCGAAAGCGTTTCGGAGTAGCGGAAGGAGATATTATGGTCCTTTATGCGGTAACGAACGATCTCGACGATGCTACGCTGGATGATCCGGGTCATGTCGAATATTTCGACGGCTCGGAAAGGGGTCCGCTTTTGGAATTCCTTTTGGCCGTTCAGGACGCTAAACGGAACGGCGGCCGTGTTTCAGGTGTCATTCGACAGAAGCCTGGTTTGAACGACGCTGCTGTTTTCATCAGTAAGGAGATCGAGCTCTTGTGTCCCTCGGTCCAGTTCGATGTAGAGCGGACTTTCGACGGCGAAGCGGCGAGTAATTGCACGCTTTGCGCGGCTGATGTGGTCGTCGGCTTCGACACTCTGGCTGTTTCCGACGCGGCCATGCTCGGTATTCCGGCCATGTACTACGTGCCGAATCTCAAGACGAGCGGTAAGGGCGATCCCCAGTTCGCCTTCAACGAGTCGCGCATCACAGTTCCGTTCCATGAGCCGAATATGCTGCGCAACCTGATACTCGATATTGGGTGTGACCCCAAGGTGCTGAGCCGTCTTCGAAGCTCGATTGTGCCGAACGCGGCAGAGAACATCGCCGATAAGCTTGTTGAGCTATTCGGCAAATAAGCTGTTCGCTTTTTTCATATCCTCTGCTCCGGCGGAGGATTTTTTTATCCGATCGTTAAGCCTCAACCGTGCTATAATTTTTCGATGTTCGGCATTTTGTTGGCGTTATCGAGCAGCGTTTTCGGGGAAGTTTCCGATATTATCGGCAAGCGTTCCATCCAAAAGCGTAAAGCCAGCGTTTATACGGTCGGTTTCCTGACCCTGATATTCGGTATTCTTTTTTTGGCTTTTTCGGCAATGAAAAGGGGAGTCTTCGTATTTTCGATGGCTTCTTTGCCGACGCTCATACCCAGAATACTCCTCGAAATAGTTTTAAGCGTGATCACGATCACTGCGCTCGGCCGGGCTAATCGGAGCACTTTCGGTTTTGTGCGCACCTTGACCACGCCGCTTCTGCTCCTGGTCGATCTGATCATGGGTTATGCCCTGAGCGACAGGCAAATTATAGGTGTGGTGTTGATCTCAGTGATCCTTCTTCTCGTTTCTCTCTCTAATAAAATAAGCAAAGAGGGAATATCTCTCTTATTTATTAGCGCAATTTTACCGGTGGCTACTCTCTCTTTATATAAATACGATATCAATCACTTTAATTCTTTCGAAGCCGAACAGATCATCGTGTCGTTCTGCCTGTTAATTTTTTTCTATCTTATGGCTATTTTCAAGGCTGATGAAAATCCGTTCACTTTTCTCACAAAGCGGGTGTTCTTGTTCCAAGCAGTGATGAGCGGATTAGGCACGGCCGTAGGCAGTTTTGCCTATGATTGGCTCGCGCCTTCCATTGCCACGGCGGCTCTCCGGAGCGGGGCAGTGTTTTCGGCAACTATTTCCGGGGACATCTATTTTAAGGAAAAACATCGCTTGTATAAATTTTCCATCGCAATTCTCATCGTTCTGGGGCTATTGTTTTTGGCTTAGGTTTTCATCCTTGACGCATAATATATTATGTGTTAGTTTTCGAGGCGGCAATCAAGCTCCTTACTAACTGAAAAGCAGCCCTGATGGGCTGAAGGAAGCTTGCGTAGATACCAAGTTATGGAAAGAATATTAAGAAACGGGGCCGTTGCTATGGAGGCAAGGGTAAATGAGGTCCATCGCGTCCTAACCGCATTGAGGAGCAAGAATCAGTTGTTGTTCACGGAAGTCGGCTTTTATGTCGAGGACCCCAAACCGAGTTTTGGGTCAGAGAAGCCGCAGCTGATCGCCCTCGGCCTTCTTGAGAAGGATGGAACGATGACAGAGGAGACGAGGATCATTTGTCGGGCTTGCCTTATCGTCAACCTGGCTCGGGTTAGTCTGGTGCCGTGGGAGGGCGTATTCAAAGCTCTGCTGCCGGAAGTCAGCGAATCGATCAACTTTCGCGAACGCGATCCGGATATCGGTCTAAGGGTGCCCATCTCTCGCTTGGCGAAACAGAGCGGAGATGCGACGGTCTGGCCCGAAGACATGACTGACGCTGACCTCGTCCTAGCGGGAGCCAAGATCAATCGTTCACTGTCCGACTTTTCGGAACCGGGGAGCGTAGAGAACCAAAATTTGGCCAGTTATCCCTACAGCATTTCCACGGCTAATCTATTACTGACCTGGAACAGGGCGAGGGAAGCCCGGAAACATCGGCCGCTTGGCAAGAAGAAATACTGGCCCTTGGGCCGCATCGTCGATGCCGGAGTGGACGATTCGCTCGGCAGCATGATGAACTTCGCTTTTACTGGCTACCGTGTCCACGGTGGATTGGAGCTGTCCGACGAGAACGAGTTGGTTCTCACTCTCTTCCTCGAAATGGGCACGCAACCGAGGCGACAGTGAACAGTTGTGGGAGCTCAAGTTCAAAGCACAAAGGCATAAAGAAGGGTCCGCGAATTGATCGTGAGCTTTTTTATTTGGTTCTAGAAACGTTTGATTATTAGGCTTTTATATGCTATTTTTTAGCGGCACACGTTATGAAAAAAATCTCATTTTTGAAGGGCAAAACAGTGTTGATCACTGGCGGCACAGGTTCGTTCGGTCGCAATTTCGCCAAATACCTACTCGAGCATGCCGAGCTCAAAAAGCTCATCATTTTCAGCCGTGACGAATTCAAGCAGTCGCAAATGCGCCAGGAAATCAGCGACCCCAGGGTCCGTTTTTTTGTCGGTGACGTGAGGGACTCGGCGCGTTTGAATAGGGCTTTCAATGGAGTAGATATAGTGGTCCATGCCGCTGCTTTGAAACAGGTGCCGACTCTTGAATACAATCCCTTCGAAGCGGTTAAAACGAATATCATGGGTAGTCAAAATGTGATCGACGCGGCCGTCGATTGTAAAGTCGGCAAGGTACTTTTGATATCCACAGACAAGGCATCCCAGCCGGTCAATCTTTACGGGGCCACGAAGCTTTGCGCCGAAAAACTTTTCGTTAACGGTAACGCCTACGGCCCGGAAGTAACCCGATTCGCTTGTGTTCGCTACGGAAACGTCATGGGTAGCCGCGGCAGTATCATCGAGAAGCTTATCAAAACGCCGAGTCAGGACACGGTGCATATTACGCACGAGGAAATGACCCGTTTTTGGATAAACTTGGAACAGAGTTTTCAGTTGGTACTTTTCGCCCTGGAAAATATGTTAGGCGGCGAGATTTTTGTTCCCAAGATTCCGAGCATGAAATTGACGGACCTGTTCGACGTGATGACCCCGGGAGCCAAGCGCAAGGTCATCGGTATCCGCCCGGGCGAGAAATTACACGAGATGCTACTTTCAAAGGAGGAAGCGCGGCATACGGTGGAGCTCGAAAAATACTATGTCGTTTTGCCCGAAGACAGCGAGGTGTTCAACGTCGCCCAGACTTTCAAAAAATATTTTCAAATGGGAAAGCGATTGCCTGAGGGATTCTCGTTCGAGAGCCACACCAATAAACAGTGGTTGACCAAATCAGGCTTCAGTAAATACCTCGAGATTTTAAAGAAAACTTTGGCTTTAAAATAGGCCGATGCCGGCTGATCAAAAGAACGCCAATAGATTCGTTCTGATAGTTGACTACGGCATGGGCAACGCCGGTTCGGTTAAGAACGCGCTTGAATATTTACATATTGACCACGTTCTTTCGGCTAAGGCCGAAGATTTCAAAAAAGCTACCCACATCATTTTGCCCGGGGTCGGTTCTTTTGATCAGTGCATGAAGAACCTCAAGAAGGCGGGATTGTTCAAGCTACTCGAAAAAGAAGTTTTGACTAAGGAGAAGCCCTATTTAGGCATTTGTCTCGGCATGCAGATTTTGGCAGAATACGGTCTGGAAGGCGGTAAAACGGCAGGGTTGGGCTGGGTCAAGGGAAATACCGACTTAATGAGGCCGGCGGGCGAGTTAGCTTTGCCACACGTCGGCTGGAATGACGTAAAGGTTGAGAAAAGAAGCCTGTTCGAAGGAATTAAGGCTCCAATCTTCTATTTCGTTCACAGTTATAGTCTAGAGCCGAGCGATAGGAAAGCGATTGCGGGCACGACGGACTACGGTGGGGATTTTGTTTCCGCCGTGGAAACAAAAAATATCTACGGCGTACAGTTCCATCCGGAGAAGAGCCAGCACGCGGGACTGAAATTACTCGAGAATTTTTTGAATAAATAAAATGAATATCGCGGACACAAAAATTTTGAATAATTTGCGGCGCTGTACCCGATGCGTCATGCCTGAAACTCATGAATCGATAATTTTCGATAAGGATGGGGTTTGCAATATCTGCCGGAACAGCGAAATCAAGAAGAGCATCGACTGGAAGACTAAAGAAAAAGAACTCCATGAGCTTGTCGAACAGTACCGCGGCAAAGGCGTTTACGATTGCATCGTGCCTTTTAGCGGCGGAAAGGATTCAACCTACACACTTTGGTATATCGTTGAAAAATTAAAATTAAAGCCATTGGTCGTCAGTTTCGATCATGGTTTTTATAGACCCAGGACCGTCGAGAATAACGAGAGGACCCAGAGGGCGCTCGGTGTCGATTTTTTGAAATTCCGGAGCGATTGGAAGGTGGTTAGACTTCTGATGAAAGAAGCGCTTAAGCGGAAGGGGGACTTCGATTGGCACGCTCATGCCGGCAGTTTCGCCTATCCGATGCAGATCGCTGTTAAGCACAAAATTCCTCTGCTTTTCTGGGGCGAACCTTCGGCTGAATACACGGCTTACTATAGCTACAACGATACAGAAGAGGTCGATGAGCGCCGCTTCAATCGTTTCGTCAATTTGGGTATTACGGCTGAGGACATGGAAGGTTTTTTGAAAGGCAAAGTTACGGCGCGCGACCTCGGCCCATATCGTTATCCAGCTGTTCAGGATCTCAAAGCCATCAATGTCCGTTCGGTTTGCTTGGGTTCGTTCGTCCCTTGGGACGTCAAAAAGAATAGCGAAATAATCAGCAAGAAAATCGGCTGGCAGGGCGATCAGGTTGAAGGAGTACCCCCGCAGTATCCCTATGAGAAGATCGAGTATCAACTCCAAGGCCCGCGCGACTATTTGAAGTTCATCAAGAGAGGGTACGCCAGAACTACGCACCTTTGCAGTATCGATATTCGAAACGGCCGGATGACCAGAGGGGAGGCCGCTAAGCTCATTCGGAAGTATGAGGGTAAGCGTCCCAAGAGTCTGGATTACATTCTTAAGATCATCGGCATTACGGAAAAAGAGTGGCGCAAGATCGCCATCTCGCACACCGTGCCTCCGTACAAACACGATTTCTCCAAAGAGAAAAACGACAAGGCGCTTTGGGATATGAAATTGTGGGAGCAAAAGCCGTAGAGTGCGTTCGCCTCTTCTCATGGAAAAGCACAGATATCCGCCTGCTGGCGGATTCCTCGAGCTCGTTCCGTCGAACTCGCTAGTCTTTTCCACCAGAGCGGCTCACTCCAGCCCTTCGTCCAGAGTACTGGACTCAGTAGAAGAGAAGAGAAAATAGTGCTAATTTAGTCACATGCTTAAGGTTAGACTGATACCTGTTTTATTATTATC